>JBBQHX010000045.1:0-18326 GCA_038324385.1 Gemmatimonadales bacterium | reverse complement strand
TGGAGCGCGAGGCAGTGCAGCGGGTCACCGGCGAAGACCACACGCTCATGCCTGAGCAGCTCGGGGGAGGGATGTTCGTATGACGACAGTAGTCGCCGTCGTGCAGCCATTCATGGCGCCGCGAATCGTCCACGCGCTGCGCCCGGGCCCGGAGCTCGCCGGTGCCACCGTTTCCGACGTGACGGGATTCGGCCGCGGTGCTCGCCGGCATCGCGCAGGCTGCGCGAAACGGGGTGCTCATCAAGGGCGGCGCCCACCTGGAAGCCCTCGGCGCGATCGACGTGCTGGCGCTGGACAAGACGGGGACGATCACGCGCGGCGAGCCGGAGGTGACCGATCTCCGGCCGGCACCCGGGGTGAGCGAGGCTGTGCTGCTCGCGACGACCGCGGCGGTCGAGCGACGGTCGCAGCATCCGCTCGCCCGGGCGATTCTCCAGGCGGCCGAGCAGCGTGGCCTGGACGTCCCACAGGCCGGCGACCTGGTGTCGGTAACGGGACGTGGGATCCGCTCCACGATCGGCGATGCGACGGTCGAAGTGGGCCGGTTGCTCATGTTCGAGGAAGCCGGCGATGACGTGCCCGCGGCGGTGCGGAACGCGGCCGCGACGCTGGAAGCGGCAGGTCGGACGACTGTGATCGTTCGATCTCGGTCGGGCAGCGCCACGCCGGTCGCTGCGCAACCTTCCGCGCCTGACGGCGGCTGGCTCGGTGTCATCGGCATCGCCGACGCGCCACGGCCCGGCGTGCGCGAGACGCTCGACGAGCTGCGACGAGTGGGCATCCGCCGAATCGTCATGCTCACCGGTGACAACGCCGGCGTTGGAAACGCGGTCGGCGACGCAGTGGGCGTCGACGACGTACGGGCCGGGCTCCTGCCGGAGGACAAGGTCGCGGCGATTGAAGAACTCGCGCGTACTGGACGTGTGGCCATGGTGGGTGACGGTGTCAACGATGCGCCGGCACTCGCGCATGCCACCGTCGGCATCGCGATGGGCGGCGCCGGGACCGCGGCGGCGCTCGAGACGGCGGACGTGGCGCTCATGGGAGACGACCTCGGCCGGTTGCCCTTCGCGATCGGCCTGAGTCGCAGGGCGCGAGCGGTGATCAAGCAGAATCTCGCGATCTCGCTGGGCGTCATTCTTCTTCTTGTCGTGGCGACGACGACCGGCGTGTTCGGAATCGGGCCGGCGGTGGTGGTCCACGAAGGGAGCACCCTGGTGGTGATCGCGAACGCGCTACGGCTTCTCAGCTATGGCAACGCCGGTGAACGCACACGGACGTCCGGTCAGCGTTCGGCGGCCGCGCGCACGCCCGATGCGCCGGTCACGGAGAGTGTCTGATCGCCACACGCCTGACGCACCGTCCATGGGGCGACGATGAACATTCCACCAGTCGCGGCCGGGTGCGTGTCGTCGGCGGACTGCCAGTCGGCTACGTTGCAGCCACCTTCTTCTGCGTTCTGGATGTGAGCGGATCCGGAACGGATCCGTGAGAGCCCGCGGCTGGGTACGGCAGGGCATGCGCTGCCCCACGCACCGTGTCTGACGCTCCGGGGGCGGCGAGCACCACAGCCGCCGGCGGTGCATCCCGCTCCCGCTCAGCCGTCCGCGACTCGAGAAACTCGCCGAGCGCGACGAACAGCGCGAAGCCACCGACCAGGAAGAGGGAGGCGGTCCGTCCGTCTTCGGCCCGGTGCGCCTCGACAACGATCTCCTCCACGGCCACGGTCAGCAGGATGCCGGCGGTAAACGCCAGCAGGCCGAGCGTGTAGATCTCCGGCCTCCCCCGGAGCGCGAAGTAGCTGAGGGTTGCGCCGAGCAGGATCGGGACGGCGAAGGAGGCGGAGAGCAGGAGGCGTCGTCTCCGCGGCATACCCTGCGCCTTGAACGTCGCAATCGTGGCGAACCCCTCGGGGATGTCGGCCGGAACCTGTCCAAGGGCAAGCAGCAGCCCGAGGGCCGGACTGATCGTCGAACCCGCGCCAATCATCACGCCATCGCTGAACAGGTCGACCGACACGGCGAAGTAGATCGACCATGGCCCGTCCGCGACGCCCGCGTCCGCGGCACCGGTTCGCGTGCGCAGTCGTACGGCGCCCATAATCCAATCGATCAGAACGGCAAAGCCGCCGCCGGCCACGAACAGCAGCAGCACGAGCCATACGGGCTCGCCCTCGATCGCCTGCGGTATGAGCTCCACGCCGACCACGGCGAACACGATGCCCGCGGCGGCGTGCAGTGCGAAGCTCAGCACACGTGGCGAGACGCGGAAGACATCGGCCAGCACGCCGCCGGCGAAGTTCCCCAGTGCGGGCATAGCCGCGAGGGCGAGCACGGAGAGGTATCCATTCATGGGCCTGTCGGTCCTCCCGGTGGCGAGCGAGTGAAATACGGCGCGATGATGCCAGACGTCGATCGCGCCAACCGCAGCACCACCGGCGTGAGGCCTGCCTCGAGCGGGTGCGCCTCCTCGCTCAGGTCTCTCTACCTGGACCTAGGCGAGACCTGCGCGCGGGTCGGGCACTCGCATCAGACGCGATCTCGCCCCGTACGCGGGCATGCGAATACCGTGCACGTCCGCGGATGCCGCGCATGTCTGCGACGTCGCCCGGACGATGAAGTACTGGCCGCCTTGGACGGCGGTTCTGGCGAAACCGGACCCGCCGGGCCGTCACCGTGATGCTTCGTGCCGAGCGCGACCACCGGGAACTCCGCGGGCTGCAATAGCAAACCGAGGCAGCGGGTCCGTGCACGCATTTTGCCTTGCTACGCAGTAGGCGACGCAGGAGCGTCCTCGACCGGGGAGAGAGCAGCCATGACACGCGTCTCCGGCACGGTGAAGTGTTCAACGACGCCAAGGGACTCGGCTTCATCGCCCATGAGGGTGGTCCGGATGTCTTCGTGCACTTCACCGCGATTCAGGGTTCCGACTTCAAGACCCTCGCCGAAGGTGATCGCGTCGAGTTCGAGATCGTCGAAGGGCAGAAAGGACCATAGGCGTCAGACGTGATGAAGATTTGACCAACCGGCGGTTGCGAGGCGACGTCCCCTGCTCGGCGGCCGACATTCCGCGTGACTTCGGCGTGACTCGCTCGTCCTTTCTTCCACCGGTTTCGTGTTCGCAGCTTTCCCGTGCCCATCCGGCCATGCTCGATCCAACCACGGTGTACGAGCGCTCCCTGCCAACCGGTGGCTACGTCCGGGTCGACGGATATCCGTTGACCAGCGCACACTATCGCGCCGTCGTCCGCGTCGAGCGGCGTGGCGATCCCAACCGCCGCTTCGGGCACCAGCCGCCGGTGGTCGCTGAAGCCGACGGCGCGTCCCCCGAAGGCGTCCTCGACGGCCTCCTGGCGATCGCCGCGAACAACGTGGCGCTCGCCACGGCGATTCTGCGCTGGCAAGCGGCGCGCGCCGGGGAGCGGGCGGTGTAGGTGATCGCACACGGGTGTGGCGATCGTGGGGAAATTCCGTAGATTGGCGGTTCGCCTTTCGTTCGGATTTTCGTTCCACGCTCCTGCCCCGCCGCCATGACCGACACCGCCGCGCACCCGCATCTGGCCGCCTCTCCCGCGCAATTGCTCTACCCCGAGCTCGCCGTGGAGCTCGCGGCCACCCGCCGCATCCTCGAGCGGGTCCCCGACGACAAGCTCGGCTGGAAGCCGCACGACAAGTCCATGTCGCTCAGCCGGCTGGCCACGCACCTGGCCGAGTTGCCGAGTTTTGGCGCGATGATCCTCGGCACCGACGAGATGGACTGGGCCACCTTCGATTACAAGCCGCGCGAATTCACGACGACGGCCCAGATCGTCGCGCTGTTCGACGAGCAGGCCGCCGCCATGACCGCTGCCGTCGAGGCGATGGAGTGGAGCACGGTCGACCGGCCGTGGACGATGCGAATGGGTGACCACGTCATCCTGAACGGCAAGAAGGGCGTCCTGCTCCGAAGCCTCGGGCTGAGCCACATGGCCCATCATCGCGGGCAGTTGAGCGTCTACCTGCGGCTCGTCGGCGCGGTGGTGCCGGGCGTTTACGGTCCGTCGGCGGACGAATCCTGAGGGCGCCGTTCACCGGCGCTGGCCGGTCGGTTCGATGTGACAAGCTCCACCGGCGGCTCGTGCGCGGGTGGAGCTTTTTCGGCTTCAGCGGGCTTGTGGCGCTAAAATAGGCTGGATGGCCGCATGCTGGCGCTATTCGTCAGCGCCGGTTCGCCGTTCGTGTTTCGCCGGACCCCAGCGGCGCCAGCCCCGGAATGGCGATCGGGAGCTTGCCGCGGATCGGAATCTCGCCCACCAGTGCCCGTGCCGCCGCCGACTGACTGGCCGGAATCCCGCCCCACGCGACGAGGTAGGTGCGCAGCTCGGGGAGCTGCTGCAGCAGGTACGGATTGCCGAAGGCGATGACGATCGGATCCTTGCCGCGGCTGACGAGTCCACGCACGAAGTCGGCAAACGCCCGTGGCGCGCCGGCACTGACGGCGTCCCATCGCTGCCCCATGTACGAGCCCACGATCACCACGTCGGCCGAATCGGCCATCGCGCGGACGCGAGCCCAATCGGTGGCCGGGTGTTCGGCATCGATGAACAGGGTGCGGGCGCCGGGAATCGCGCGGCGCAGCTCCGCATCGAACGTGGTGCCGGCGCCGAGATCGGGACGGCGGGCGTAGGTGATGGAGAGCACCCGCTGCCCCTGCGGCACGGCCAGCGGCACGCGCCGGCCGGCGTCTCGCGCCAGCGTGATCGACCGATCGGCGACAGTGCGCGCGGTGGCGATCGCGTCGGCCGTCCCGACGGAGCCGCGGACACCGGTCAGCGGCACCTCGCGGTCACGGTCGAGCCCCATCGCCGACTTCGCCGCAAGGATCCGGCGAACGGACGCGTCGAGCCGCGCCTCGTCGTAGCGTTCCTCGGCGACGCCGGCGACGATCGCGTCGATCATCCCCGCGACGTCATCCGGCTGAATGAGGATATCGGCGCCGGCCGCGACTGCCCGCTTCGTCGCCTCGACCGCGCCGAACTGATCGAGCACGCCGCGCATGTCCATCGCGTCGGAGATGATCAACCCGTCGAAGCCGAGCTCCTCGCGCAGCAGTCCGGTGAGTACCGGGCGCGACAAGGTGCCGGGCGCGCCCGACGGATCGAGCGCCGGCATCGCGCCGTGGAACGACATGATCGCCCCTACGCCGGCGGCGATCGCGGCACGGAACGGCGGCAGCTCGACCGAATCGAGCCGGGCGCGCGAGACGTTTACCGTCGGGAGCGCGAGGTGCGAGTTCACCTCGGTGTCGCCGTGCCCGGGGAAGTGCTTGCCGGTGGCGATCATCCCGTGCGCCTGCAGCCCGCGAATGAAGCTGGCCCCGAGGCGTCCGACCAGCGCCGGATCCTCGCCGTAGCTGCGCGTGTTGATGACCGGATTCGCCGGGTTGTTGTTCACGTCGAGCAGCGGTGCGTAGGCGATATGGATGCCGATCGCCCGCCCCTCGATCGCGGTCACCCGCCCCTGCTCGTAGGCGAGGGTCGTGTCCCCCGTGGCGCCGACCGCCATCTGCTGCGGAAAGAGCACCGCCCCGCCGAGGTCGATTCCGTTCGGGAGGAAGTAGCCACCGCGGGCGCGGAATCCCGTGCCGAACTCGAGGTCGGCGCCGAACAGCAATGGGACGCGCGCCGAACGCTGCATCGCATTGAGTTTGGCCGCGATCTCGGTCGGCGACCCAACGGAAATGGTATAGCCACCGACTCCCAGCGCGAGCTGCGATTCGATCCGCGTCCACGCGGCGGCGTCGTCGGGCGCGAACTCGCCGAGGATGGTCGGCCAGACCATCTGCGCCGCCTTGTCACGGAGCGAGAGACTGGCCAGCACCGAATCGGTCCACCCGGCGGGGGTGACAGTCGCCGCAACGCGCGGAGCGGCCTGCCCGCCAACTGCGCACCCCGCCAGCACGCCGCCGAGGAGGAGCGTCGTGGACATCAGGCCTGGAAAGTTCGATCGCATCAGCCGTTAGCGTCTGTGAGAGTGTGGCCGCGCGGCGGCCGTGCTAGTGCGCGATCGTTCCCTGCTTGGTGGTATCGATCCCCGCGCCATCGCCCGTTTTGAAGAGAAATGCCTCGCGGTTCTGCGTCAGAAACTTCCGCGCCTGCGCTTCCATCAGATTGAGACCATAGTGGTTGATCAGCATGGTCTGCTGCTTCAACCAATCGGCCCAGCACTGCTGACAGATCTCGTTGACGAGACGTTCGGCGTTCGCGCCGGCAACGCCGAGTGGTGGCTGTTCGAAGCCTTCGCGCGTCTGGCCGCAGCGCGCGCAGGTAACGGTAGCAGGCATGGTCGGTTCGATTCGGGACGCGGGAGACGAACGCTCCGGGTGTGGGCCGTGGAGCGATGGTACACCCGGACGCCGGGCGTGAGCCGCGGCGTGGGTGCAGAGCTTGGCCGGCCGGCGCCGCGCGGGACGCGGAGGTTCGGCTGGCCAGGTTGAAAGATAGCCGCGTCCGGCACGGCGAGGGTTGGTGGTCCGCTTGCTTCACCCCCGTCCGGCTACTACCATCGCGAATGACCACGAATAACGCCGGAGGGGAGCCAGACGACGCCTCGGCCGACGCCGCGCGGGTGCGTCGATCGCCCGCAATGCACCCTGGCCGGGCTTCGGCCGCGGGCACCGCCCGCTACGCCGCGCGATTCGCCGACCGGATGCTCGAGGGGTTCTACCGCCCGCTCGACGGGGCTCCGGCGGACGCCCCGGGGGCGCGCACTGTCTCCGCGATCGGCGCCGGCACCTTCCTCGGCGCGCCGGCCGACGCCGACGACGCCGAGTACGCGGCCGCACTCGAGGTCGCCCTGCTCGGCGGGATCAATCTGATCGACACGGCGGTCAACTTCCGCTGTCAGCGCAGCGAGCGCGTGGTCGGCCGAGTGCTCGACGGCCTGTTCGCCGAGGGACTACTGGCGCGCGACGAGGTCATCGTCACGACGAAGGGTGGATACCTCCCGATGGACGGCGCGCCGCCGCCGAGCCGCAATGCGTACCGGGCCTACGTGCGCGAGCAATGGCTGGCAACGGGAATCCTCACGGTCGAGGACGTGGCCGGCGGCGCCCATGCGATGACGCCGGCCTTCCTCGCCGATCAGATCGCCCGCAGCCGGGCCAATCTCGGCGTCGCGACGATCGACCTGTACTACCTGCATAACCCCGAGCAGCAACTCGAGGCGGGAGACGCCGCGACGTTCGCGCCGAAGCTGCGGGCGGCGTTCGAGTGCCTGGAGGGGCAGGTCGCATCGGGCGCGATCGCGGCGTATGGCGTCTCGACATGGCACGGCGTGCGGGTTCCGCCGCGCAGCCCGGGGCACCTCAGCCTCGACGAGCTCGTGAGCGTCGCGCGTGAGGTCGCGGGCGAGGGGCATCACCTGCGCGCGCTGCAGCTACCGATCAACTTCGCGATGCCGGACGCGATGCGTCTGCACACGCAATTCCTCCGGGGCCGTCTGCGCACGGCGCTCGAGGTGGCGGACGAGCTGGGACTGTCGGTGGTGGCCAGCGCGCCGCTCAACCAGGGGAGCCTCACGAGCGACCTGCCGCCGGCACTGCGCGCCCACTTCCCAACCCAGGCTACCGATGCCGCCCGGGCGTTGTCGTTCGTGGCCGGGCTACCGGGCGTTCGGTCGGCGGCGGTCGGCGCCCGTCAGGCATCGCACGTGGCGGAGAACCTGGAGACGTTCGCCCGCCGCTAGCGCTGCCTGACGCAGTGGAGTGGGAACGGATGGGCCGCCGTCACCAGACGATCTCGATCTCCCCGTCGGAGCCGACGATGCGGTGCGCGTTCGTGTCGGCCACGAACAGCCCGCCATCGGCCAGCGCCAGCCCCGACGGCATGTGCAGCCCCGACTGCACGGTGCGGACGCGCCGGGTCGCGGGATCGAGCTCCCTGATCACGCCGTTGTAGCTGTCGGCGATGAGGATCGTGCCGTCGGCCGTGACGACGAGCGCCTGCGGATGCTGCAGCCGCACCTCGTCGCCGACGCCGTCGCGATCGCCGAAGTCGAACAGCCCCGTTCCGACGATGGTGGTCACGAGCTCCCGATTCGCGAGCTCACTGTTAGTGATATCCCTGGTAGCGATATCGCTGTTCCTGAGCGGCGCCCGTCGAATCGCCGACGATTCCGCGTCGGCGAACCAGAGTGCGCCGTCGTGCAACGCCAGGCCCATCGGCTGGGCGAGGGCGGCCGCGTGTGGCAGGGCGTCGTGCAGCTCCTCGGCGCCGCTCCCGGCGACCACAGAGGGCACGCTCCCGTCGAGCGGGAAGGCCCAGAGTTGATGCAGCCCCGCCATCGCGACGTAGGCGACGTCGTGATCGACCACCACATCCCAGGGCGAGGCGATCGCGCCTGCCTGACGCTCGGTGCGCGTCCACGCGCGACGGCCGGTGCCGGTCAGCGTGGCGAGCTGGCCGGTGGCGAGATCGGCGACGCGCACGGCATGATTGCCCGCGTCGGCAATCACCAGGCGATCGCCGGCGAACGCCACGCCCTGCGGCGCCCTCAGCCGCGCCGAGTCGAACCGCCCCTGCGAGAAGCCGGGCTCCCCCGCACCGATCGTCGTCGTCAGGCGGATGCGGCGCCCGCCGTCCTCCGACGTGCCGACCACCACCCGGTCGTGCCCGGTGTCGGCGATCGCGACCCGTCGTCCGTCGACGGCGATCTTCCCCGGGTAGCGCAGCTCGCCGGGCGTGTGGACCGGCGATTCGGCGACGTAGCGCGATGGCCGCGGCGTGAGGATCCCCTCATCGCGCGCCGCGTCGACGAGCCCCTGGATGCGCGCGGCGAGGGCATCGAGGGAGAACTCGCCCGCTTCCTGAAACACCAGGTAGCCGCGGGCGTCCAGCAGCACGATCGTCGGCCAGCCGCGTGCGGCGTACTCGCGCCAGAGTCGGAACTGCCGATCATTGGCCACCGGATGATGCACGCCCAGTCGTACGACCGCGTCGCGAATCGCCATCGTGTCGCGCTCTGCGGTGAACTTGCCACTGTGGACGCCGACGACGGCCAGCGCGTCGCCGAATCGGTTCTCCAGCTCGCGCAGCGACGGGATGACGTGCAGGCAGTTGATGCACCCCATCGTCCAGAAGTCGAGCAGTACCACCTGCCCGCGTAACTCGCTCAGGACGACGGGCGCTCCGCCGGTGTTGATCCAGTCGAGCGTGGTGGGAATGGCGGGAGCACGGACGGCCATGCGATGTCTTCCGGGAGAGTGAGCGTGAGCGGGATCGTCCGAAGTGTCGAAGCCTGCGCAGCGGTTCTCAAGCGCGATGGCGACGAATGGTGCGCGCGGCGGTCTTGCCCCTCGTGACCGCCATGTGCATGATCACGTCGCCCTCGCGCCGAACTCCACTCGGCATCGTCGGCGGGGAGCGGGCACGGCACCGCGCGCGTGAGGCACCGCGCGCGTCGGTGACCGCGCGCGCGATCCTTGCGGTATTGCGCCGCAAACCTCCACCTGGGAGCATCCATGGCGAACGACCCGACGGACTCGCAGCAGACGAACGGACAATCCAACGGCGAGCCGACGCTGAGCGCCAAGGGAGGCGCGGCCAAGACCACGCGCACCGGCGAGGAGAAGCGCAGCGGCAAGAGCTCGGCGAAGAAGGGCGGCAAGCGCGCCTCGAAGCCCCGTGGCACCGCTTCGCAAACCGGCGCCAAGGCCCCCAAGACGGGTAAGCGCGAGGCGACCGGTGGCGGACAGGCCATCAAGGTGCCTGGCGCGTCGGAGGCCAGCGAAGGCGCCAACCGTTCGGCGTCCAAGGCGACCGCGCGCACATCGCGCACGACGCCCGAGCTGGCGCCGTCGACGCAGACACTCACCTCGCCCGGTCGGGCTACGGGGAAGGCTGCGGCGAACCAGGCGACGAAGCAGGCGTCGGCGGCCGCACGCAAGCGGGCCGCGGTGAAGGTGGCCAAGTCGACAACTGGAAAGAACGGGGCGACGAAGGGCGCCGCCACAACACTCGGTGGGCGTGCGGCGGCCGCGGCGAAGAATGCCGGCGGACGTGCGGCGTCGGCGGTCACCGGGGCAGCGTCGGGTGCCGCGAAGACCGGGCGGAAGGCGGCCGCACGTGTGCAGCGGGTCGCGACGACGATCGGCAAGCAGGCGCGTGGCGGTGCCGGGGAGCTCGGCAAGATGGCCACCGGACTCGCCTCCAAGGTGACGAAGCCGGCCACCACGCTGGCCGGCAAGGTGCGAAAGAGCGCCGCCCGAAAGCGGAGCTGACCACCGCCGTCCTGGCGAACGACTTTGGAGTCCACTGCCTCACGCGGGGCGTAGCCGTACGCCTCGTCCCGGCCATCGCCGAGCCCCACGTTCTCGATCGACTGGTGACCATCGCGCGGCCGCCTACGGCAGCGCGGCGTGCCTGCCGCGCAAACAGCAGCGGCACCGCGATCGCGCGATGCGGCGCCGAGGTCATTCGGCGCGAGAGGGCCGGGATCGCGGCGGCCGGCCGACACGCAGGAGCGTGTCGCCTCTCGTGCGCACCTCGTCGTACTGGCCGAGTTTCAGCCGCATGCGAATGTCGGTGATCGCGAGCCGGAAGACGCCGGTTGGAGCACTTCCTTGCGCGAGCGTGGTGGCCCGTGTAGCCGCTGTCGGCGACGACCGCCGCGCGAATGCCTCACGAGCGGCGGCAATGTCCCAACTGGCCAGTGCGGCGCGCTCGAACTCCGCGACGTCGCTGGTGAGGCGCTCGGGATTCACGTGCAGGTCCTTGGTACCGAGCCGCAACTCGCCGTCGCCCAGGTCGCGCCGGAGGGCGTAGAGCGTCTGCTTGAACGTGTTGCGGGCACGCTCCTCGGAACTTTCCGGCCAGAAGAAGCCGAGCAGGCGATCACGCGTGATCCCGGCGTTGCCAGCCGCGGAGATGACGGCGAGGACCGCAAGCGGACGCCGTCGCGCCGCCGCACCGCCAGGCGGGCAACCATCAACCTCGATGGTCAACTCTCCCAGGGTCTTCAGGCGAATCAGGGGCGCGGCGCACCGGCCACACCCCTCGACGCATCAAACGTTCTTGACCTCGCTCACCAGCGCCGATAGCGATTTCTTCGCATCGCCGAAGAGCATCGCCGTGCGCGGGTTGTAGAACAGCTCGTTCTCGATTCCGGCGAAGCCCGCGTTCATCGAACGCTTGAGGACAATCACAGCCTGTGCGCGATCGGCGTCGAGGATCGGCATCCCGAAGATCGGCGAACCGGGATCCGTACGGGCGGCCGGATTGACGACGTCGTTCGCGCCGATGACCAGACAGACGTCGGCCCGCTCGAACTCCGGGTTGATGTCCTCCATCTCAAACAGTTTGTCATATGGCACGTTCGCTTCGGCCAGCAGCACGTTCATGTGTCCCGGCATGCGGCCGGCGACCGGATGGATCGCGTACTTCACCGTGCCGCCGCGCTTCTCGATCTGTTCGGCCAGCTCGCGCACCTGATGCTGCGCCTGCGCGACCGCCATTCCGTAGCCGGGGATGATGATCACGTTGCGTGCGTAGGCGAGCTGCACCGCGACGTCTTCGGCCGTGGTGGTCTTGACCGTGAGCCCGGATGCGCTCTTCGACGAAGTTGCCGTCGTGCTGCCGAACGCACCGAACAACACGTTGGCGAGCGAGCGGTTCATCGCCTTGCACATGATCTGGCTGAGGATGATCCCCGACGACCCGACCAGCGCGCCAGCGATGATGAGCACCTCGTTGCCGATGACGAAGCCCGTCATCGCCGCGGCGATGCCCGAGTACGAATTGAGCAGCGAGATCACCACCGGCATGTCCGCCCCGCCGATGGGCAGCACGAGCATGATGCCGAGCACCAGCGTGAGGCCGACGAGGATGTAGAAGGGCACCAACAGCGGATCCGGCGTGAAGATCTGGTACGCCGACAGGGCGAGGATCGCCGCGAACAGGAGCCCGTTGAAGATCTTCTGGCCGGCGAAGGTGATCGGCTTGCCGGTCATCAGTTCCTGGAGCTTCGCGAATGCGATGAGGCTCCCGGTGAACGTGACTGCGCCGATGATCACGCCGAGGTGCGTGGCGATCCCCGTGGCGGCGTCGACCCGTTCGCCAAGCAGCTCCGCCCGCAGGAATTCCGCGGACCCGACGAGCAACGACGAGGCACCACCGAAGCCGTTGAGCAGCGCGACCATCTGCGGCATCGACGTCATCCTGACCGTGCGCGCCATGTACAGGCCGATGGCCCCGCCGACGAACATGCCCGCGATGATGACCGTATAGGAAACGATCGCGGCGTTGAACAGTGTGACCGCGATCGCGATCAGCATGCCCACGCCCGAGATCAGAATGCCCTGTCGCGCGGTGGCGGGGCTGCCCATCCGCTTCAGTCCGATGATGAAGCAGACCGCCGCGATGAGATACGCGAGCGTCATGATGGCGACGGGCATCAGCGGATCCGCTCCGTGCCTGACGACGCGCCGGTCTCCGCGGGCGCGGCGGGCTCCTCCTTCTTACGGAACATCTCGAGCATGCGACTCGTGACCACGTAGCCACCGGCAACGTTGAGCATCGCGAACACGATCGCGAAGAAGCCGAGCACGGCGGAGATCCAGCCGTAACCCGCGCCCGCGACCAAAAGCGCACCGACGACAGTGATGCCGCTGACCGCGTTGGCGCCCGACATCAGCGGTGTGTGGAGCGTCGGCGGCACCCGTCCGATCAGCTCCACGCCGAGGAAGGTGGCGAGCGTGAAGATGACGATGCCCGTGAGAAGAGTCATGACGAAGAGTGGCTGTGAATTGGGAGGTGCCCGCCTGCGGTGCGCGACGGTGACCGGCGTGCTGGAGTCGTGTGGCGCGAGACGCTCACCGCACCTCGCCGCCGTGGGTCACGCACATGGCGCCCGTGATCTCATCGTCCAGCTCGACGCGCATCGCGCCCTCGTGCAGCAGGTGCTTGACGAAGGTTTCGACGTTGCGGCTGAACATCATGCTTGCGTGCAGCGGAACCGTACTCGGCAGGTCGACCGGTCCGATCACGAGCACACCGTCCACGTCCACGGATTCGCCAGCGACCGTGGCCTCGCAGTTCCCGCCCGTCTCGGCGGCCAGATCGATGATCACGCTGCCGGGACGCATCAGGCGCACCATCTCCGTGGTGATCAGGCGCGGCGCCGGCCGACCGGGGATCTGCGCGGTGGTGATCACGAGGTCCTGATCCGGCAGATGCGCCCCGATCACCTCGAGGGTGCGTGTCTGTTGGTCGTCGCTCTGCGCCTTCGCGTAGCCGCCGGCCGTCTCCGCCTCACGATTGACGAGTTCACCACCAACGAAGCTCGCGCCCAGACTCTGCACCTGTTCGGCGGCCGCCGGTCGAAGGTCGAAGGCACTGACCACGGCACCGAGCCGGCGCGCCGTGGCGATCGCCTGGAGCCCCGCCACGCCGGCGCCCAGGATGAAGGCGCGCGATGGCGGAATCGACCCGGCGGCGGTGGTGAGCATGGGCAACAGCTTGACCATCGCCGCGGCACCGACCAGCACCGCCTTGTAGCCGGCTACCGTCGCCTGCGACGAGAGCACGTCCATCGATTGGGCGCGCGTGATGCGCGGCACCCGCTCGAGCGCGAACGTCGTTAAACGACGGCCCGCGAGCAGCGGCAGCAGCGCCCCGGCGGTCGCCGGCGCGAGGAGGCAGACGAGCGCGCTCCCCTCCGGCATCGCCGTCAGCTCGTCGGCCGCCGGACGCTGCACCTTGGCGATCAGGTCGGCACCCCGGCAGGTCGACGCGGCATCGTCCAGCACCTCGGCGCCGGCCGACGCGTACTGGTCGTCGGCGAAGCCCGCCGCCCGCCCGGCCCCTCGCTGCACCGCGACCGTCACCCCGGCCTTCGTCAGGCGCTGCACACCGTCGGGCACGAGCGCCACCCGCCGCTCGTGCGCCGCCGTTTCCGCGGGAACGCAAACTCGCATGGAACTCCGGACTCCGGGTAAGCACGCAGGACACGCCCGCCGCGCCGCCGCCGAGTCTCGCAGCGGCGAACGCGGATGCTGGGCAACTGACGATGCAGACGACGAGCAGACGACGAGCAGATGACGACCGCGGCGAACCAGCCAACGCCGAGGCCGCTGCCGCGCTGCGGTACATTGCACCGCGTCGCGTCGCGGAGCAATACGGACAGCGGCTATGGGAACAGCGGCTATGGGCTATGGGCTATGGGCTATGGGCTATGGGCTATGGGCTATGGGCTATGGGCTATGGGCTTATGGGCTTGGAGGAGCAACAAGATAGAGGACGAGATGGCGGGGAGGGCTTCATCTCGCCGTACCAGCGGCGCAGGGCGTAGGCGAGAGTGTCCCCGGGCTCCGACTCCCCCAAGCTTTTGTCTTCTGTCTTCTGTCTCCTCTCTTCAGCTCCTGGCTCCCCCCTTCCGCCCGATCCACTGCCCGACCAGCGAGAACACCCGCTCGCGGCCGACATCGACGCTGACCACGTGGCCGGGCTCTTCGAGCCAGACCAGCCACTTTTCCCGTGATCCGAGGGCGGCGAATGCGCGCTCGGCTTCGGCTGGCGGGATCCGGTTGTCGCGGCGTGCGAAGATCACCAGCACCGGTGCGCGGACCTGGGCCGCGGCCGCGCGCGCTTCCTCGCTCACGTTGAACAGCTCGGCCAGCAGGTTCGGCGACACCGCTCCGTAGGCGAGACTGGCTGCTCGTTCCGCGGGATCGCGAATCGAGCGGACGTCGGCCGCGACCACCCACGGCGCGACCACGCCCCACACTCGTCCACTGCGCGCGGCCCACCGCACGCGCCCCGGCATCCCGAGGTACGGCGCCAGCAGCACCAGTCCAGGCAGATCGGCGTGTTCGGCCGCGAGCAGCGTCGCCAGGGCGCCGCCCATGGACTGGCCGAGGACGAACACCCGCCGGTGCGCCGCGCGCAGTTCGGCGAGCGCGTCCCGGGCCGCGCCCAGCCATGCATCGCGGCCCGACCGGCGAAAGGCGTCGAGCGTCGCGCCATGGCCGGGGAGCAGGGGAACGCGCACCGTCCAGCCCGCCGCGTTCAGGTTGCGCGCCAGCCACTCCAGCGACTGGGGCGTGTCGCCGAATCCGTGCAGCAGGAGCAGCGCACCGCGGCCGTCGCCCTCCAGCGCGATCGATTCGGCGCCGTGCACCGCCCCCTCGTCGTTCCGCCGCAGCCGCCCGGCCATCGTCGATGCGCGCTGGTGCGCCCGGGCGCGCGCCCAGAGGACGACGCCCGATGCGGTCGCCGTGGCGGAGAGCAGGAAAATCGTACGGCGGCGCATGCTCATCGGGTGGCTGGCTGGATCGGGCGTCGCGCAGGGTGCTCGCGGACCCATTGCGGGACCGCGCGCCCCCGCCCCAACGATATCGCTTCGCCCGCCGCCGTCACAGCAACCCGCCATTGACAACCCGGTCGGCTCGCCGCATTCTCCTTCCATCCACAATCTGGATAGAGACGATGACCGACCAGCTTGCCGTGGTGAAGGGTACTCTCGACGTGCTCGTCCTCAAGGCACTCAACGCCTCACCCATGCACGGCTTCGAGGTCGCCGCGTGGCTCGAGTCGCGCTCGGACGGCGCGCTCGCCGTCGATGACAGCGGGCTGTATCAAGCACTCTACCGCCTCGAGGGGCGCGGGCTGATCGCCGCCGAGTGGGGAGTGACGGAGAACAACCGCCGCGCGCGCTACTACCGCCCCACGTCGGCGGGGCAGGCGCATCTCGCTCGCGAGACCGCGACCTGGATTCGCTACGCGGCGACGGTCACCTCGATTCTCACCGGGCCGCAGTCGGCCTGAGGGAGCGGTCAGATGCCGGGGATGCTGCGGCCCAGTGTGCGGCGCGCCTTTCAGCTCGCCATTCGGCGCGCCCGCCGCACCGACAACGACATCGACGAGGAGCTTCGCTTCCACCTCGAGATGAGGGTCGACCAGCTGGTGGCGCGCGGCTGGAGCCGCGCCGACGCCGAGTTTGAGGCTCGGCGGCGATTCGGCCCGTCGTGGGATCAGACGGTCCGACATCTACATCGATCCGGGCGAGCCCGGGAGGAACGGTTGGCCATGCGCGAACAGCTCGAATCGCTCTGGTACGATGTTCGGTATGCCGTCCGCGGCCTCCGGCGCGCGCCGCGCTTTGCCGCCGCGGCGGTGTTCACGCTCGCCCTTGGCCTCGGCGCGACGACGGTCATCTTCTCGCTCGTCGACCATATCGTCCTGCGCCCGCTGCCGTACGCCGAGCCCGAACGGCTCATCGTCGTGCGTGAGACGGTCGAGCAGGTGCGGGATGTCTATCCCAGTCTCCCCGCCAACGCCGTGCACTTCCGCGAGTGGGAGCGGCGCTGCGATATATGCGAGGGGATGGCGGCGATCAAGCGCAACGCCGTCACGCTGACGAACGAGGGCGACCCGCAGCGCCTTGGCGCGGCGCGAGTCACCGTCAACACCTTCGGGCTGCTCGGAGTGCAACCGGCCCTCGGCCGCGACTTTCTCGCCGAGGAGGATCAGACCGGCCGCAATCGCGTCGTGCTGTTGAGCGACGGATTCTGGCGGCGGCAGTTCGGCGCTGACCCGTCCGTCGTCGGACGGAGCATCACGCTGCAGGACGTCCCATTCACGGTCGTCGGCGTGCTACCCGCCGATGGCGGGCTTCCCGGCGGGGATGGCCTCGGCACGATGGTCGGCCTCGCGCCCACCGTCGATGTCTACCGTCCGCTGACGCTCACCGAGGACGAGACCAACCCGTCCGGCGGATTCGACTTCGCCGTGATCGCCCGCCTCCGCGACGGCGCGACCCCGGAACAGCTCCGCGCGCAGCTTCAGCCGATCGAGGAGGACTTCGCCACCCGATCGGGTGCTCCGGGGACGTTGTCGGCGGCCGTGATGCCGCTGCACACGCAGGTGGTCGGCGATGTCGACCGACCGCTGTTGCTGCTCCTCGCCGCGGTCGCGGCGGTCCTGCTGATCGTGTGCGTGAATCTGATCAACCTGTCGCTCGCCCGGAACGCCGGGCGTCAGCGCGAGGCAGCGCTCCGCGTCGCCCTCGGCGCAGGACGCGCGCGGCTGGCGCGGCTCGCGCTCGTCGAGAGCCTGGTCGTTGCGCTCGTCGGGGGTGCGGCGGCGCTGCTGTTCGCCCGATGGGGACTGCGCCTGCTCGTCGCGCTCGCGCCGGCGTCGCTCCCGCGCGTCGACGACGTGGCGCTCGACGGACGCGTGTTCGCCACCGCGCTGATCCTGACCGCGCTCGTCGGAATCGCCGTCGGCGCGATACCGGCCTTTCGCGCCGGACGGACGGACCCCGGCGAGACGCTCAAGGCGAGCGGACGAACGGCGACCGGCGGGCGGGCCGCGAACCGCAAGCGATCGCTCTTCATCGCGGTACAAGTGGCCTTCAGCACACTGCTGCTCGTCGGCGCGGGGCTCTTCCTGACGAGCTTCATTCACGTGCTGAACGTCGAACGCGGCTTCGACACGGAGCGTGTTCTCGCACTCGACGTGGCGCTCCCCCTGGCGGCCTATCCCACCTTCGACGAGCGAACGCCGTACTACGACCGCGCCCTCGCTGAAATCGGGGCGGTTCCGGGTGTGGTCGCGGTGGCCGCCGCCAGTGCGCTGCCGCTCGAAGGGGAAACGTGGGTCGATGCCGTCGGCCGCGCCGAAGATGCCGACGGTGAAGGAGAGCGCCCGACCTCCAACTTCCGCTTCATCAGCCCCGGCTACTTCGCCGCGATCGGCACCCCCATTCTGCGTGGACGGCCGATCGAAGCGAGCGATCGCGGGCGTCAGGTGGTCGTGATCTCGGAGCGGACGGCGCGCACACTCTGGCCCGGCGAGGATCCGATCGGGAAGCGGGTCACGGCGGGACAGAACTCGCGGGGGCGGCGGACCACCGAGGTCGTCGGCATCGCGGCCGACGCGGGCACCTCGACGCTGGAGGAGGAGGCGAGTCTCGTCGTCTACCTGCCGATTTGGGAGTACCCGCCCGCGCAGGGCACGCTGATCGTCCGTACCAGCGTCGAACCAGCGGCGCTCGCGACCGCCGTTCGCGGTGCGCTGCGTCGCGTGGACGCCGCGGTGCCGGTCCCCAAGGTGCGGACGATGGACGACGTGGTCGCGGCCACGCTCGCGGAGCGCCGATTTCAGCTCGTGCCGCTCGCCCTGTTCGCCGCGATCGCCCTGGTCACGGCCAGCATCGGCATCTACGGCGTGATCTCCCAATCGCTCGCCAACCGCACCGGCGAGATCGGCGTTCGCATGGCGCTCGGCGCCCAGCCCGGCGACGTGCACCGCCTCGTGCTGCGCGAGGGGCTCACGCCAGTGGCGGCGGGGC
>JBBQHX010000044.1:0-18606 GCA_038324385.1 Gemmatimonadales bacterium | reverse complement strand
TGCGCAACGACGGCTGGTTAAAGCCCTCGTTCACGAGCAGCGGCATCACCTTGATCCCCTTCTCGTTCGCCAGCCGCATGATGCGCGGATCGATCGAGCCGAAGACCACGCCGAGGCTGTCGACGGTGTAGATCTGCGGGCCCAGCACGCTGATCTGATCGGCGTTCCGGACGAAGCTCGTGTAGCCGTCCTCGTTGTCCATCATGTAGAACAGCCGTTCCATCTCGTGGCCCGGCCGCGTCGCCGGCGGCGCGCCCGGGGCGGGGCGGCCCTGCGCATCGAGCGGGGCGGCGGGGACGACGGCCGACGCCGCGAGGGCGACGGCGACGAGGAACACTCGGAAACCCGGCATACACGACTCCTGCGAAACGGTCACACCTTGTGGTGCTGGACGCGCGCGGCTTCCTGCCGGTCGTCCGCGACGTAGATCTCGAAATCGGAGAAGAACGACGGTGCCTCACGCGAGAGAAGTCGGAGCGCGGCCACCGCCAGGCGGCGAATCTCGAGTTCGGCGGCCTCGCTGGCGCGCAGCTCGAGCATCGTGCGCCACGCGCGGGCGTTGGCCGTGACGACGATCTTGGTCTCCGTGGAGTTCGGGAGCACCCCCCGCGCCGCCTCACGCGACATCTTGCGGCGGTGCACCTTGTCGGGCACCCACGCGTATTTCTGCATCAACTGATCGACAAGGGCGACGTAGGTACGTTGCGCCTCCTCGATCTGCGTCCGCCATGCCGACATCAGCGCATCGTCGCCGACGAGCGCGGGCGGCACGACGAAGTTCGCCTCCGATTCGTCGACGTAGCGCTGGCTGAGCTGCGAATACGCGAAGCCGGCTCGGTGCCTGACGAGCTCGTGAGTCAGCGACCGGCTCACCCCTTCGAGCAGGAGGGAGTACGTCGCGTGCTCGAACACACTCCCATGCTGCTGGCGCTTGATGTTCTCGAGATAGTCGGTCGTCGTCCGGCCGGCGGGGTTGTGCTGGCTCATGTAGCACAGCCGTCCCGCGAACTCGGCCAGCCGCTCGCCGTCCGTGCTGTCGCCCAGCCACTTGATCTTGAGGTGTTCCGGCTCGGTGAACACCGGGCGGGCGAGCAGCGAGACGACGGGTTCGGAGTAATACATTCGCGGGGGCAAGAGGAACGAATAAGAAAGCCTACACTAGGGCGCGATGCCAGCCTCGGCGGCGGCGAACCGGTCCAGCAGCGTGAGCCGGTCGGCGAGATAGGCGCGTTCGGCGGCCACGTGCGCCAACACGCGCGCCGCCGCCGTGGGCGGTGGCGGGAGCGCGGGGTCGTACTTGATCGCGTCGAGCGCGCGCTGCCCCGGGAGGGGGACCTTGACGCCGGGATTGAACAGCCCGCCCGGATCGAACGCCTCCTTCACGCGGGCGGCGAGCGCACTGGCCGCCTCGCCGTGGGTGCGTCGCAGGAAGGGCGTTCGGAGCCGGCCGTCGCCATGCTCGCCCGCCATCGTCCCGCCCAGTTCGACGGTGAGCTCGACGACGTCGGCGAGAATCGCGTCCACGGCGGCGCGCCAGCCGGGGCGCCGCACATCGACGAGCGGATTGACGTGCACGTGCGAGTCGCCGGCGTGACCGAAGATCACGCCCATCACGCCATGCCGGTCAAGGATGGCGCGGACGCCGCGGACGTAGGCGGGTAACCTGGCCGGGGGAACCGCGCCGTCCTCGATGAACTGCATCGAGGCCAGGGCAGGATCGAGTCGCGCGAGGATCGGGCTCGCGGCGTGGCGGAACTCCCACAGCGCATGCTCGTCCTCGGCCGTCGTCGCGAGGGTGAGGCTGGTGGCGCCGAGTGCGCGGAGGCGGGTCTCGAGCCCGGCGAGCGCCTCGCGGGCACCGTCGGCCGTCGCGCCTTCGAGCTCGATCAGGAGCACGGCCTCGGTGCCGGCCGGGACCGGCAGCGGAACGCCCCCCCGCGCGGCCACATCGAGGAAGGTGCGGTCGAGCAGCTCGCACGCAGCGGCTCCCAGCTCGCGCGCCTCGACCGCCGCGGCGACACTCGCCTCGAGCGTGGAGAAGGAGGCCAGGGCGCTGGCGGTGGCGCCGGCGCGCGGCGCGAGGATCGTTTCGACGCCGGTAAAAAGCGCCAGCGTCCCCTCGCTGCCGACCAGCAGATCGACGAGGTCGCGACTGGCTGCCCAGGCGCGGAGCGCGTAGCCCGACGATTCCTTGCGCACGTCGAGCGCGGGGAGCACGGCGGCTGATTCGGCGAGCTCGTCGGCGATCGCGAGAAAGCGCGCGATCGCGGGAATGCTCGTGGGCGGCCGCACGCCCCGACGGATCCAGGCGCGGCTGCCGTCATCGAACACGCACTCAAGGCCCGCGATCCACGGCCGCGTCGCGCCGTAGCGCAACGTGTGCGCGCCAGCCGCGTTGGTCGCGCACATCCCGCCGATGGTGCAGTAGCGCCCGCTGGACGGGTCGGGGGGGAAGCGGAGCGCAGCCTCGTGCGCGGCGGCCTCGATCGCGGCGCGAGAGGCGCCAGGGCCAGCGACCAGCGTCCGGCTGGTCGCATCGGGAGTGCCGACCGCATCCAACCGGCCGAGGTCGATGATCACCCCGGGGCCGATCGCGCCTCCGGCCATGCTGCTCCCCGAGCCGCGCGGGATCAGCGGCACGCCCGTCGCGCGGGCCCACCGCACCAGCGCGACCACGTCGGCGGCGGAGGAGGGAACGGCGACGGCGAGCGGCGTGATGCGGGCGATGCCGGCGGCCTCGGCGTAGACGGCCCGGGCGGCATCATCGGTCCGGAAGATGCCCGCATACTCGGCGGGCGCTCGTGGAGTCGCGTCGGACGATTGCATCACGCGGTGATCGGCGCCACGGCGGAGAGTAGCCGAGGGTGCGCGCGGTGGCCCATATTCATCGCGTGGCACCTTCAGTGGGCGGCGCGGCCCGCGTCCGCGCCCGTCGGCCGGTCTCAATCTGACACATGTCCGTAATATCGCCGATCGTCACGGAGCCCAACACCGCCGGGAGCGCGTCGAATCCGACGGGGGCCGCGCCCGGCGAGCCGATCTCGCGCGCCGCCGCGGAGCGCTACTGCCGGCAGGTGCTCCCCGACGTCTCCCGGACGTTCGCCTTGAGTATCCGGGCGCTCCCCGGCACGCTCGGCACGGCGGTGTGCGCGGCCTACCTGCTCTGCCGGATCGCCGATACCGTCGAGGACGCTCCGACCGTCGCGCCCGACGACAAGGCGCGGCTCCTCGATCTGCTCCGGGCAGCGCTCGACGATCCCGCGGCGGCGGCGTCCTACCCGGCGCACGCCGCTGCGGTGACGGGTGATCCGGCGCACGTCGGCCTCGTCAGGCACGCCGACGTGGTGTTCGTGGTCTACCACGCGCTGCCTCCGCGCACGCGGGGGCACGTGCGGAAGTGGGTGGCGGAGATGATCGTCGGGATGCGGAAGTTCGTGCTGCGCTATCCCGCAGGGATCCGTATTCAGACGTTGGAGGAGTACCGCGAGTACTGCTACTACGTCGCGGGCACCGTCGGGTACATGCTCACCGATCTCTGGCGCGAGCATTCGGGCGCGATCGCGCCGGCGCGCTACCAGGCGCTACGCGAGCGGAGCCGCGCGTTCGCCGAGGCGCTGCAGACGGTGAATATCCTCAAAGACGTGGCGCAGGACGCCGAACACGAGAACTCGATCTACATCCCCGAGCATGCGCTCCGCGCGCACGGCAGCGGCCACGCGACGCTGCTCTCCCCGGCACACTTGGCGCAGAATCGTGAGGCGCTGGGGCAGCTCATCCGGCTCGCCTGGCACGATCTCGAGGAGGCGCTGAGCTACCTCCTGCTTCTGCCGCGGCGCGCCATCTCGATCCGCCTGTTCTGCGTGCTGCCATTGCTGTTCGCCTTCGCGACGATGCGCGATCTCACGCGGAGCACGGCGATGCTGGTCTCGGGCGGCCACGTCAAGATCTCGCGGCGCGAGGTGCGCTCGCTGCTACTCTGGGGGCCGTTGTTCACACCGAGCAACAAGGCGATCCGGTGGCTCGTGCGGCGCGTCCGCGCGCTCCCGCCGTACGCGGCCGAGCCGCCGGTCCCCACCCCCACACCCGCAGCCTGACGACTGAGTGCGCCTGACGACTGAGAGCGCCTGACGACTGACCGTGCCTGACGACTGACCGCGCCGGCTCAGCCGATCTCGCTGGCCCGTGGTGGGTCCTGCGAGTAGTCCCAGAACCCCTTGCCGCTCTTCTGTCCGTAGAAACCGGCCACCACCATCCGCCGGAGCAGGGGCGGAGGCGCGAAGCGCGGGTCGCGATACTCCTCGTACATGATGTCGGCCATGCGCAGCAGCGTGTCGAGCCCGACGAGATCGAGCAGGGCGAACGGTCCCATCGGGTGACCGGCGCCGAGTCGCATGCCGAGGTCGATGTCGTGCACCGTGGCGACGCCGGTTTCCAGCGCCCGGACGGCGTCGAGAAGATAGGGCACGAGTAGCCGGTTGACGACGAAGCCCGGCCGGTCCTTCGCGGCGATCGGCTCCTTGCCCAGCTTGCGGGCGAACGCCGTGACCAGCGCCACCGATTCGTCGCTCGTCTGGACCGCGCGCACCACTTCGACCAGGCGCATCACGGGCACCGGATTGAAGAAGTGCAGCCCGATCACCCGCGCGGACCGCGTCGTGGCCGCGGCCATCGCCGCGATCGTCAGGCTGGAGGTGTTGGAGGCGAAGATCGTCTCGGGCGGGCACCGTTCGTCGAGCTCGCGCCAGACGCCATTCTTGATCGCCAGATCCTCGACGACCGCCTCGATGATCAGATCCACGCCGGCGAGCGCCTGCAGTTGCGTCGTCACCGTCACCCGCTCGCAGGCGGCGACGTGCGCCGTCTGCTCGAGCTTTCCGCGCTCGACCGCGACGTTCATGCCGCGTTTGACGGTCGAGCGCGCACGCTGCGCCATTGCCTCCGTCTGCTCGTAGACCAGCGTCGGGAAACCGGCGACGCAGCACACCTGTGCGATCCCGCTCCCCATCTGGCCGCCGCCGATGATGCCGACGGTGCGGATCTGGTTCGGCCGCGGCGCATCTCCGCTCCGGCGCCTCACGAGCCGGTCCTCATCGCCACTTCCGCGTGCCGTCGAACACACTGCGTAGCTGTTCCGTGACCGACGGCTTGGGCCGTAGCTCCCCGTGCTCGAGGCGATCGAGAACCTGCTCCAACGCGAGCTGAACCCGGTGCACCGTCTTGGTCTGGTTGCGGGCGATCAGGAAGGCCCCGCCCACTCCCATCGCGACGGGCACGGCCGCCACCACGGCCACCGCCGCGAACGCCAGCGCGGTCGGCACGATCACCGCCGACGCGACGGCGACCGTCACGGCGCTGGTACCTGCCCCGACCGCGGCCGTGATGCCGCTCGAGGTCGCCGCACCCCGCCGGGTCGGCACCAAGTCCACGTCGAGGCGCACGAACGTGCGGTAGTCGTCGACCGCGACCACCGTCGCCGCCACCTCGTGCGCCTTCGAGAGGGCGAAGTCACGCCCGCTGAAATCGCGGCGGAACTGGCTCCAGAAGTCGCGCGACGCCTCCCAGGTGATCCGGTCGCCGTGTCGGCGCTTGAGGACGAGGCACTCGTGCTTCTGCATCCAACTGTCGAGCGCGGCGAGCACCTGATCGGGGCGGCCGGGCACGACCCGCGTCGCCTCAGCCGCGGCCGACCCGAACGTCCGGGCGACCCAGCCGCCCTCCTCCGGGACGATGACCCGGGTCCGCTCCTCCGCCAGCGCCTGCCGCAGGTTGTCGGGGGACAGCCCGACTTCCCGCCCGACCTCGAGCAGCTCGGCCTCGGTCATCTGCTCGGGCGCGCTGGCCATCCGCGCCTGCAGCTCGGCGGCCCGCCCGATGACGCGCTCCAGGGCGCCGCGGTCGAGCGGTCGCGGCGAGACGCTGGCGCCGGGCACCGGCGACGGCATTGGTGGCGGTACGGGCACCGGTGCGGGCGGCCGCTCGGCGGCGGCAGGCGGCGGGGGGCCGTCTCGGGGTTCGGTCATGCCCGCAATCTAGCAGGAGCCGGGCCCGCTGCCGGAGCCTGATGCGGCGTGCAGCGCCCCGGACACCCGCCAGCGCGTCCTTCCGACCCGCCGTCTCGGGGCGAGAAGGTAACTGGGCGCCGGGCCGGTCAGATCCCCCGCAGCACCGCGGCGATCTGCTGTTCGATGTCCTGGGCGATCGCCGCTGGCAGCGGGAAGATGCGGGCGAGCCCTGCCTGCGGATCGGCGGTCGGCTGGCGTCCGGCGAGGTGGAGATAGTACCGAGCGTAGCCGTCGGCGAGCTCCGGCGCCGTGCGCTGCAGCAGGATCAACCCGCCGCGCACCAACCCGCTCGTTGTGTACATGTCGGCCAGCGTGCGCAGGCTGTCGTCAGGCGCGTCCTGCTCGCGGATGGCAAGGTCGACGGCGGGCGCGACGATCTCGTGCACGAAGGCATACACCGCGACGACCGCCGAATCGCGAGTGGCGGGGCGCGTCACGGCGATCGTGATGCGGTCGGTGCCGCGGAGCACCGACCGTCCCTCGCCCCCTAACGGCCACGACAGGGCGACGTCGCCGCGGTCGAGCAGCGAGCTGCGCAGGTACGGCCGCAACCGCCCGTCGATTTCCGCGCGCAGAATCGAGTCCGTGACGGCGAGCACGTCCGCGTTCTCCCGCTGCTGCTCGTCCCACCACCGCTGATGGAACTGCGCCCGCTCGTCGTCGAGCCCGTTCACGAATAGCCGGAGCCAGTCGCGATCGGCCGCGGTCGGGAAGAGTTGCGCGAGCAGGGCAATCCGGAAGCGCGCATCGCCGTCGCGGGCCCGCCGGACATCGCCGCCCGCGGCCAGGAACGTCTCCGCCGCCTCACGCGTGTCGAGCCAGGACGCGAAGTACAGCGGGACGAAGTGGGCGTTCACCAGCCCCGGATTCTCAGCCAGCCCGCGCGTCAATGTCTCCGCGTTCGCGTCGAGGACCGAGTACACACCGGCCGCATCCTTCGCGGCGCGCACCCGGTCGGCGTAGCCGGGCCGAAAGAGGGAGAGCGTGGCACTGTCGCGCTGCAGCAGTGCAAACCCATGCAGCCAGAGATCGACGTGATCACGTGTGCGCACCCGCCACCCCGGCGGTCCCTGGTTTCGCGGCGGAGGCGGCGCCCCGACGGTCGGGTCGGGGAACGTCACGCACGCCGGCGCGACCCCGACCGTGAACGCCAGCACGCAGACGTGCAGCAGGGCGCGGCTGCCTGAGCGGCGCGATGCGACGGTAACGATGGACATGAGGAGAGGGACGAACGGGTTTTATAGCGCCGCGCGAAGCCGCCACACTCTCTACCCGCCTTCCCCCCAAACGGTACCGCCCCGCCCCAAGCCGCCGTTAGCCCACAGCCCACAGCCCACAGCCCAACAGCCTAAAGCCGCTTTCTACAACCCTCGCCCGCAGGACACGCAGTAACGCCAGCCGATCTCGCACACCGTGCTGCACGCGGGGCACCGCTGCACGGCCAGGTCCTCCCCGCACGTCGGGCAGAAGCGCGCCGTGGTGGTGGTCGGCAGCCGCCCGCTGCAGCACCGGCAGACGCGCGCGGGCTCGAGCATCTGGACTGCGTGCGGCGCCAGTGCCACGACGGCACGCGCGTGCGCCCGATACTCGGCTGGATCGCCGTCTGGGTTGGCGAGGGCGACGGCCAGCGCCTGTTGCACGGCGACGTCGGCGATGACGTAGCCGCGTTCGCCGGAGAGCAACCGCATCAGGAGAAGATCGTACTCCTCCTCGTTCCGCAGTTCGAGTTCGGTGACGGTCGCGCGGGGCGACAGCAGCACGTGGAACAGGTCGGCGATGGCGACGGGCGCGAGCGCGTCGTAGCCTGGACGCGCCGCGAGCACGCGGACGAGCCGCGCCGCCATGCGGTCGAGCCGGTCACCGCCGACCGCGGCGGGAGAGGAAGCGGTCACCGGGTGGCGGGCCGACGGCCACTCGCCCGCGGCCGGGCCGCGGCGGTCAGCGACGCTCGACCGCATTCATCTGGGCATCGACGTCCGACTGGACGAGTCCACGCGTGGAGCCGCCCACCTTCGCCAGGGCGCGGGTGTAGGCGGGGTCGTCGTTAGCCTGCGCGTCCCGCCACCCGTACAGGTAGCCGATGCAGACCCCGACAAGGATCAGAAAGAAGATGCGGCCCATGCCCGGTAGCGGAGAGGGTCGCTCCTCGTCCGGTCGCCCCACGGCGCGCAAGCGCGCGCCGGCTGAAGAGCGACATCGGGTACTCGGGGAGCGGGGCCGATGACGCATCGTTGCGCCCCACACCAGCCCACGTCAGAGACGCGCGGTCGGCACCGGCGGTAACGCCGGCCCCGCTCGGAAGTGCGCCTGCTCGGGGAAGGGCGCGAGCGCCGCCGTGGCCGCCTTCTTCCCCGCGACCGACATCAGCCACTCCTCGAATCCGGACTCGACGACACCGCCCGACTCTGTCTGCCGAGCGGCCGCGGAGGTGGCGAGATGGTTGGCGTACTCATTCTGCGGATGCCCTGCGTGGCCGCGTACCCACCGCCACTCGATTTCGTGGGCGTGCGCCTCGCCGACGGCTTCATGCCAGAGCGCCAGATTCTCGATCTCGCCGCCGGCGCGCTTCCAGCCGCGCCGCGCCCAGCCCTGGACCCAGCTCGTCATCCCGTCCACGAGATAGCGCGAGTCACTCGTGAAGACGACCCGGCACCGCTTCCCCTTCACCGACAGCGCGCGGAACGTTTCGATCGCCGAACGAAGCGCCATCCGGTTGTTCGTGGTCGAGCGCTCGCTCACCCAGAGGTCGCGACGAATGATCGTCCCGTCCGCCTGCCGATGCTCCAGCAGGATGCCGGCGCCGCCGGGGTTGTCGCCCGGCTTGCCATTGCCGAGACACGATTCGTCAGCGAAGACCGCCACGATCGGCGAGAGTCCGCTCATCGCAGCACCTCGAACCGCTGGAGATCGTCGAGCGCGACGGCCAGGGCGTCGCCCGTGGTCGGGTGCGTCGCCTCCAGCACTTCGCGGCCGCCGTCAGTGCGCAGGCGGCGGGGAATCAGCACCAGCTCGGCGCCACGCCGCACGATGGCGATGCGCTGCTGCCGGATGATGGCGCCCTCGAGGGCGTTGTACTGCTCATGCGTGAACTGCACGGCGTCTCCCGACGACGCACGCGCTCCGTGCGCGCCGTCCGGTGGAAATTGAAAGTCAGGGGGCACCGTCAGTCGGCTGCCCGTTGCACCACGCGAGCGCGAATCGTTCGAGCACCGCCGCCGCCCGGACAATTTCGTCCTCGGGCACCCACTCCTCGGCGGCGTGTGCCAGCATGATATCGCCCGGGCCGTAGCAGATGGCGGGAATCCCCGCCGCGTTGAGCAGCGCAGCGTCCGTCCAGGCGCTCAGCCCCTCGATGCGCACCTCGTCCCCGCCGCCGGCGATCGCCGCGCCGATGGCCCGAACAACCGGGGCGTCGCTCGCCACATCGCTCGGCGCCTGCGCCCCGAACAACGTGACGTCGGCCCGCAGTTCGGGGCGGCGCGCGCGCACACGCTCGATCGCCGCGCGAACCTCCGCTTCGGCCGTCGCGCCCGTCTCGCCCGGCAACGTCCGCCGTTCGACACGGAGCACGCACCGGTCGGGATAGGTGGACATCCCCGTCCCCCCTTCAATCGTCGACGCGTGCAGCGACGCGCGCCCGAGCAGCGGATGCTCGTGCCGCGTCAGGGTGGTGTGCTCGTGAAGGTCCAGTTCGGCCATGATGAGCGCCGCCAAGCGGATGGCGTCGATGCCGAGGTCCCACCGGCTGCCGTGCGCGGCGCGGCCGTGCACCGTGATCTGGAGCCAGGCGAAGCCGCGATGCGCGGGACAGATGGCGAGCCGCGTCGGCTCGGTCACGATCGCCGCGTCGGCGCGCACCCCCGACGCGATCAGCGCGCTCGTCCCGATGCTGTCGTATTCCTCGTCGCAGACGCCCGCGATCACGATCCCACCGTCGAGCCCCTGTGCGGCGGCGCGCACGGCGGCCGCGCACATCGCCGCAACGCCGCCCTTCATGTCGGCCGATCCGCGCCCGTAGAGGCGACCGTCGCGCCGGAGCGGATCGAACGCCGGATGCACCATCCCCTCGACGCCGACGACATCCAGATGGCCGTTGAACATCAGCGACCGCGCCGGCGCGTTGCCCGCGCGTCCTCCGATCCGGGCGACCACGTTCGGCCGGCCCGGCACCACCTCGACCACCTCGACCTGGCATCCCCACCCGCGAAGCACCTCGGCGAGCAGCCGGGCCGCCGGCTCCTCGCCGGGTGCGCCCGGTACGAGCGTCGGGTTCCGGGAGTCGACGCGGACCAGCGCCTCGGTGAGAGCCACCGGGTCGGCGAACGGAATGGACGGCAGGGTGGCGCTCATCGGTCGGGCGGGAGCGGAAGTGTGTGATCGTCCACAACGGTGAAGCCCTGCACATCCACCGACCAGGGGACCAGCTCGCCAAGCCCGTCGAGCGCCGCGACCAGGTCGGCGCGACGCTCGGGCGGCCCCATCACCAGCACCGACCCGCCCCCCGACGCGCCGAGCGCCTTGGTCCCCCAGGCGCCCGAGGCCGCCGCGCGTGCGACGATCGCGTCGATCTGCGGGGTCGTAATCGCCGGGTGCAGGCGGCGCTGGTGATGCCAGTGCTCGCCGACGAGCGCGCCGAGGGCGGGGAGGTCGCCGTCCTCCAGCGCGATGGCCATCGCGCGCGCCAGCGTGGCGATGTGCGCCAGCGCATCGACGACTTCGGGGACGCGGTCGCGGTAGGCATCGAGCACGGCGGTGATCGTCGTCGCCGAGATCCGGGACTGGCCGGTGTAGACGACGAGCGCACAGGCGGGGAGCGCGTCGCGGGTGGCGGCGGAGACAGCGAGGCGACGCACCGCGATTCGGCCGCCGAAGTCGATCCCGAGCGCTCCACCATGCGCGGCGGCGAGATGATCCTGCCATCCGCCCGCGATCCCCAGCTCCTCGACCTCGATCGCCCGGCTCCGCTCGGCCAGCGTCTGCGGCGACGGCGCCTCGCCCCGCCACGCCGCGAGCGCTCCGACGGCCGCCACCCCCGCCGCCGACGACCCGCCGAGCCCCGCGCCGACCGGGAAATCCGCCGCAAGGGTCAACGTCGGGGCGGCACGGTTGTCGGACGCGCGACCGATCGCCGCGCGATGCAGGGCGGCGCGCGCGAGAGCGCTGTCGTGGGCGGCGACGTGCGAATCAACCGGCGCGCCGGACCGGAGGACCGCGGTCGCATGGCGCGTGATCGCGACGTTGCAGACGAAGCCGCCGCGTTCGTCGGCGTAGGGCGGGACGTCGGTCCAGCCGCCGCCGAAATCAAGCCGGGCCGGCGCGCGGGCGATCAGCGTCCGTCGCTCGGGTGCCGACGGGTCCCCGGTCCGGCCGCTCACGCCGCGCGAGGGTTCGCGGAGCGGGCTTCGGGGCACGAAGTGGCGGGACGCAGCATTGTGTGCCGGCGGTGCAGGCGAAAGATTGGGCTGGCGGACCGCACCGCCGCTGCTGTGAGGCGTAACGTAGTGGCGGCCGGTTGGATCGCCAGCCGCGGTCCGCTGGCAGACTGCACCCAGCCGACGGGACGCCGCCGGTGCGACTGACGACGGTCCGGCTCGCATGCGGCCGGAATCCTGCGTTCGACGATCCTCCGGGTCGGACTCGCCGTGTCGCGCCCGCTCGGGTCCTCGCGCGGCCGTGCGGACGCTCCCCCGGCGGGCTTGCTGCCCGTCTCACCGGTCCCCGCCCCAAGCGCATGTCACGTCTCGAGCAACTGCTTCACGACCGCACGCTCATCCTGCTCTCCAATCGGGAGCCGTACGAGCACGGCCGCCGGAACGGCGCCGTGACCGTGCGGCAGCCGCCGGGCGGGCTCGTCTCCGCGCTCGATCCGACGATGCGCCGGACGCACGGGACCTGGGTCGCGTGGGGCTCGGGCTCGGCCGATCGCGAGACGGCCGATGCCGATGGGCGCCTGCTCGTGCCGCCGTCGGAGCAGAGCTACACGCTGCGCCGCGTCTGGCTCGACGAGGCGGACATCGAGGGCTACTACCTCGGCTTCGCCAACAGTGTGCTCTGGCCGGCGTGCCACATGATGATGCAGCATCTCGTGTTCCGCGCCGAGAACTGGTCGCGGTACGTCGACGTGAATGCGCGATTCGCCGATGCCGTGCTCGACGAGGCGCGGCGCGCCGAGCACACGCCGATGGTCTGGATTCAGGACTACCACTTCGCGCTGGTTGCCGAACGATTGCGCCGCGCGATGCCGTCGCTGTTCATCCACCAGTTCTGGCACATCCCCTTCCCACCGCTCGACATCCTCGGCTTGTTGCCGAACGAGGTCGCCGAGGCGGTGGTGCGCGGGATGCTCGGCAACGATCTGCTGGAGTTTCATACGCGTCGCTACGCGATGAACTTCCTCAGCTGCGCCGAATACTTCGTCCCCGGTGCCGTTGCCCACCGCTCGACGATGACCGTCGACCACGACGGGCATACCACCGCGCTCGGCGTCTATCCGATCAGCATCGACGTCGACCTCTACGAGGGGATGGCAACCACGCCTGAGGCCGAGCAGCGCGTCCGGCAACTGCGGGCGACCTATACGCCTGATGCGCGCGCGTTGCTCGGCGTGAGCGTCGACCGGATCGACTATACGAAGGGGATTCCCGAGCGGTTGAACGCGCTCGAGACGTTGTGGGAGGAATCGCCGGAGCTACGCGAACGGTTCACGGTGATCCTGGTCGCGACGCCCTCGCGCAGCGACCTCGAAGCATACAAGCGGCTCGAGGCCGACGTGATCTCGACGGTGCACGAGATCAACGAGCGGTTCGCCACCGCCGACTGGACCCCGATCCAGCTCATCCACGACAACGTGAGCGCGGAGTTGCTGGCGACGATCTATCGCGCGGCCGACCTGTGCATGGTGAGTTCGTTGCAGGACGGAATGAATCTCGTCGCGAAGGAGTTCATCGCCTGTCAGGTCGACGAGCGCGGCGTACTCGTGCTGAGCAAGTTCACCGGCGCCGCTGAAGGGATGGAAGGCGCGCTGCTCATCAACCCGTTCAACGTCGACGGCTTCGTGGCGGGCATTCGTGCGGCACTCGAGATGCACCCTGACGAGCGACGCCGTCGCATGCAGATGATGCGCGCCCAGCTCCGCGACACCACCATCTTCGACTGGCTCGACTCGATCCTCGCAAAGGCCGATGCGCTGATGCGCCAGCGCACCGATCAGCCCGCGGCCGAAGGCGCAGCCGGGAGCGGCGCGCGCGGGCTGCCGTCCCCGAGCATCGGGCCGAACGCCGCCGCCCCCCCCGATCGATGACTCGTGCCCTCCTGCCGCTCCCCGCGGAGCTCTCGGCGCGCCTGACGGCGGTGCCCCTCGTCGTTCTGCTCGACGTCGATGGAACGCTCGCCCCGATCGCCGCGACGCCCGAGGCGGCCCGCGTGCCTGACGAGACACGGGCCGCGGTGGCGCTCGTTGCCGCGCTGCCTGACGTGCACGTCGCGCTCGTTTCGGGACGGGCGGCGTCCGACGCGCTGCGCATGGTGAGCGTGCCCGATCTCTGGGCGATCGGCAACCACGGCTGCGAGGTGGTGGCGCCCGACGGCACCGTCACGATCGATCCGCTGATCGCGCCGTTCGAGGACGCGATGGCGCGCGCGCACCGCGAACTCACCGCCCTCCTCTCGACCGTGCCGGGCGTGATCGTCGAGGACAAACGTTGGACGCTGAGCATCCACGTGCGGCAGGCCGATCCGGGATCCGTTCCCCTGGTGGAGCGTGAGGTCGATCGGGTGGCCGGCGCGGCCGGCCTCGACGTGCACCACGGCAAGATGGTTTACGAGCTGCGCCCACCAGTGCGCGTCGACAAGGGCACGGCGATCATCGCCCTGGCCGACCGGTTGGGAGCGCAGCAGGGGGCAGCGCTGTTCATCGGCGACGACCGCACCGACGAGGACGGATTCCGCGCCCTCCGCGGCTGGCTTCCCGACGCGATCACGGTTCGCGTCGCGCCGCCGGACGGGGGCGCGACGGACGCCGAATTCGCGGTCGCCGATCCGGACGACGTGCGCCGCTTCCTCGACGAAATTCCGGGGTATCGCGTCGGCGCCTGACGCGCCCGACGCGGTGGCCGGTCAGCCTTTTTTCTTCTTCGCCGGGCTTTTCGCAGCGGTCTTGGTCGCGGCCTTCGTCGCAGTCTTGGTGACCGTCTTCGCTGCCGTCTTCGCCGTCGTTTTCGGCGCCGGCTTCGCCGCTGGCTTCGCTGCCTTGGCCGCACTCTTCGCGGCCGGACGTTTCGTCGCCCCGCGCTTCGCCGCCGGCGCCTCGGTTGGCGTTTCGGTTGGCGTTTCGATCCTGGGCTCGCTGGCGCCACCAGCGTCGCTCGCCGACTTGCGCGCGCTGGTCGCCGACCGACTGCGCTTGCGCGCCGGGGGTGGCGGTTCGGATTCGTCGTCTGCGGTCGGGGTCTCGGCGCCTGGCGTAACGGCGGGGGTGGCCGAGGGCGCATCTGCGGTCGGGAGTTCCGCGCGCGGGGCCGCGGCAGCCTCGGCGGCCGCCACCCGGGCCGATTCCGCCGCAGATTCGGCAGCGGCTTCGGATTCGGCAGCGGCTTCGGTAGCGGCTTCGGCAGCGGCTTCGGCAGCCGTCTCGGCGGCCGCCTCCGCTGCGGATTCCGCTGCCGCTGCAGCGTCGGCCCTGGTCGCCTCACGGGCGAGATGCGCTTCCTCGGCCTGACGGATCAGGATATCGGCCTCGTGCTGCGTCATCTGGCCGCGCTTGACCATGTACGTCACGAGGTCGCGTGCGCTCTCGACCGCGAAGCCGGCCAGGCCGGCGGCGGCGTTGATGACATCGCGCAGTGCGGCCGCCATCTTGGTGCCGGACTCGAGCGAGATCTCGTGGGCGCGCGCCGTCATCTCGGCGACCACGTCACGGATGTCGGCGCCGCGATGCCCACGGCGGACGGGGGCGACGGTCTCCGTCGCCGGCGGGGCTACGACATCAGGGGTGGTGTCGTCAGCCGGCGTCGCATCGGCGTCGTGCAAGGGATCCGACATACGTTTCGTGCTCCCAGCAGGGTGCGGGAGCCGCTCCTCGAGATGGGAATCAGGCTCGGAGGTTCGGCTGGATCGGCCGTCTGCGCGGCAGGGCGGCACGGCCCGGCCCGGGCAGGCCGCGTGCAAGTATATGATTCTGCGTGATCTACGCAAGCGTGAGGCGAGCTCGGCCGACGGTCCTGCCCGGGGCGTCTCCACGCATGTCCGTACAGCGTTACGCCATCATACCGCCATCATACTCCTCCCGTGCCCGATCTACCGCTTAGTGGCGTTCGTGTGCTCGATCTGTCCCGCGTGCTCGCCGGCCCACTCTGCACGATGATGCTCGGCGATCTGGGAGCCAGCGTCCTCAAGGTCGAGCGTCCGGGAACGGGTGATGAGACCCGAGGCTGGGGACCGCCTTTCGACGACGAAGGGCGCAGCGCCTACTTCCTCGGGGTGAATCGCAACAAGCGCTCGCTCGCCGCCGATCTCGACCGGGAGGAGGACCGCCGTCTCCTCGGCTCGCTCATCGCCGACGCCGACGTCGTGGTCGACAACTTCCGACCGGGCACCCTCGAACGCCACGGAATCGATCCGGCCGCGCTGCTGGCCGAGTCTCCACGCCTCGTCTGGTGCACGATCAGCGGATTCGGCGCGTCGAGTGCGCGGCCGGGCTACGACTTCGTGGTTCAGGCCGAGTCGGGGTGGATGTCGATCACCGGCACTCCGAACGGCCAGCCGATGAAGGTCGGCGTCGCGCTCGCCGACGTGGTCGCGGGGAAGGATGCCGCGGCCGCCATTCTGGCGACGCTCGCCGGCGTCGCGCGTGGGCGAGTGCTGTCGGGCCAGGCGCGCCGCCTCATGATCACGCTCGCCGGCAGCGCGGCGGCGGCGCTCGTCAACGTCGCTCAGAACGTGCTCGTTGCCGGCGGGGAGGCGGGGCGGTGGGGGAACGCGCACCCAAATCTCGTTCCGTATCAGCTCTTCGAGGCCGCCGACCGGCCGATCGTCATCGCCGTCGGCAGCGATCCGCAATGGCGCGCCTGCGCCCGCGCGCTCGACCTCCTCGCGCTGGCTGATGACACCCGCTATCGCACCAATGCCGGCCGCGTCGGCGGCCGCGAGGCGCTCGTCGCCGTACTGGCTGCGCGACTCGCCGAACGGCCGGCGGCGGAGTGGCTGGCGCGGCTCGCCGCCGCCGGGGTTCCCGCGGGGGTCGTGCGCTCGGTGTCCGACGTCGTCCGCGACATGGGCGGCTCGCCGCTGTTCGGGATGCCGCCAGCGACGCCGGGCACGGTGCGGCTCCCGCCCCCCGCGCTCGACGAGCACGGCGCGGCCATTCGCGCCGCGGGATGGAACGCCTTCGACGGCTGACGGTTCGCCACGTGTAAGCCCCGTCAGCTGGCGTCGTGCAAGCGTCCACGCCGTGCCGTCGCCCGGAGCGTCCCAACCATTCGGACCACCGGAGTCGTCACCCGACGACGCTGGCGGCCGCTCGCCGATTCACCGCTCACTCTCGCCCCACCACTCCGATGCCCGCTGATTCCGCCTCCGCCCCCTCGCCCGACGACCGGCCGCGCACGCTCGCCGTGCTCGGCGCCACCGGCCGCACGGGCCGACGCGTGCTCGAGTATGCGCTGGCCGAAGGGATGGCCGTGCGTGCCCTCGCCCGCGCTCCCCAGGCGCTGGCCGACCTGCGGCATCCGATGCTCACGGTCGTCGGCGGAAATGCGACCGACGGGGCGGCCGTCGCCGAGGTGATGCGTGGAGCGGACGCGGTGATCTCCGCGCTCGGCGGCGGCACGACGGCCGAACCCGGGACGACGCGATCGACCGCAGCGGCGCACGTGGCGGCCGCCTACGCCGACGCCGGCGATCCGACGGGACGATTCGTCGTGGTCGCAGGAGGGGGCATCCTCGACTCGCCCAATGGCGGGCTGCGCCAGGAGCAGCCGACCTTCCCGGCGATCTTCCGCGCCGTGTCGGCCGAACACCGGCGCGGGTGGGAGCTGGTGCGAGAGACGCCGCTCCGCTGGACGATGGTGTGCACCGGCGACATCGTTCCCGGCGAGCGTACCGGCGTCTACCGCGTCCTTCCCGACCTCATGCCCACGAACGGGCGCCGGATCTCGATCGAGGATCTGGCGGGCTTCCTGCTCGGTGAGGTCACGGCCCCGCGCTTCGTGCATCGCCGCGTCGGGCTGGCGTACTGATCGAACGGGGAAAGGAGATCGTCGTGACCGGTCAGGTGTGCCGGCGCGCGGCGATTGAATATGTTTCCTCCGCGCGGCGAGGCCGGATTCCCGCCTGGCATTCGCGTGCGATGCCTTACGCAGGCGGCTGCCAGTCGAAATATTGTTGGCATTCAGGCCTCCTGCCCGAAGCTCCTCCGGCGTTGTTCTCCGTGTGACGCCACCTCCCTCGGATCGTCTCACATGCGTAACAGGTCAATTGCCCATCCCGGGTTTGGGGTTGGGATCGGATACCGCTCCACACGGCGTCCATGTCACGCGCCGTGACGCCGTCGGCCCAGGAGCCGGCGGTGGATCAGGCGGCCATCGATCAGGAGATCATCGCGCGGGTCATCGCTGGTGACCGCGAGGCGTTCTCCTCACTGATCCGGCGGTATAGCGACGCGCTGTATCGTCACGCGTTGGGCATGACGGGCAGTCCCGATGTTGCGGAGGACATCCTCCAATCGTCGTTCATCAAGGCATACGAACATCTCGGCGAGGTTCGCGGGCGGTTCGATGCCTGGGTGTTCCGGATCGTGGCCAATGCCTGCAAGGACTGGCTGAAGAACATCCGGCGGACGCACCTCAGTTACGAAGAGGACGATCAGCCGTCGGGATATGCGACGCCCGATGAAGATCTCGATCGGTCGCAGCTGCGTGATGATCTGGACCGTGCCCTGGCGCAGCTCGCGCCGTCGCTGCGGGAAGCGTTCATCATGAAGCACGTGGAGGGGCGGTCATACGAGGAGATGGCCGACCTGCTCGGAACCACCGTCGGGGCTCTGAAGATGCGCGTACACCGCGCGCGTGAGGCGCTCCAGGGATTGCTAGAGGAGAAATACGCCTGATGCTTGACGACATGAATACCCCGAAAGGGACCGGCGATCTGAACGGTGGCGCCGAATGGATGCCCGGCGCCGACCGACGCTCCGACCGAGAGGTTCCGCTCGCGGCGGCGAAGCGTCAGGCGGCGGTTCACGCCTGGCTCGATGGCGAGATCGCGGAAGACGACCCGATGCTGGCCGACACGAAGGGTGTCGAACTCTGGCGCCAGGTCAATCTCGAAGCGTCCCGTCGTCGCGATACGCGCACGCCGGCGTACGTCGAAGGCCGCATCATGCAGTCGCTTCCGGCCGGTGTGCCCCGCATTCAGGCACCCGCCAATATGGACATGGAAACGCCGCTCTGGCGGCGGACGGTGCAGACGACCGCCGCGCGGGCGATGGTCATCGCGTCCGGGCTCGTGGGGCTCGGCGCCGTGCTCGGCGCGCTGATGCGCGCGCGGTAGT
>JBBQHX010000043.1:0-18746 GCA_038324385.1 Gemmatimonadales bacterium | reverse complement strand
TCCGACGGTGAACATCGATATCGGTACCAATGTCTACCAGGTGGCACTCGTTTCCACGATTGGTGATCCGGCCTGCGACAGCCCCGGACCGGATCGTCAGCAAGCTGATATCTGACGCCGTTAGAGGGTGGCGGCGCAAGCGGGTAGCCGAGATTGGACGCCGCGGGTACTCGTCGCCTGTTAATGACGGATGGTCCGCATCCTCGACCGGCGGTGACGTGCTCGCAGAAAGGCGAGTCGACGCCGCACGCGCGAAGTCGGCTTGGACGACGCAGGGCGGTGATTTAGCCTGTCTGGCTTCGTCCGTCATTGGCATGGACGTTCTCAGAATGTGTGTGTGCTGCGCGGGACATGCACCCCGCGCGCGTCTACCGGTCCGGGACTGATCACAGCCAGCGCCGAGCGATCCGGCCAATCGACTCGGCAGCCATCCCGCGCCACGGGCGTCTCGACCAGCCGGGGTCCGTTATTTCCACCGCGTCGGCCAGGTCGTCTGGAACTGCTCTTCCAACGCCAGGCATAGCGCTCGGTTCGCGGAGAAGAGGTTGAGCTCGTAGTTGACGAAGAAGCTTCGGTAGTCGAGATTCGCCGTGCCTACGCGAGGATGCACCCCGTCGAATCACCTCGATCGACTTCAGCGCCGAAAGCCGGATCATATCCCAATTGTAGAGCCCCGCCTGCAGACCATTGAGCGGGCGGCCATCAATCAAGACGACGACGTAGTCCGCCTCACCGCCGCCATAGAATCCGCGGACCATGAGCTGAGGAGCGAAGCCGAGCCCATCGTTGTCCACGAAGGTGATGCCCGGCACGCTTCGTAGCGCGTCGGCGACGCTCCGGAGAGGTAAGGTCCGAAGCGCCTCACCCGAGATTCGGGAGACCGCGGCCGTAGAGGTGATCAGCGGCGTTTGTGGGCGATCGGCCGTGACCACAACGGGATCGACCTGGCGTACTCGTGTGGTTCCTGCTGCGCACCGGCGGTGGCGGACCGGAGGAGGATACCGCGGAGGAGGACCCGGTTCGGGCCGCGGCGCCCCGGTACGAGACTGCATGTGTGACGGGCCGACGCTCGAAGGTGCATCGACTCCGCGCGCCGCTCACGGCTTTCTATTCATTCCCGCCGGGTTCGCCCATACTCCCCGAGACGACTTTCCACACCTTGCCGGTTGTGCCGTGCGGACCCTGCACGTTGGACGTCAGCACGTAGGCGTCTAGCTCTGCATCCAGGCCAAAGGAGCGGACGTACTCGTGGAAGGCGCCACCGCCCTCCAACTCCACATGCAGCTCCTGCCAATTCCACATGGATGCCCGGCCGGCGGGTGGCGGGGAGGCGATAAAGATCGTCCCGTGTGGCTGGTCATGATCCCAACTCCAGTCGCCGAAGAGGTACTTTCCCTGGAATGCCGGCGCGGTGGAACTCCGGTACCCCACTCCGCCCACCGCGGCCACACCCTTGTAGTGGTCGTACTGTGCGATGGGCGGCAGCAGCGTGTCACCATTCGACGCCACACGGGGGCAGTCGTAGGGTGGGTTCTGTGGATGGGCGGCATCGAAGCAGTGGGTGCCCTCCATCACGTTCCAGCCGTAGTTGCCGCCCTTCACGATAATGTCGATTTCCTCGTAGAGCCCCTGGCCGGCATCACTGGCGAAGAGCATCCCCGTCTCGGGGTCGAAGGCGATGCGAAACGGGTTTCGGAGTCCGTACGCCCAGATCTCGTCCAGCCCCGGTCTCCCGACGAAAGGATTGTCAGCCGGAATTCCGTAGGCTTTCGCGAGTGACGCATCGTTCACGTCAATGCGCAACACGCTGCCCAGCAGGTTCTGTTCGATGTCCTGCCCGTTGCCGCCCACATTGCGGCCGTACCAGTCCTCCGAGTGCCCACGTCCCTGGTCGTCCCGGTTTCCGCCGTCGCCGAGCGGGAAGTAGAGATACCCATCGGGGCCGAAGGCCAGGGTACCGCCGTTGTGATTGCTGTACGGCCAGGCCAGCTCCATCAGGATCCGACCTGACTGAGAGTCGACCCGGTTCGGGTTTTCGCTCGCGACCCGAAACTCCACGAGGCGGTTCGCATGGTCGAAGCTGTCCGGCATCGCCGCCTGCAACGGCGCGCTGTAGTAAACGAACAGACGACCGTTCTGCGCATACTGCGGATGGAAGGCGAGTCCCAGAAGTCCCCGCTCGTCGTACTGGTCCTCGAGCTTCACGAGCTGTTCGCGAAGGTCCAGAAACGGCTCATCTAGAAGCTTACCGTCGCGGGTGAGAATGCGGACCACGCCGATCTGATCCACCACGAAGCGCCGTCCGGTCCCGTCGTTCGCGGCCGTGAGCTGCATCGGTGCAGTGAGTCCTTCGGCGACCAGTTCCAGCCCGATTGTCGGACCGGAGTGCTGGTGCTGGGCATGTCCGGATGCGGGGAGCATCAGGATGGCGAGCAGGGGCAAGGGCCAGGCATGAGCGATCACTCGCATCGAATCCTCCTTGGGAAACGCGGCAGGAATCTGGGGGACATCCGCCGGCCTGCGCCTCGTCACCGGCGGCAATGTTTATTCCACGTAAAGGCGAATGGCCCGGGTTTAGCCCGGGTTTAGGAGGCATGGCACGAGCGAGTGGCATGTGCGCACGACGTCGCGCAGCTTACGGTGAGCACCGTGCGAAACATGCGGTGCAGAAGAACCTCCTGCACGCAATCCCGGCAATGCTGCCGCGGAACATCATGACCCGTCGGCGGGATCCGTCTGCACTGCGACGTGAGGCGCCGTGGCGTCGCGGGCCGCCATTCGATGGCTCGAAGTCGTCCCGATGCTTGTGTCGCCATCCGAGCGTTCGCGCCCGCCTCGAGCGAGCCGCGTCGGATGCGTTTCTCGCTTCGCCCGACGTGGTCGCGCGGCAGCACCGTCGAGTACCCGCGGGCGCGCCGATCACTGCACCGCCTCGCGGATCTTCGGCTCCATGTCAGGCGTGATCACGGCCGGACGGGCTGGGAGCTGGACATCGCCGCGGCGGCCGTTTCGCTCGAGGTCCGCGATCAGCAGCTTCATCACGCGGATCTCGCGCACCTGGGCGGCGATGATCTCGTCCGCCAGCTCGCGCACCCTCGGGTCACGGATGTCCGCCCGGCGCGCGTTGTTGATGGCGATCGAATGATGCGGGATCATCGCCTTCATGAACCTGGTGTCGTCGATCAGGCTCTGCGCGCGGTTGACGGAGAGGAGGACGACGCCGAGCAGCACCGCCCCAGCGACGATCCCGATCTTGACGCTCCTGCCCTCGTACATGGACCACATGAAGCCGAGCATCACGGCGGTCATTACTGAGCCCATGACCAGGGAGGCGATCAGGCGATTCACGCTGAACGTCAGGTGATCCCCCTCGTAGACCAGCTGGTACATCAGGAAGAACATGATGAACGTGGACGTAGCGATCATCGCCGCGAACCGTCCATACGAGCCGTGCTTCATGGACTTGCCCTCGTGTGGCTGGCGGCCGGAAGAGGCTGAGTCGGACTGCGAGTGGGTCGAGTTCACGTCGTGGTCTCCTACTGGAGGTGTTAGGTTAGCCGCGCGATCACGGATGCCGCGGCTCGCTTGCACAGTGCGCGATTCCGTAGCGGTCGTAGTGGCGGCAGATGCCGTCCGCCGCGCCCGCGCGCGCTCCGACTTGTACCCGCGTTGAATCACTTGCGAACTGCGTAAAATGTGCCACGCTTTATCTACGGTAAACGTGTTGCCGTGGTGCCTTGGCTCCCGGGCTCTCTTCGGGATGGTGCCCACGCGTCCGACCCGCATGGGCACGTCCACGGCCTCCGCCGTCGGCGACCAGTTCGCAGTCGGCCTGCTCGCGCTCGGCTACGTGCGCCAGATGCGCACGATCAGCGGGCGGACGCTCGGCGTCGGGATCCGCGTCACTCGAGGTCCCCCCTTGCACGCTGGAGCTGGCGCACCGCACGCGTCCGCCCCGATGATTCACCGAGGTTGCTCTGGCTCCGTCCGCGTCGCACGGGGGCGGGCAGTCTCGGTCCGGGACCTCAAGCAGCGCTGACTCGGTGCTGGGGACGGCGGGAATGGCGGCCGTGGTCGCCCTCTGAGGCGCGCCGACCGCGTTCCTCGCGGGCGTCCGCGGTCGGGTCGTGCTGCGCTGGGAAGGGGAAGTCACGAGCCCGCGCCGCATGACCGCACCTGAACGTTTGGCATTCATCGGCGGCTACGCGCCGCCGTATCACTCCCGAAGCCGCTATCACGCGCGCTACTAAGCGATACCGCCCCTCTCCCTCGCCTTCAACGTGGAGATGAGGTTCATGTGTCTGTGGGCGATGGTATTCGTTTGCGAAGGACTGACGGCATTGGTCGAGATGCTGATGATCTTCCCCATTCTCGTGCTCGGCATCCGCTACGCCTGGTCAGACCGCACGCTCGAGTGGGCGCGATACCGGCGTCGTCGACACCTGCCTGACACCGCGCTCGCCAAGCGCACGCGCCGTCTACTCACGCGTGACGAGCACCTGGATGGCTCGCCGAGACGGTGTAGCCGAAGATGAGCGCCTAGCGCCACAGCTACGCTCGGTGGACGATGCCCGCACGGGCGTGGCTCAGCGAACTGTGCCCACGCAAGTGCGGCCTGCGCGGAGACGCACGCCGACACACCCGTCAGTGGGCGTCCGGCCGGATGCCGACGTTAGCGTCCCCGTCGGGAGGCATCGGTCGGCTCGGAGATGCGCTCGACGACCTCACCGACGGCGCGATCACCGACCGCTCGGTCCGATGCCCGGGCCAGATCGGCCTGCGCGACCATGCCGACGCAGCAGTTGCGCTCATCGACGACCGGCACGCGCCGGACCTGACGCTCGGTCATGATCCGCTGCACCTCCGACACGTCCGTGTCGGGCGTGCAGCAGCTCGGTTCGGCGGACATGACCTCCCGCACCTGGGTCTCCGGTCCCTTCCCCTCGCCCAGGCAGCGGCAGGCGAGATCCCGGTCCGTGACGACGCCGACGATCCGCTTGGACTGCTGGTCCTCCACGACCGGGATGCAGCCGCAGTCGTTCGCGTTCATCAGCCGCGCCGCCTCCTGCACGGTGTCGTCCGGCGTACAGCAGGCGGGGCTCGTGGTCATGATTTCTTTCGCGTTCATGGTTCATCCTCCTCGTGTGGGTATGCATCGCATGCGGATGTGCATTGCGAGGTCGTGCAGATGTCGCAGCGGTGCCGCCCGTCCGTGCCGGCTGGGGTGTGGGGTCACGCGCTGGTCGTGCACCGGGGCCCGACTCCTGCCGGACGCTTGTTACATCTGCATGTTCGCCATCATCGTCCGATGCGCCTCCATCAGCCGCATCATGCGCGCCTGGTGCGCCGGCATGAACGACGGGAGCTCGCTGCCCGGCAGCTCCGGCAACCGGACGAGGTCCTGACGCAGCGAGTCCACGGTGGCATTCCAGGCCGCGTCGGTCTGCATGTTCATGTCCCCCATCTCGCGATTCATCTGCGCGATCATGTTGGCCGCCATCTGTCGGTGCGTCGGCATCATGGCCATCAGACTGTCGGCGCCGGCGCCGTCCATCATGCGCATGTGCGCTTGCATGCGGGTCATCATCCCGTCGCTCATCATGCCGCCGCGCATCGTGCTGTCCATCCTGCCGCCCATCGTGCCGCCGGCCGAGTCCATGCCGGGCATCCCCTGCATGCCGGCCATTCCCTGCATGCCGCCGGCGTCAGCCGCCGGTTCACCCTCATCCGCCTGGCACGCGGCGAGCACGAGTGATGCGGCGAGCGCCGCTACGGCAACCGCGATCCGTCGAGTCGAGCGCGTGGGGTTCCGGTAGTGCGTCATCATGCGATCTCCTGATCTGGAGCCCGGTGTTCCGGGCCCTTCGGTGAGCGGCTGCTCGCGAGGCCGAGATGCCGACGCGCCAGCCAGAGGGTGAGGGGTGGCAGCAGCAGCCACTGCAGCCAGACGTTGAGCCCCATGCCGGCGAGCAGCGGCACGCCGGCCACATACTGCCACCGCTGAAACACGTGGATGTTCAGGAGCTCGGCCACGAGAGACATGCCGATACCCAGGGCCACCAGACCGGCGAGTCGTTTGACGGTGAGGTCACCCAGCCAGCTCCGTGACCGCGTGGCCACCGCCACGACGCCATAGGCAAGGAGCGTGATCACGGCATCGCCGACCGTGGCGATGGTGCACATGCGGACGGCACTGCCATGGATCGCGTCGACCATGCCCGCATAGAACGGCACCTGCAGCATCTCCCACACGAAGTGTAGCAGGAACGCGAAGCCGGCGAGGGCCGCCCACGGCTGCCACGGTCGAAGCCGCGCCATTCCGGTGGTGTTAGCGGCCCGCATGCCGCGCACGTCAGGACGCACTGACATCGGCAACCTCCGGGTGTGGCGCGGCGCCGCGCGGCGTCCGTTCGTTGACTGTGAGCGGCGCCGCCTGCACCACCCGCCCCACCTCGCGCTCCTTCCAGAGCGAGTAGATGGCCGGGATGACGAGCAGCGTCAGCACGGTGCTGGTCACCATGCCGCCCACCATCGGCGCCGCGATTCGCTTCATCATGTCCGCGCCCGCACCATGCCCCCACAGGATCGGCAGCAGGCCGGCGATGATCGCCGTCACGGTCATCATCTTGGGTCGCACGCGTTCGACGGCACCGTGCTCCACCGCCGCGTCGACATCTGCGCGGTCGCGCATCCGGTCATCGGCGCGCATGTCGCGATAGGCGTGGTCCAGATACAGAAGCATGATCACCCCGGTCTCCGCGGCGACGCCGGCGAGCGCGATGAAGCCGATCGACGTGGCGACGCTCGTGTTGTAGTCGAGCAGCCACAACAGCCACACGCCGCCGACGAGCGCGAATGGCAGCGACAGCATGACTAGCGCGCTTTCGGCCACGCTCCGGAAGTTCCAGTAGAGAAGCAGGAAGATGATCGCGAGCGTGATCGGCACGACGATACGTAGTGTGGCACCGGCGCGCTCCATCGCCTCGAACTGCCCCGACCACTCGAGACGATACCCCGCCGGCAGCGCGAGTTCGCGCGCTAGCACGCTGCGCGCATCCTCGACGTAGCTCCCGATATCGCGATCGCGCACATCCACATAGACGATGTTGTTCAGATACGCATTCTCGCTCTTGATCAGCGGCGGCCCGCGCACCACGCGGATGTCGGCCAGGTCGCCTAACGTGACCTGCGCGCCCGACGGCGTCGCGACCAGCACATCCGCGACCTGCTCGGGCGTCCCGCGCAGTTCGCGTGGATAGCGCACCAGGACGCCATACCGTTCACGGCCGTCGATCACGGTGCCCGCGGGCATGCCGCCGACGGCGGCCATCATCGCCGTCTGCACATCGTCGGCCGTGAGCCCGTAGCGGCCCGCAACATCGCGCCGGACCTTCACGTCCACGTACCGGCCGCCCACCGCACGCTCGGCGAATACCGAGCTCGTGCCCTCCACACGCGGCAGAATCCCCTCGATCTGCTTGCCGATGCGGTCCAGCGTCGCGAGGTCCGGCCCGAAAATCTTGATGCCAACCGGCGTCTTGATCCCCGTGGCGAGCATGTCGAGTCGGTTCTTGATCGGCATCGACCACATGTTCGCCACGCCCGGCGTCCGCACACGCGCGTTGATTTCGGCCACGAGCGAGTCGTGGTCGATGCCCGGCCGCCACTGGTCCTCGGGTTTCAGGATCGCGATACTCTCGATCATCGACATCGGCGCCATGTCGGTCGCGGTCTCCGCCCGCCCGATCTTGCCGAGGACCATCGCCACTTCCGGAATCGCGGCGAGCGCTCGGTCCCGCTGGACGAGAATCTGCTTCGCCTGCGCCGTGCCCACGCCGGGGAAGAGCGACGGCATGTCCATCACGCTTCCCTCGTTCAGCGGCGGCATGAACTCGCTGCCGAGCCGTGACCAGGGCAGCACGGTCAGCGCGAGCAGCACCACCGCCGCGCCGATCGTCCCCCATCGATGCCGGAGCACGAAGCGCATGACTGGTCGGTAGGCGCCGATCAGCACCCGGTTCACCGGGTTTGCCGCCTCGGGGCGGATCCGTCCGCGAATGAACAGCCCCATCATCACCGGCACCAGCGTGATCGACAGCAACGCCGCGGCCGCCATGGAGAGCGTCTTCGTCCACGCCAGGGGGCGGAAGAGTCGCCCCTCCTGCGCCTCCAGCGCGAACACCGGGATGAAGGAGAGCGTGATGATGAGCAGGGAGACGAAGAGCGCCGGCCCCACCTCCTTGGCGGCATCGGCGACGAGCTCCCAGTGCGGGCGGGGCGAACCTCCTCCGGGACGGTCGACCTCGTGCTGGTTCCGCTCCATGTGCTTGTGCAGGTTCTCCACCATCACGATCGCCGCGTCGATCATCGCCCCGATCGCGATCGCAATGCCGCCTAAGCTCATGATGTTCGCGTTCAGCCCCAGCACGCGCATCGCGAGCAACGCCATCAGGATCCCGATCGGAAGCGTGACGATCGCGACCAGTGCGCTGCGCGCGTGGAGCAGAAAGATCACCGTCACCAGCGCGACGATCAGCGATTCCTCGACAAGCTTCTCCGTCAGGTTCTTGATCGCCCGCTCGATGAGCCCCGAGCGGTCGTAGCCGACGACCAGCGCGACGCCCGGCGGCAGCGCGGCCTGCACCTCGACCATCCGCTCCTTCACGCGCTCGATCACGGCAAGCGGGTTCTCGCCAAAGCGCATGACGACAAAGCCCGTGACGATCTCGCCGCGCCCGTTCAGCTCGGCGATGCCACGGCGGATTTCCGGGCCCAACTGCACCGTGGCCACGTCGCCCACAGTGATCGGCGTGCCGCCGGCATTCGTGCCGACTGGAACCGAGCGGATGTCGCCCAGATCCTCGAAGCGCCCCCGTCCGCGCACCACGTACTCGGCGCCCCCCTGCTCGAGCACACGCCCACCCATGTCGTCGTTCGAGGTGCGGACGGCCTCGACCACGCGCGAGATCGGGATGTTGTAGGCCAGGAGCCGCGCCGGATCCACCTCGATCTGGAACTGCTGCTCGAAGCCGCCGAGCGAGGCGATCTCCGCCACCCCATCCACGACCGTAAGCGCCGGCTTGACGACGAAATCCTGCACGCTGCGCAGCTCGGCGAGATTGAGTCTCCCCGATGTATCGGCCACGATGTACTGCATCACCCAGCCCACACCGGTCGCGTCGGGACCCATCATCGGCATCGCGCCGTCAGGCAGCCGCTCGCGGGCGGCGGTCAGGTACTCGAGCACGCGCGAGCGCGCCCAGTAGAGGTCCACGTCGTCCTCGAAGACGACGTACACGGCCGAGAGGCCGAACTGGCTCATGCCGCGCACGTACTTCGTCTTTGGCACCTTGAGCAGCTCGGTCGAGAGCGGGTAGGTGACCTGATCCTCCACCAGCTCCGGCGCCTGCCCCGGCCACTCGGTCATCACGATGACCTGCACGTCCGAGAGGTCCGGGATCGCGTCCACCGGCGTTGTGAGCATCGCCCAGACCCCCGCGATCGTGAGCGCCACGGTACCCAGCAGCACGGCGAGGCGGTGCGTCACCGACCATGCGATAATGTGCGTCAGCATAGGGGCTACCTCCGATTTGGCGTGGAGGGTGGCGGCATCGGCATGCCCTTCATGGCGCCCTTCACGTCAGCCCCCTTATCCGTCGGTGCGCCGCCCATATCCATCCCGCCCATATCCATCCCGCCCATGTCCTGCGTGTCGGACGAGCCCATCTGTCCCATCATCGCCCGCATGACCTCGGCAAGGTTGGACTCCGAGTCGAGCAGGAACTGCGCGCTCGTGACGACGCGCTGCCCCGGCTCGAGACCCGCGAGGATCTCGACGTAGTCACTGGTCGCCCGGCCGACCTCCACCTCCTCGGCTGCGAACCGGCCGTCGCCGAGGTCGACGAAGGCGAGCGTACGCTGACCGGTCCGCAGGAGCGCCGAGGCCGGCACGGTGAGCGCTCGCCGCGTTGGCGTCTCCAGCCGGACGGTGGCAAACATGCCTGGCTTGAGCAGCCCGGCGGAATTCGACACGGCCACGCGCGCGGAGACCGTGCGCGCCTGCGGATCGACGGTCGGCTGGATGAACTCGACGCGGCCCCGGAACGTCCGCCCGGGGTAGGCCGTGACCTCGATCTCGGCTTCGGTGCCTTCGCGAACGTCCGCGATCTGCCCCTCGCTCAGCTCGGCCTCCACCCAGACGCGGTCGAGATCGGTGATCGTGTAGAGCGGCTGGCCCGCCTGAATCGCCTGCCCCTCGACCACCGTCTTCTCGGTTACCACACCCGACGCGGGGGACGAGAGCGTCACGGCTCGCCGCACGCGGCCGGTGTCGACGATCTCCTGAATCTGCGCTTCCGACATGTCCAGCAGCCGGAGCCGCCGCTTCGCCGCGCTAATGAGGTCGAACGAGCCGCCGGGAACCCCCGGCACGCCGCTCCCCCCCACAGTGCGCTCGAGTCGTAAGGCGACGAGCAACTCTTCCTGCGCCGCAAGGAGTTCCGGCGAGTAGATCGCCGCGAGCGCCTGTCCCCGACGCACCGGCCGACCGGTCTCCTCCACGTACAGGCGCTCGACGTACCCGGAGAACTTCGCCGTCACCTGCGCCACGCGAGTCTCATCGACCGTCACGAGGCCCACCGTGCGCACATTGGCCGTGAGCGTCCGCACTTCCACGAAGCCGAAGGTGACGCCGAACGTGCGGATCTGGTCGGCGGTGAGCTGCACGGCGCCGTCGCCGCTCATGTCCATGCCGGCCATCCCGTCCATGCCGCTCATGTCGGCCGGCGACCCGGCCACAGGCGCGCCGCCCGAGCTATCGCTGCGCTGACGCGCGACAATCACGGCTGCCGCGACGGTGAGGAGTGTGAGGACGGCGATCGCGAGCATCGTCAGGCGTCGCCGCTGCTGATTGAGGGCGGTCATGGCAGGATCTCCGCGCCGACGGTGCGCTCCAACTCGGCGACGGCGGTGGCGAAGTCGGCCAGTGCGCGGTAGTAGGCGAGCTCGTAGCCGAAGCGGGTGGCCTGGGCTTCGAGCACGACGATGAGATCGGCGCGCCCGACCTGGAAGCCGGCGAACGACGACTCCACCGCCGCCTGCGCCTGCGGCAGCACGGCGCGCGTGTAGAGCGCCAGATGTGTGCGAGCGCGCTCGATGTCGGCAACGCGCCGCGCCACCTCGGCGCGGAGATCATTGATCATCGCGTGACGTTCCGCCTCGAGCGCCCTGAGTTCGGCACCCGCTGCGGCGAGGAGCTCCGTCTGCTTTGCCGCGCGTTGGAGCGGAATCGGTACGGAGACGACCGCGCTGAACATGTCGCTGAACCCCGATCGCTGCCCGTACGAGAGCGACACGTCCAGATCTGGCAGGTGCGCCCGGCCCGCAAGCCCCACGCGCGCGGCCTGCGCCCCAATCCGCGCCGTGTAGGCGCGGAGCGCGGGGCTCTGTCGAACGGCCATCGCCTGAAGCTCGGTTAGAGGGGGCAGCGGAGAGTCGGCCGCGCGTGCGCCGAGTGTGGGCGCGACGAAGCGCACCCGCGTCGCCGTGTCGGCAACGGCCGCCCGCACGATGGCCGCGGGAAACGCCGGCGCGGCCACCGGCGTTTCCGAGGGGCGGTCGAGCGCCGCGTTGAGGCGGGCCAGCGCCGTCAGTCGCTGCTCGACCAGAGCCGATGCCGCCTCGCCCAGACGTGCGGCCTCGACACGCGCGCGGAGCACATCCTGTTGCCCACCAAGGCCGACCGAGTAGCTCGCCGCCGTTGCCCCGATCATGTCGACGAGCGCCACACGATTGCGGTCGAGGATCTCGAGCGCGCGTTCGATATGAGCGAGCTCATAGTAGGCCGCCTTCACGTCGCGCACGACATCGAGGCGGACCGCGTCGAGATCGGCCCGTTCGATTTCGACTTCGCGCGCAGCCGCGCCGCGCGCGAGCCCCAATTTTCCAGGATAGGGGATGGTCTGCGAGACGCCGACCATCTTCATCGTCATGAAGTCGGCGAATCCGGGCTCCGTGACCGGAAAGTTCTGGATGCCCGCCATCAGCATCGGATCTGGGCGCGCGCCGGCTGGGGCGATCCGCGCCCGGGCGGCCGCGACGCGCGCCTGGGCGGCATGCAGCCGGGGATTGGCGGCCATGGCCTCCGCGATCAGCGCATCCAGCGTGGTAACAGTGCGCGACGTATCCGGGCCTTCCGTGGCGATCGGCGAGCCGTTAGGCAGCGGTGGGAACGGTTGCCCGGATGTCTGGGCGAGGACGGGCGACGACGCCAGCCACACGAGCGCGGCGGCGACTGCCGGACGTCGACATCGCCACGCGGCCGCGGCTCCGCGGGACGCCCGGGCACGGATGTCGGATTGAGCGAATGAAGGCAGCACGAACTCCTCGGAGACGTCCAGGTGATGCCAGCCCGACGACCACCCTGGCGGGCCGTCGGCGTGCATCACGACCGCCGGCGAGCCGTCCGAATGCGGACGCAGGCCGGAGACTCGCGCGTGACTATCGCGCGAGGCGGACTAAACGCGAGGAGGGGGGAGGTCCGGAGGAATGGTCCGCGACCGCAGCGCGAGCGTGCGCTCGGCCACAACCCGCTCAGCCACGTGGCGGGCGGCGGCGTGCCACGTACGGTCGACGACAACGAACCCGCCGGCACACGGGGCGAACGTCTGACAACCAGGCGGTGTGGCCCCGTGATCACACGGAGCGGTGGGCGCGGCCGGCGATGACTCGCCATCGGACCTGCGCGTCTGGTCGCCCACATCCGGCATGCCGGCCATACCGGTCATCTGCGCCGGAGCACCGGATGGTGTGGCGGCGGCCGACTCGGTGGGCGGCGTCATGATGCACATCACGCCGCGCCCTGCCAGCACGAGCTGCAGGGCGAGCACGCTCCCGAGGAGCACGGCGAGTACGCGTGTCCAGCGCTTTATCACGAGTAGAAGCGTAGCGGCAGCGGCAGCGCTCCGCCAGCCGTCAAAGACCTGTTTGTTTATCCGGCCTAGTGTGCTGTCCCATTAGTTCCTAGCATTACTTTTGCAGTGTAGTCGGCATACCTTCTGGAGCATCCATGCCGATGGGACGCCCGACGTTCACGATCACCTTGTCCACCGACGAGCGCGCGCAGCTGAAGACGCTCACCACGTCGCGCACCTTGCCGGCCGGCCTCGTGCGCCGGGCGCGCGTGATCCTGTTGTCGGCGGACGGCGAGACCAATCAGGACATCGCAGGGCGTGTCGACCTGACCCCCGCCATGGTGGGCCATTGGCGCCGGCGCTGGCGCGATCACGGACTCGCGGGTCTCTACGATGCGCCGCGCAGCGGACGGCCCCGCACGCATGACGAGGACGCGGTCGCGGCGATGCTGAACACCGTCCTGCACTCGACACCCCCCAACGCGACGCAGTGGAGTGTGCGCCTGGCGGCCGAGGCGACGGGCATCGCGAAGAGTACCGTGCAGCGGTACTTCGCCTTGTTCGGGGTGCAGCCGCATCGCACGACGACCTTCACGCTGTCGACCGATCCGTGCTTCGTCGAGAAAGTGCGCGACATCGTCGGATTGTATCTCAATCCACCCGACCACGCGCTCGTGCTCTGCGTGGACGAGACAAGTCAGATCCAAGCCCTCGAGCGCACGCAGCCAATGTTGCCGATGGGCCTCGGGTACGTCGAGGGCGTGACCCACGACGATGTGCGCCACGGCACCACGACGTTGTTCGCGGCGCTCGATGTGCGAACCGGTGACGTGATCGCGCAGTGCAAGCCGCGCCATCGGCATCAGGAGTTTCTCCAGTTCCTGCGGCACATCGACGCGAACGTCCCGGCCGATCTCGACGTCCATCTCATCGTCGATAACTACGGCACGCACAAGCATGCCAAGGTGAAGGCGTGGCTCGTCAGGCACCCGCGGTATCACCTGCACTTTACGCCGACGTACAGCAGCTGGCTCAATCAGGTCGAGCGCTGGTTCGCCCTCATCTCCGCACGCGCCATCAAGCGGGGCTCCGACCGCACGGTGCGCGCGCTCATCCCACGCATCGAGCGCTTCGTCGCGCAGTGCAACCAGCCGAAGCGGCCGTTCGTCTGGACGGCCACCGCAGACTCCATCCTTCAGAAGCTCAACCGACTTCTGACAAGAATCTCCGGGACAGCACACTAGAAAGCGGCGCTCGGATCACGCGCCGGCGTGCCGGTCCTCACGCACGGATCTGTCGGTGCCAGCTCGAACCTGAGAATGACATTGCCCCGAACCGCCGAGAATCGAACTGGGGAAACGCTACACAGCTTAGGCCCGGAGTGCGAGCGAGAGCGCGCGGCGCTGGCTGCGTGTCACTTGTAACCGCGACTTCCCTCGTGGACGACAGTCGGTACGTCCGCGACCACCGAACGATTGCTCGCGCGGTGATTCCCGGCGGTGTGGGCGCAGCGCCACGTACAACGACAGCTATTCCACCTCTATTCTACCTCGCGGATCTCCTGGTAGTCGCCGGTAGTCCGCAGCGTCACGGTGACGACATCTCGGGTCCGGTTGCGCCAGAACCACCCGTGCATGCCGTCGAAGGCCGCCACGAGCACGCCAGCATCGGCCTGCTCACCCGACCCCTTGCTGTAGCCATGATACGAAATGGCCGGCGGCGCGGTACGATCCGCGTGCGTGTCGAAGTTCACGGGGCCGCCGTCGGTGGACCAGGCGTACGTCACCCGCGCCCCCTGCCGCATGGCCAGCTTGAACTCCCGGGCCTCGTTCGGCTGCAGCCTGACGACCGTGGTATCCGCCGCTACCGCGGCGCCGGCTGCGGCCGCCGGCGTAGCCGTTTCGGCCGCCGGCGCCATGCTCGGGGGTGCAGGAGCGGGCGTCGCACTTGCCGGCGCCGTGGGGGATCCGGCCTGCGCGGCGGCGGCCTCCGTTGCTTCCGCCTCCGCGGCCTCACGTGCGAGCGACATCTTGATCTCGCCCATCTCGGTGAGGCCAATCACGCGACCAATGCCGGTAGGGTCAACGCCGTACTCGGCTGGCAACACGACCGTGACGAGGATGACGGCGGCCGCGACGACCGCGATCAGGGTCGAGCGGAGGAGCGTACTGCTGGGCGGGATCTCGCCGATCGGCGCGGTATTCGGTCCGTCCATGGAATGACTCCTATACGGTAGGCGTGATGAAGTAGCCGGCGAGCTGATAGCCCATAAGCACGAACCCGGCGGCCATGATGGCGACGTTGGCGGCATAGGCGTGGCGCACGAAGCTGGTCGTGCGGCGCCAGTACCCCATCGCGATGAGGATGGCGCTGAGCGCGAGCAACTGTCCGACTTCGACACCGACGTTAAAGGCGATGAGATTCGCGATGAGGCCGTCGGGCGAGATCTCGAAGTCAAGGATCTTCGTCGCGAGACCGAAGCCGTGGAAGAACCCGAAGATCAGCGTCGCCGCCTTGGTGCTAGGCTGAATGCCGAACCACCGCCGGAACGCGCCGAGGTTGTCCATCGCCTTGTAGACCACCGACAGGCCGATGATCGCATCGATCAGATACGCACTCACGCTGACGCCCGTGAGCACGCCAACGAGCAGCGTGGTCGAATGGCCGAGGGCGAACAGGGTCACGTAGACCCCGACGTCCTTCAGGCGGTACAAGAAGAAGATCACGCCGAGCAGGAACAGCAGATGGTCATAGCCGGTGACCATATGCTTGGCGCCGAGATAGACGAACGGCGCGAGCAGGACGCCCGAGCTCTCCTGGATGTAGCCCTTGTCGCCCGCGGCGACGCCATGGGCGAGCAGGTCGACCGGAGCCACGACGAGCAACAGGAGACCGACACAGAGCAAGAAGAGGAGCGTACGCGTTCGGGTGTCGAGGCGACGCACCCACGCCGGAAGAGCGCTAGTCATGGCAGCGGTTGGAAGTCGAGGTGAAGGTTTGTGAGGCACGCGGTTGCACGGTCAGTGCGCCGGCGACGGGAACGCGCCGACTGCATAACGCGGCGCCTCAACCTCGAGGTCGCTCGCGGTTTCGGTTGCGATCACGCGTTCGCCATACAACCAGTACAGCGCCGGTAACACGAGCATGTTGAGCGCCGTCGCCGAGATCAGCCCGCCGAGGATCACGATTGCCATCGGCGTCTGCAGCTCGTTTCCGGGCTCGCCGCCGCCGAGTGCGAGCGGAACGAGTGCGAGCCCCGCCGTGAGCGCAGTCATGAGGATCGGCGAGAGCCGCTCGAGAGAGCCGCGCACTACCGCCTCGCGGAACGGCACGCCCTCGCCGAGGAGCTGCCGGTAGTGCGCGACGAGCAGGATGCCGTTGCGCGTCGCGATGCCGAACAGCGTCACGAAGCCGACGAGCGACGCGATGCTGACGATGCCCCCCGTCAGCAGCACGGCCGCCACGCCGCCGATGAGCGCCAGCGGGAGGTTCGCCATCACCAGTGCTGCCGTGCGTGACGAGCGGAACTCGGCAAACAGAATGAGGAAGATCGCCGCCACAGAGAGCAGTGAGAGCACCGCGAGCGTCCGCGTCGCCTCGGCCTGCGCCTCGAACTGTCCGCCATACGTGACGTGATAGCCCTGCGGCAGCGTCACCCGTTCGTTCACGGCGCGCTGGATGTCGGCCACCGTGCCGCCGAGGTCGCGCCCGGCGACGTTCGCCTGCACGACGATCTTCCGCTGCACGTCCTGGCGGCTGATCGTGTTCGGCCCGCGACTTACCGTCACTTCCGCCAGGTGCGAGAGCGGAACGCGCTGACCGGTCGGCGTGTCGAACATCACGCCGGCAATCGACGCCGCATCGGCGCGGAGCGCGTCGGGGAAGCGTACCACGAGGTCGACGCTGCGCCCCTCCTCGAGTACCTGCGACACCACCTCGCCATTGAAGGCGACATCGATCGCCTCGCCAAGCTGCCCCGGGGTCATCCCGTAGCGCGCGAGCGCACCGCGGTCGGCCTGGATGCGCAACTGCGGCACGTCCATCTGCTGCTCGAGCTGCAGGTCCACCACGCCTGGCACGCCCTCCATCGCGTCACGGAGCTGCGTCCCGACCTGGCGAAGCTCGTAGAGGTCGGGGCCGTAGAGGCTCACCGCGATGTTTGCTCGCGTGCCGGAGAGCATGTGGTCGAGTCGGTGGCCGATCGGTTGTCCGATGGTGACGTTCGTTCCGGGCAGCGCGGCAAACTCCTGCCGCAGCTCCTCGAGCGCCTGCTCCTTATCGATATCCGGATTCAGCGTGACGTCCACCTCGGCCGCGTTCACGCCCTGTGCGTGCTCGTCCAGCTCGGCGCGCCCCTGACGCCGGTCCGTGGTCGCGACGGCGGGATGCGCAAGCAGAATCTGCTCGACGCGGAGACCGAGCGCGTTCGCCTCGTCCAGCGAGGTGCCCGGCACGGTCACGACGCTGACTGTAAGCGCGCCCTCGTTGAACTCGGGGAGGAACGCGGTCCCTAACGTGGGCACGGCGGCCAGCGCCAGCACGAGCGCGGCGACCGCGCCAGCGAGCACGCGCTTTGGATGTGCGAGCACCGGCTCCAGCGTGCGCGCGTAGCGTGCCTTGAGCCACGTGACGACGCGGCTCTCGTGCTCCGTCCGCACCGCCTTCGCGTTCGGCAGCAGGTAGCTGCAGAGCACCGGCGTCACCGTCACCGCGACAAGCAACGAGGCGAGGATGGAAACCACGTAGGCGAAGCCGAGCGGACGGAGGAGCCGGCCCTCGACGCCGCCGAGGAAGAAGAGCGGCAGGAAGACGACGATGATGATGAGCGTCGCGTTCACGATCGACGCGCGGATCTCGCGTGACGCGTCGTAGACCACGCGAAGCGACGAGCGCCGCTCCCCCTCGGGCCGGTGGTGGTTCTCCTTGAGCCGGCGGAAGACGTTCTCGACATCGATGATCGCATCGTCGACGAGCGCGCCGATGGCGATCGCCATCCCGCCGAGCGTCATCGTGTTGATCGAGATGCCGAGCAGCTGCATCGCGAAGATTGCCACCGCGAGCGAGAGCGGGATCGCGACGATTGAGATCGCGGTCGTGCGGAAGTTCCAGAGGAAGAGAAAGAGGATGATGACGACGAAGATCGCACCGTCGCGGAGCGCCTCGATCACGTTGGCGATCGCCACCTCGATGAAGCCGGCCTGCTGAAAAAGCTCCGCGTGGATGGTCATCCCCGGCGGCAGCGTCGGCTGGATCTCGGCTAGCGTGGCCTCGATGCGTTGGGTGAGCTCGAGCGTGTTCGCGCCGGGTTGCTTCTGCACGGCGAGCACGACGCCGGGCGTCGCATTCACCGATCCGTCGCCGTACTTCGGCGCTGCGCCGACCCGCACGTCGGCGACCTGCGAGAGCAGCACCGGCACCCCGCCGCGCACCGCGACCACGGTGCGTCCGATGTCCTCGGCACTGCGCACGCGCCCGATGCCGCGGATGACGTACTCCTGGCCCCTGTCCATGTACACGCCGCCGGCGGCGTTCGCGTTCGAGGTGCTCGTGGCCTCCACCACCTCGTCGAGCGTGACGCCGGTGGCGAGCATGCGCGCCGGATCGGCGAGCACCTGGTACTGCTTGACGTCGCCACCGATCGGGATCACCTGCGCCCCGCCGGGCACAGCGAGCAGACGGCGACGTATTGTCCACTCGCCCACGGTGCGCAGCGCCTGCGGCGACGACGCGCCGATGGAATCGTGCGCCGTGAGCCCGATCATCATGATCTCGCCCATCACGCTCGACACGGGCGCGAGCACTGGCGCCGAGATTCCAGCGGGCAGCGCGACGGCC
>JBBQHX010000042.1:0-18776 GCA_038324385.1 Gemmatimonadales bacterium | reverse complement strand
CCAGGCCCAGACCGCAGCCTGCGGCCCGCTCGCCGGTGGCATGAACGACGCGATCGCGTGCTCCAACCGAAACCCGGTGTCGCAGCAGTGTCGGGCGAAATGAGGCGGCTGTGGGAGGGGCTGCTGTGGGCTGTGGGCGGTGGGCGGTGGGCGGTGGGACCGTAAGGGGAGTGTGTCATCCCGCAGGAGCGCCGTCAGGCGCGAGTGTCGGGACGAGCTCACCCTCCCATAGCCAGCCAACCGGTAGCAACAGGCTATCCCGACACGGGGTCGCTCCGCTCCTTCGTACGGGATGACACGGCTTTTCTTCTGTCTTCTGTCTTCTGTCTTCTGCAGTCCCCTAGCCTGTAGCCCCTAGCCGCTTCTCCATGTTCTCTCCCGTCGTCGAGGACTACCTCAAGTCCATCTGGATGCTGCAGCAGGGCGGCGGCGAGGCCGTGTCCACATCACGGATCGCCGAACGGCTCGGGCTGACCGCGGCGGCGGTGACGGCGATGGTGAAGCGGTTGGCGGAGCAGCGGCTGGTGTCGCACGAGCCGTATTACGGCGTGCGACTCACCGCGCCGGGGGAGCTGGCGGCGCTGCGCATCATCCGGCGGCACCGCGTGCTCGAACTCTTCCTGCAGCAGGTGCTTGGCTACGACTGGGATCGCGTGCATGACGAGGCCGAGCGGCTCGAGCACGCGGCGAGCGACGAGCTGATCGAGCGGCTCGCGCGCTTCCTCGGCGAGCCCGATCGCGATCCGCACGGTGCCTCGATCCCGACCGTCGACGGCGAGGTGGACACGACGGAGCATCCCGTGCTCTCGGAGTTGGAACCGGGACGGCCGATGCTCGTCCTCGAAGTCACGACCGGCGACTCTGAGCACCTTCGTTATCTGGGCTCGCTCGACTTATACCCGGGGGCGAGCGTGGAGGTGATCGAGCGGGCGCCGTTCCGCGGTCCGTTGACGATCTCGGTCAACGATGCGCGCCGCGTCCTGGCGTACGATCTCGCCGAGCAGATCCGGATCGCGGCGTCCCCGTCGCGGCCACGGCGCCGGGCGCGGCGGCCCGGCCCGTGACCGGGGCAGCCGGGAGTCGGGTGCGTCGCCCTGGCGACGAGGACGCGGCGCCACATGTGGCGACCGACGAATCGTCGGGCATGCCAACGACCCGCGTGTTCACAGGCAGAACGGCGACGCTGCTCGGCGCGCACGCGGCTGGTCTCGGCGTCGCGGCGCTGCTGCACTGGACGACCGGGCGGCTGTTCTACCGCGCCGTCGCCGCGAGTTTCATCGCTGTCGTGCTCGTCCCGATCTTCTCGCGGTGGTATGCGAGGCGCGCGAGGCAATGGCAGAAGCTGCTCGTTCATCTCGCAGCGATCGGTGGCATGCTGACGCTGGTCGGGTTCTACGTGAACACGTTCGGTGAACTTACCGTGCCGCCACCGAACCCGCTCTACTGGCTGCTGCTGGCGTTCATCGTGGGGCTCCCGCTCGCCCTGATCAGGCTGTCGGCACTGGAGATTCGCGACCTGATTCGTGCCGCGCCTGACGAGCCGCCGTCAAGGCGTACGGCGGGGTGACACCGCGCGACGTCACGCCAGCCGCCGCGCCATTTCTGCCCGCCCCTTCCCCGCCCGCTTGCCCGCATAGAGCGCGGTGTCGGCGTCGTGCAGCAGCGCGTCGGCGGTGATCTGGTCGGGTGCGTCCTCCGTAGTCGCCACACCGACGCTCGCGCCGCAGGTCAGCGACAGGGGACCCGTCTCGGCGGTGGGCGCGGTCACCCGCAGCGTCCGCAGCCGCCTGACGATCCGGTTCGCCAGCGCCGCGGCGCTGGCGCCAGAGGAATCAGGGAGCACGATCGCGAATTCGTCGCCGCCGAAACGGCTGACCATTCCCGCCTCCGGCGGCACCAGCTCGCGCAGGCGCACCGCCACCTCGCGCAGCACCGCGTCGCCGGTGAGGTGCCCGTACTGATCGTTGATCAGCTTGAAGTCGTCGAGGTCCAACAGGATCAGCGCGACCACGGAGCCCGGCGGGCGTCGCTGCTCGAGTGCCTGCTGCACGGCGTGCTCATAACCCCGTCTGTTCAATAACCCGGTCATCGGGTCGTTCGACGACAATTGGCGGAGCGCGCGCAACCGCCGCTGGTGGCCCAGATAGACGCCGGCGAGCACCAACGCCAACACCGCGGCCGATCCGCCGACGGCCCACCGCTTCACGCTGACCGGCGCCACGCCGAGCATGCGCACCGCCGTGGGATCGAGCACGATCAACTGATAGTCGGAGTCGTACGGCGGCGTGCGGTCGTACTGGCCCGCGATGCCATCGATCTCCACCAGCCGGCCCGCGTCGGCAATACTCAGCGCAAAGAGAGGCGAAGTCCGAACTCCGAGGGGGAAGTACAGTTGCACACGATCGCCCTCATCTTCCAGATACATCCACGCCCCGGCGCCCTCGCGTTCGTCGAGGCGCAGGCGGCCGCGCACGCTCACCATGCGGCCGGCGAGCGCCTCACCGTTCAGCACCATCGGCCCCACGGAAAGGGGCGCCGGCACAAACTCCGCGCCCAACCGGATTGCCGAGAGCACGTTGAGCTCCTCGCTGCCATTGAAGCTCTGCACCGTGCCGACGATCTCGAGATGGGTTCCCCGGTCGAGCGGGCCGAGGATGTCGGTCGAATCCACCAGCATCACGCCACCGCGCTGGTCCTGCAGCGCGCTCGCCCAGCGGCTGTTGATACGCGCGATGCGGGTCGGCGTGGCGATCGTCCCGCGTATGCGCACCGTGTCGTGCAGGCGCTCGGGGAGGAGCCGCGCATCCCGACGATCGAACACGTCGCCGATCGAGCGCTCGAGTGGGATCGCCCCCTCCGCCGCGCTGTCGACGGGCGTGCCGGGGCGCTCCGGCCCCTCGCTCGCCTGCGCGGCGAGGGAGCCCGGGATCAGCAGCCAGAGAGCAGCGCGTCGGAGCGGCACACCAAGGGTCGGCACGAAGGGGGCAGCGGGCTCGCGTGAGGCGGGGAGATCGATGAAGCGGTGAACAGTGCTCGCGTGGCCCGATGCGGCGTTCAGGCGCGCGTGCAACGATACACGATTACACGTCAGTGCACCACACCGACGTGCGCCGCACGAGGGCTCGGCCCGCTCGCCCCGTCAGGCATCAGCGGCAGGAAGCCCACGTCCAGTGCGGATTCCGCGGCGACGACCCCCAGCGGCCGGGCGAAGTGGAAGCCCTGTCCCAACTCGCACCCCAGCTCGCGCAGCCGCGTCCACTGCGCCATCGTCTCGATCCCCTCGGCCACCACGCGCATGCCGAGCGCTCCGCCCAGCCCCAGAATGGCGCCCGCGAGCGGCGATTCGTTGGTGGCGAGACCGACCTTGTCGACGAACGACTTGTCGATCTTCAGCAGATTCACCGGGAAGCGCTCCAGATAGCCAAGCGAGGAGTAGCCGGTGCCGAAGTCGTCGATCGCCAGGCGGACACCCAGCGCGGTGAGCGCGTGCATGCGCGAGAGCGTCGCCTCGCTGTCGTCGACGAGCATGCTCTCGGTGATCTCGAGAACCAGATACTTCGCCGGGAGCCCCGACCGCTCCAGCGCGTCGGCGACGTCGAGAGCGAGCTCCGGACGCGCGAAATGCCGGCCCGACACGTTGACCGTGATCGAGAGCGCCGCTTCGCCCGCGCGCGGCGGGAAGGCGCGCTGCCAGATGCGCGCCTGGCGACACGCCTCACGAAGTACCCACCGGCCGAGCGGCACGATCAGCCCCGTGTCTTCGGCGATCCCGATGAACTCGCCCGGCGGCACGAGGCCCCGCTCCGGATGCAACCACCGCACGAGGGCCTCGAAGCCGGCAATCCGCCCCGTCTCCAGCACCACGATCGGCTGATAGTGCAGCACGAACCCGCCCCCCTCCAGCGTGTCGACGGCGCGGCGCAGCTCGTTCTCCAGCTCGAGACGGCGACGCACCGCCTCGTGCATCGCCGGCTGAAACACCTGATAGCACCCCTTCCCCGCCAGCTTCGCGCGGTGCAGTGCCAGATCCGCGTTCCGCAGCAGCATCTCCGCGTCGTCGCCGGTGCTCGGCGTGGCGATGCCGACGCTCACGCCGACCACCACCTCCGTCGCGCCGAGGCGGATCGGGGTGCGGAACGCGTCGATCACGCGTTGGGCGACCTGCGCCGCATGCGCGTTGATGTCGACCGCGTCGCCCGCGTCTTCCAGCAGCACCGCGAACTCGTCGGCGCCGATGCGGGCGACCGTGTCGGCCGACCGGAGCAGGTTCGTCAGGCGTGAGGCAACCTCGGAGAGGAGCAGGTCGCCGGCGACGTGCCCCAGCCCGTCGTTGATCCCCTTGAAGTTGTCGACGTCGAAGAAGAGCACCGCGGGCTGATGCGGACGGCGCCCCGAGCGCGCCAGTGCGTGCTGCGTTCGGTCGCGGAAGAGTGTCCGGTTGGCCAACCCCGTCAGCGGATCGTGCAGCGCCTGATGCTGCAACTGCTGCTGCAGCTCGCGATGCTCGGTGATGTCGCGCAGGTGCGTCTGGAGGGCGGATCGGCCGGCGTACATCACGGGCACCGACACCACCTGCACGTCGCGCGTGCGGCTGTCGCCGAGCAGCAGGCGATAGTGCGTCGGCGCCTCGTCGACCACGCCGGCCGCCAGCGCGGCCAGCCGTCTGGCGGCGCGCGCACGGTCGTCGGGGTGCAGCAGCTCGACGATCGGGGTGCCGGCAATTGCGTGGTCGCGGGGCCGCTCCGCCATCGCGAGCGCGGCTGGATTGGCGAAGAGCACCTCGCCGTCGGCGTGAACGACGATCGGTTCGGGCGATCGCTCGACCACCGCTTGGAAGCGCAGCTCGCTCTCGTGCAGCGCCTCCTCGGCCGCCTTCCGGGTCGCGATGTCGGCGATCATGCCGTAGCTGCTCGTCACGCGCCCGTCAGTCCAGACGAGCCGCATCCGGGTCTCCACCCAGCGCCAGGCGTTCCCCGCCCCGCGCACGCGCCCCTCGAACGAGGCGCGCTCGCGCCGTTCGGCAAACGCCGCGACCATGCGCGCGCGCGCCGGACCCACGTCGTCAGGGTGCAGGAACTCCCAGCACGGGCACCCGATGCTCGCCGCCACCGGGCGGCCGGTGAGCGTCTCCCAGGGCGGGCTCAGCAGGGTGAAGCAGGCGTCGCCGTCGGTGGCGAACACCACGTCATCGACGCTATCGACGATCCGCCGATACTCCGTCTCCGTGCCCATCGTCGCGGACGGCGTGCCCCTCCCGGCGTACGCGCCGAACCACCGGCCGATCGCGCTCGTCAGGGTGTCGTGAGGTTTCGGCATGGCGGAAAAATCGGAGGACGGACGTGTCCCCGCGGCGCGCGCGAGGTGCAACCTCCAGAGCCTCGGCAGCCCGGCGCGATTCTGAAGCGTTTCGCCCGAATCCGCGCCCGCCGGCGGGCGTCAGGGTGCCCGTCGGCGTCAGCCCCCGCGACCGGCGTCAGCCCGCCCCGTTCGAGCCAGCCAGCGTCGCGATCGCCCGCTCGTCGAGGCGGCAGGTCGTCCATTCGTCCATCAGTTCCGCGCCGATCGACCGGTAGAAGCCGATGGCCAGCTCGTTCCAGTCCAGCACCGACCACTCCATGCGGCCGCACTCGCGCGCCCGGGCAATGCGCGCGAGTTCCGCGAGCAGGGCGCGTCCCGCTCCGATCCCGCGGAACTCGGGACGGACGAACAGATCCTCGAGATACAGCCCGCGCCGGCCGAGGAAGGTCGAGAAGTTGTGGAAGAAGAGCGCGAAGCCCACCGGGGTGCCGTCCGCCCGTTCGGCGATGATCACCTCGGCGGCCGGGTGCGGGCCGAACAGCGCCTCCGCGATCAGCGCCTCGCTGGTGACGCAGGCCTCGGCCATCCGCTCGTACTCGGCCAGCTCGCGCGTGAGCTGGAGGACGAGGGGCACGTCGCGCCGGTCGGCCGGGCGGATGGTGAGCGCGGGAGCGGCGGCGTCGGACATGGCTGGCTGCGGGCGGGGAGGGAGACGATGTTACGGCTTCGCGAAGCTACTGGCACCGGTGGTGCTGGGACCAGTAGGGGGACGGCGCCACTGGCGCGCACATCCGCAGCTTTCGCCCGCCGCCCTCATCTTCCGCACACCCCTTCCGCACACCCCGGAGCCGCCGTGCTGGACATCGGTCTTCCCGCGACACCCGAGCATTTCATCGGCGCCACCTGGCCCGACATTGCCCCGTTCTACGACCGGCTGGCCGCCGCGCCGCTCGATCGCGACAGCGTCGAGCCGTGGCTGGAGTCCTGGTCGCGGCTGGAGGAGTTGGTGGGCGAGGCCGGCACGCTGGCAATGACCGCCTACACCGGGAACACCGCCGACACGGAGAACGAGGCCGCCTATCTCCGCTTCTCGACCGAGATCTTCCCGCTGATGGAGGAGCGGCAGGCCGGGCTCGCCCGCCGCCTGCTCGACACCGGCTGGACGCGCCCCGACGTGGACGTGATGCTGCGCCGCTTTCGGGTGGACGTGGAGCTGTTCCGCGAGGAGAACGTGCCGCTCTTCTCGGAACTGGAGGGGCACGACGCTGCCTACCAGAAACTCACCGGCGGGTTGTGGGTGGAATGGGAGGGCGAGCGGAAGACGATCCCGCAGTTGCAGCCCTTCCTCAAGTCGACCGACCGCGACGTGCGCGAGCGCGCCTTCCGGCTCGGCATGGAGGCCTATCTCGCCCAGCGCGAGCCGCTCGCCGACCTGTTCGACCGGATGTACGCGCTGCGGCAGCAGATCGCGCATAACGCGGGCTTTCCGGATTACGAGCAGTACACCTTCGCCGCCAAGCACCGCTTCGACTACACCCCGGCCGACGTGCGCGGCTTCCATCACGCCGTCGAAGAGGCCGTGGTGCCGGCGGTCGCGCGGCTGATGGAGCACCGTCGCGCGCAGCTCGGGCTGGACACGATCCGCCCGTGGGACCTTGGCGTGGATCCGGCGGGGGCCTCGGCACTGCAGCCGTTCACCACGGTCGACGAATTCGTCGGTGGCGCGCGGCGCATCTTCTCGGCGGTCGACGGCGAGCTGGGTGACCAGTTCCGCATGATGGCGGACGAGGGATTGCTCGACCTCGAGAGCCGCGGCGGCAAGGCGCCCGGCGGTTACTGCACCACCCTTCCCTTCCGCGGACGCCCGTTCGTCTTCATGAATGCCGTCGGCGTGCCTGACGACGTGAACACGCTGGTGCACGAGGCTGGCCACTGCTTCCATGCGTTCCTGGCGCACCGGCAGCCGTATCTCTGGCAGCGCGGCACTGGCTCGGAGGCGGCCGAGTTGGCGTCGATGTCGATGGAGATGCTGGCGATGCCGCACCTGCAGGCGCCGGCCGGCTACTACGCCGACGAGGACGTGCGCCGCGCCTGGGTCGAGCATCTGGAGGACGTGCTGATGGCGCTGCCGCACATCGCCAGCGTCGATGCCTTTCAGAGCTGGATCTACACCAGTGGCCAGGGACACGACCGGGACGCGCGCGACCGTGCCTGGCTGGAGATCCGCCAGCGGTTCGAGCCGTCGGTCGACTGGTCGGGACTCGAGCAGGAGCGTGTGGCGCGCTGGTACCGGCAGCTCCACATCTTCCAGTATCCGTTCTACTACATCGAGTACGGGATCGCCCAGCTCGGCGCGCTCCAGGTATGGCGCAACAGCATGGCCGATTACACGTCGACAATTAACAGCTACAAGGCGGCGCTCGCGTTAGGCGGGACGCGGCCGCTGCCGGAAATCTACCGCACGGCCGGCGCGACGCTGGTGTTCGACGCGGCGACGATGACGGAGCTGGTGGAGCTGGTGGAGCGGCGGATCGAGCAGTTGCGGGAGCCGGTGGGGGCGTGAGGCGCGGGTGCCTCAGCGCACGGGTTGGAGCGGATACACTTCGACCGACTGGATCCCGTCGGGATCCCGTGCGATGCCCACGATGACGTCGGTTCCGATCGCCATCACGTTGATCCGCGCCGGGAGCATCGCGTGGCCGAGGACCGCCCCAGTGCCACTGTGGATCGTCCAGCGCGACTGGCCGGTGCTGGACGGAAGCGGTTCCTGCACCCAGAGCCGCCCGGTGGGATCGAAGAGCATGCGCCACGCGCGCAGCGTGCCGCCATCCCGGGCGAGCGCCGCGCGCACACGGGCGGCGTCGGGGCGCGGTGCCGTGAACTGCCCGACCCGTCGGCCATCGAAGTCGCGGAGCACGACACGCCAGGTCGAATCCTCGACGAGGGCGACCTTCTCGGCACCAGACACCACGTGGTACGCCGGGCGTAAGCCCGCTGAACCGGAAACCGAGGTCGAGGTAGAGCTCGTCACGCGCCCACCCTGACGGCGCGTCGTCGCGACGGGAGGAGGAAGGCGTTCCCTTCGCCCGCCAAACGCCCGGGATACGGCAGCGGTGGTCGTCTGTACTCGCCAGACCTCGACCGAATCGCGTACGACGATCTGAGCCGCCGCATTTCGCGGCGCATCGGAGAACAGCACATAGCCGCGGTGGTCCGCGCCGAACATCAGGCCTCGGAACGGCGGCGGCACCGGCAGCCGAACGCTCCGAACCTATTTCCCGGCAGGACTGAACACCGTTATCTGGCCGTTTGCGAGTGCAGCGATACTATCGCCCGGAAGCAGCGTGAACTCCGGACTGCTCCCGAACTCGCCCCGTCCTCCGCCAGCTCGCCCGATCGGCCGGAGCGGACGACCACGGGAGTCGAAGCGATGGATGAACCGGTCCCTATAGGTCGCGACCAGCAAGTCACCGCCTCGCGTGCGCTGCACCTGAACGATCTGGTCGAGAATCGTCGTAGGATCGTCGCCGTCGCCGATCGTTACCGACGGCTGAGCCGCGGCCCGGTAGAGCACGGGGGTCGGGCGAGCCTGCGCGCCGACGGCGAGCGCCACGGCCGGCACGAGGAGCATTGCGGTCAGCACAAACGATGTAGGGGTCATGAGGCCGTGTACTGTGTGGGCGTGTACCGTTGCGGACCTGGCAGATTGTGCGTGATTGCAGCGACGTGTATGACGCTCGCGCACTGCGGATCCGGCGCACCGCAACCTAAGACCATCACACGCGAACAGGGAGGTCGACCCGCACGATTCCGCTGGACGAGCGGCGATACCGGCTGCCTCACGTCCTGTCAAGAACGAATGTTCGGCACTGCTCGCCGGACCGTCCCTCCGGCACGTGGTGCCCGATTCACCGTCCGTAGCGTCGGTCATGGTGGGAGTTGCTGAAAAGGTCATCGAATAGTGCGTGTCCTTGGAGCGGACCTCGATGCGCGCGCCATACGTGCGGTCTGGAACGGCGCGCTTGAATCGTTCGGCGAAGGGTGAGGGCTGGTACGGGGGTGAGCGCTCGCGGTTCGAGCGCAGAGAACGCGGAGGCGCGCAGAGGGTTCCGTGTCGAGTCGGACTTCGCCTCGCATTCTGGCGGTGGTGTTCGTGGGAGTTCCGCAGGTGCGACCACGGAGGGCACGGAGGACGGCTCCCGCGACGAACGCTCGCTCCGCCGCTCGATACGCATCGCGCGTCGATGGTCGGGAGGAACTGAAGGGGAAGAGCAACAGCACGCCGCGTCGGCAGTGATGCTCCACGTCAGGCACCAGGGGTGTCGTTCACAAAATTGCTACACGCTCGACGCGCCCATGCGGATCGCCCGCCAGCCGAAGCTCCACGCCCGCCGGCAGGCCTCCGTGCCCTCCGTGCCTCCGTGCCTCCGTGGTCGCTCTTGCCGGACTCGCCCGACGAGCGACCGCCAGCAACGCCGAGAAAAACCCAGACCCGCCACGCAGCCCTCTGCGCACGCCTGCGTGCTCTGCGCGCGCTGCGTTCGCTGCGCGTGCGGCGTTCGCTGCGCGCTCTGCGATTGAAGCCGTTCAGCAGTCCAGCTTCGCGTACGAATCAACGGCCGCTCGCGGCCCGCGCACCATCTGACGACCGGGTTGGAAATCGTGCGGCACTCCGGGTTCGCCCGTCACGTCACCGCACCACGCTCGCTCCCAAGGGCGTCCGCCGATCCCGCAGCAGCGCATCCACTTCCCCCGCCGGCACCGGGTGCGAGAAGAGAAACCCCTGCCCCAGCTCGCATCCCAGCTCGCGCAGCCGCGCCCGCTGCGGCTCCCCCTCGATCCCCTCGGCGATCGTGCGCAGCGACATCGTCGTCCCTAACGTGACGATGGCGTTGGCGATCACCGACTCGTTGGCTCCCTCACCCACGCCGTCGATGAACGCCTTGTCGATCTTGAGGATGTCGACCGGAAAGCGGCGCAGATAGGCCAGCGACGAATACCCGGTGCCGAAGTCGTCCACGGCGAGCAGCACGCCGAGCGCCTTGAGAGCGAGAAAACGTTCCAGCGTCGCCTCGGTGTCGTGCACCATCGCGCTCTCGGTGATCTCGAGCACCAGCGCCTCGGGAACGAGATCGGCGCGGCGGAGCGCGTCGGTGACGTCGTACATGAACCCGGGATCCTGGATCTGCCGCGCTGACACGTTCACGGTGATCGTGAGCAACGGATCACCCGGCCGCGCGAGCGCCCGCCATGCCGCCGCCTGACGACACGCCTCCCGCAACACCCACCGGCCGATCGGCACGATCATCCCCGTCTCCTCGGCGGTCGGGATGAACGCGAGCGGCTGCACGAGGCCGCGCACGGGATGCCGCCAGCGAATCAGCGCCTCGATCGCGATCATGCGACGGCCGTCGAGCTCGACGATCGGCTGGTAGTGCAGCTCGAACTCCTCGCGCTCGATCGCCCGGCGCAGATCGGCTTCCATCTCCATCCGCTCCAGCGCGGCAGCGTGCATCGAGGGCTCGAAGACCACAAACCGCTGCTTCCCCTCGCGCTTGGCCATGTACATCGCCAGATCGGCGTTGCGCAGGAGCGAGTCGGCGTCGTCGTCCGCGCCGGCGAGGGCGATGCCGAGGCTGCCCGGCGTGAACACCTCGCGCCCGACCAGCGTCACCGGACGGGTGAGCGAGGCGAGGACGCGCTGGGCGACGATCAACGCATCGTCCGGCGCGACGCGCACTTCGAGCAGGATCGCGAACTCATCGCCACCGAGCCGAGCGACCGTGTCGCAGCCGCGCGTCGCGTTCAGCAATCGTTCGGCGACCTGCGTGAGCAGCGAGTCGCCGGCCGCGTGACCCATCGTGTCGTTGACGCCCTTGAAATCATCCAGGTCGAGGAAGATCACCGCGACGCCGACTCCCGTGCGCGCGCGCACCGCCAACGCATGGGCGACGCGGTCGCGGAAGAGCGCACGGTTGGCCAGCCCCGTCAGGCCGTCGTGGAACGCCTGCCTGACGAGCTCGGCCTCCAGCGCCAGCCGCTCGCTGACGTCGCGCCCGTTGAGCACCACGCTGCCGTCGGCGGCGTCGGCCATGCGGGCACCCACGGTCTCCAGCGGCAGCCAGCGGCCGTCGGCGTGGCGCATGCGCCAGACCGCCGGCGCGGCCGGTGCGTCGCCCGACGGCACGCCGGTGAGATAGCGCACGGCCAGCGGCGCGTCCTCCGGATGCACCAGGCTGAGATAGCGTGCGCCGACGATGCTGTCGGGCGTCACGCCGAGGATGCGCGAGACCGAGCCGCTGGCGAATCGCACGATGCCGTCCAGCCCGACCATCAGCAGGAGGTCCGACGACCGCTGCACGAGCATCTGGAACCGCTGCTCCCCGCGCCGTTCGGCGACGTCGGTCACGTGATCCAGATAGGCCCGGACGAGCGAGAGATGCCGCACGAGCACGAGCAGCGTGACCATCACCGCGCCGGCCAGCACGCCGTACTCGCGCCGCGTCCCCGACTCGTGCAGCACCGACGCGAGCAGCGCGTACACCCCGAACACGGCGATCCACTGGATCGCGCCGGGCGGTTGCAACCGCTCGGGCCGATCGATCGGATCATGCGACGGCGCACGCCGTACCGCGACGGGGCGGCCGACGGCCGCCAGCGCGGCCACCGCGATCAGCGCATCCGCCCCCTGCACCAGCAGCGCGACGGCCGGCCGCAGCACCGGGGCGAGCCAGAGCCCCGCCACGTCGACCGCGACCATCGCCGTCAGCGTCAGCCCGATCCAGAGGAGTGGCTCGCGCACGCCCGTGCGGCGGCGGCGTACCCAGACCGAGGCGACCGCGACCAGCAGCACGAAGTTGCCAACGAGCGACCGGAACGCCCCCGTCGTGGTGGGGTCGGCCGCGCCATGCAGCATGTCCGCCTGCGACGGCAGCGCCACCCACCAAATACCCGTGATCGCCAGCGCGGCGAGAATCGCCAGGTCGAGTTCCTGGCGGGCGTCGGGGCCCTCGCCGGCGCGGCGCGCGGCACGGGCGGCGAGCGCGGCCATCAACACCGCGGTGAGCTGCAGCGGCAGCGGCGCCATCTCGAGGATCCGCGCCTGCTGCGCGTCGCTGGCGAGCGCGAGCAGCGCGGCCAGCGCCGCGCCCCACCCCGCAAGCAGGGCGAGTCCGGCGATCCACCAACGACGAATCGGGTCGGCCGGGCGCGCCAGCAGGCGGGCGTCGGCCGGTCCGGAGCTTTCAGGATACACGCGACACGATAGTGCGAGGAGCCACGCGTGGCCCCGGCCGTGCCGCCGCCGTAGGCGCCAACGGCGCGGTGCGGGCAGGCGGTGCGCGGCGAGTGAGCCGTGGAGCAGAGGGGGGCCATGAAGCCGGCCACCGCCCGCACACAAGGACGGTCGGAGGGCGGCCGATGCAACGCATCCGGGTGCACGAATGCCCGGTGACGGCGCCCCGCGGGTGCCGTGGGTCGCCGGCTGTCGGCGGACCGTGGGACGGTGCGCGTCCGATCGGCCGACCGCGGCGAATCCGCCCGCTACGCCGGTCCTCCTCGGGCCGTTACTCCGGCCGCATCCGCCGCCCGCGCCGCTCGTACGGACCGGGCTCCGGCGCCGCCGTCGACATGCTCCCCATCTCGGCCGCCCCGGGCGGCGTGTTCCGCGGGCCGTCCACCGCCGCGCGGTCGCCGCGCGCCACCGCGTCCATCGACCAGACGTAGCGCTCCTCGCGCGGGGCGGGGCCGCCGCGCCCGGGGCGCCGCTCGCGATACGCGATCTCCAGCCGTGCGACCCGCTCCGGATCCTGCAGAGCCGTGCGCGTGAACTGCGCCACCCGCCAGGCAAGATCGTGCCGTGTGGCCGAGTCGGCGCCCCTCACCATCTCCTCGGGGAAGATCACTTCCATCATGTCGTCCGGCCGCGTGTGGACGAGCGGCGGCTGCCCGAACTCGCGCGTCAGCGCGCCCCCCACGCGCGGCACCTCGACCAGCGCGCCCTTGCACCCGACGAGCGCCGCGAGCACCAAGCCGGCGGCGAGGCGGGCGGCGCGGCCTGGGACCGCGGGAACGGGGGATCGAGCGAACATCGGCGGGGGACGGAAGACCAGGGACGCCGCCCGCATGGCGGCGCGCCGAAGGGTAGCCCGCCGGGGCGCTCGCGCCAACCCGCGCGCGCGGCCGCCGCCCGTCGCGGGCCGCAACTTGCACCCGCGACCTGTCGATGGCCGACCTCGCTCCCGCCGACGACCTCCTCATCCCGTTCGCCGACGCCACGTTCCCGCTGGCCGTTGGACTCGACCTCGGCTCCTCGTCCGCGCGCGCCGTCGCGATGGATGCGTGGGGGCGCGCGGTCGCGCGGGTGAAGCTTCCCTACTCGTGGACGGCCACCACCGGCGGCCGCGTCGAGATCGACGCCGATCTGGTGGCCGACCTCGCTGATCAGGCCGTCGACGGGGTGCTCGCCCGGCTCGGCGAGGCCGCCGGCTCGGTCGCGGCGCTGGGCGGGTCGGCCCTCTGGCACTCGCTCGTCGGCGTCGATGCGGCGGGGAGCGCCGTGACCCCAGCGACGCTCTGGGGCGACCGGCGAGCCGTGCACGAGGCCGCCTCCCTCGCCACGGAGCTCGACGCGGCCGCCGCGCGCGAACGAACCGGCTCGCACCTGCATCCGAGCTTTCCGCCGGCGCGCATTCGCTGGTATCAGGAGCACGAGCCCGCACGGGCCGCCCGCGTCGCCCGCTGGTGCACGCTCGCCGACTACATCGCCTGGCGCCGCACCGGCGCGCTGGTCCAGAGCGTCTCGCTGGCCTCGGCGAGCGGACTGTATGACCAGCATGCCGGGGGATGGGACCGCGAGATCCTCGCCGCGCTCGGGCTCACCCCCGAGCGGCTGCCGCGGCTGGTCGAGCGCGACGAACCGCTCCCCCCGCTCCTCGGCCCCTACGCCCGTCGGTGGGCCCCGATCGCCGGCGCGCCCTGGTACCCGGACATCGGCGACGGGGTGGCGGCGAACGTCGGCAGCGGCTGCCTCACGCCTCGCCGGCTCGCCCTGACCGTCGGCACCACCGCCGCCGTGCGCGTGGTCACGGAGCATCCGCCGCGGGCGATTCCGCCCGGCCTCTTTCGCTATCAGCTCGACCGCCGGCGGTCGGTGGTGGGAGGCGCCACCTCCAACGCGGGGAACGGGGTGGTCTGGCTCGCCGGCCTGACGCGACTCCCCGAGCCCCCGGAACTCGACGCCGAGATCGCCCTCCGGACGCCGGGGGCGCACCGGCTCGACGTGCTCCCATTTCTGGCGGGCGAGCGGAGCCCGAGCTGGTCGCTCGCCGCCGTCGGCGTGGTCGAGGGGCTCACGCTGGCGACGACGCCGGTGGATCTCGCCCACGCCTGGATGGAAGCGGTCGCCTACCGGTGCGCGCTGCTGCGCGACGCCCTGGCCGGCGACACCACAATTGGGGTACCGGCCGACGCGCCGCTGGTCGTGAGCGGTAGCGCGCTGCGACACTACCCAAGCTGGCTGCAGATCTTCGCCGACGTCCTCGGCGCGCCGGTCACGCTGCCGGCGAACACGGAATCCAGCGCGCGCGGCGCGGCGTTGTTGGCGCTCGATGCGGCGGGCGTGCTTCCCGCGTCGCTGGCGGAGGTCGCGGAACGCGATGCGGTACACGGGCGCGCGGCGCGCGTCGTGCAACCATTGCCTGCTCGACACGCGGTGTACCGGCGCCTGATGGCCCGTCACGCCCGGCTCGAGGCGCGCGTCCCCCTCGACCCGCGCGATCCCGGCGGTCTCGACACGACGCCGGCTGCCTGACGACGGGCGCCCGCGCGGCGCCAGCGGCGACGATCACCGCACCACAGTGAGGAATCAGATGGCATCGTTGGACGGAAAAATCGCACTCGTCACCGGCGCCACGGGTGGACTCGGGCAGGCGATGGTCCTCGCGCTGGCGGACGCGGGCGCCGACATCGCGATCAATTATCACTCCCACCGTGACGAGGCCGACGCGCTGGCCGAGGAGGTGCGCGAGCACGGACGGCGCGCCGCCGTGGTCGGGGCCGATCTCGTGGACGCCGCGGCCGTCTCACGCATGTTCGACGCGATCGACGACGAGCTGGGCCCGGTCGACATCCTCGTCAACAACGCCGGCATCGACGGCGAGCGCGGGCGCGTCTGGGAGATATCGCCGGAGGACTGGCGGGCGACGCTGGAGATCAACCTGTTCGGCTCGTTCTACTGTGCGCGTGAGGCACTCTGCCGCATGGTGCCGCGCGAGACGGGGGTCATCGTGAATGTCTCGAGCGTGCACGAGATCGTGCCGTGGGGTGGCTACAGCGCCTACTGCGCGAGCAAGGCCGCGCTGGCGATGTTCACCAAGACCGCCGCCCTCGAAGCCGCCGAACACGGCGTGCGGCTGATCTCACTCGCGCCTGGAGCGATCCGCACCCCGATCAACGAGGAGGTCTGGTCCGATCCCGAAGGGCTCAAGGATCTCGAGGCGAAGATCCCGATGCGCCGGATGGGCACGCCTGACGAGATCGCCCGCCTGCTCGTTATGCTCGCCGGCGATGCGGCGAGCTACGTGACCGGAACCACCGTCATGGCTGACGGCGGCATGGCGCTCTACGCCGACTTCCTGCACGGTGGCTGACACGGTGGCTGAGCGCTACGCCCCGATCGAGTCGTACGCGATCATCGGCGACCTGCAGACGATCGCGCTCGTCGGGCTCGACGGCAGCATCGACTTCTGCTGCCTGCCACGCTTCGACTCGCCGTCTGTGTTCGCCGCCCTGCTCGACGACAGCCGCGGCGGCCGCTTCTCGATCGACGCGCGACTCAATGGGGCGCGAAAGAAGCAGCTCTACCTGCCGGATACGAACGTGCTCCTGACGCGCTTCCTCTCGCGTCAGGCGGTGGTCGAGATCACCGATTTCATGCCGATTCACGAGGGGGAGCACACGAGCCGCATCGTGCGGCACGTGAAGGTGATCCGCGGCCGTGCCGCCGTTCGTGTGACGTGCAGCCCGCGGCTCGACTACGCCCGCACGCTTCCGGCCGTGCGCGTCGAGGAGAGCGTCGGCCAAGTGGGGTCGCCCAGCGGGGCCGCGGCGGTGGCGCTGTTCGGCGACGGCACGCGCGATCACCTGCGCCTCTGGTCCTCCGTGCCGCTGTCCGCCGATGGCCACGACGCGGTCGCCGAGTTCACGCTCGAGAAGGGCGCCAGCGCCACCTTCATCCTCGAGCACGGCCCCGCGCCTGACGAGACGGCCGACCCCGGCCCGCGCGCCGACGAGCCGGGCTACGCCTCACGCGCCTTTGACGCCACCGTCTCGTACTGGCGGCGCTGGCTCGGCGCGTCCACCTATCGCGGCCACTGGCGCGACGAGGTCCACCGTTCCGCGCTCGCGCTCAAGCTCCTGCACTGCCGCCGCTCGGGGGCGATCGTCGCCGCGGGCACGTTCGGGCTGCCCGAGACCATCGGCGGCGTCCGCAACTGGGACTATCGCTACACGTGGATCCGCGACGCCTCGTTCACGCTCTACGCGCTGATCCGCCTGGGGATGACCGACGAAACGCGCGACTTCATCGGCTGGCTGAGCGCACGGGCGGGGCTCACCGACGATCCGGGCGACCTGCAGACGCTCTATGCCATCGACGGCGAGCGCGATCTCGCCGAGGTCGAGCTGAATCATCTGGAAGGCTACCGCGGGTCGTCGCCCGTGCGCATCGGCAACGCGGCCGCCGGCCAGTTGCAGCTCGACATCTATGGCGAGCTGATCGACGCGCTCTATCTCTACGACAAGTACCGCGAGCCGACGAGCTGGGCGCTCTGGCAGAGGATCGCGCGCATCGTCGATTGGGTCGCCGACCACTGGCACCTGCCTGACGAGGGGATCTGGGAGCCGCGAGCCGAACGCCGCGAGCATCTCTACTCGCGCGTGCTCTGCTGGGTCGCCATCGACCGCGGCATCCGCCTCGCGACGAAGCGCTCCTTCCCCGCCCCGCTGGAGCGGTGGCGGGCGGCCCGCGACGCGATCTACGCCGACATCCACACGAACTTCTGGAGCGAGAAAAAGCAGGCGTTCATCGGCGCGCGCGGCATCGAGTCGATGGATGCGTCGTGCCTGATCATGCCGCTCGTCCGCTTCATCTCCCCCACCGACCCGAGGTGGCTGTCGACGCTCGCCGCGGTCGAGCGCGAGCTGGTCGAGGACTCGCTGGTCTATCGCTACGAGACGGAAGGGGAGCTCGACGACGGCCTCGACGGCGTCGAGGGGACGTTCTCGATCTGCTCCTTCTGGTACGCCGAGTGCCTGAGCCGCGCCGGGCAGCTCGACCGGGCGCGCTTCGTCTTCGAGAAGCTACTCGGCTACGCCAGCCACGTCGGCCTGTACGCCGAGGAGATCGGGCCGGCGGGGGAGCACCTCGGTAACTTCCCGCAGGCGTTCACCCACCTCGCCCTGATCAGCGCCGCGTTCGACCTCGACCGGCGGCTGAACGACGCGGGGTGGACGATCTGACGACCCGTTCCCGCTCGCCAAGGAGCACGCACATGGCCTGGTTCATCCTCGGCGTCGCCGGCCTGTTCGAGATCGGCTGGGCGATCGGTCTCAAGTACACCGAGGGCTTCACCCGCCCGCTTCCCACGGCGCTGACCATCGGCTCGATCGTGCTGAGCATGGGGCTCCTCGGTCTCGCCGTGCGCACGCTCCCGATCGGGACTGCCTACGCCATCTGGACCGGCATCGGCGCGGTGGGCACGGCGATCCTCGGGATCCTGCTCTTCCGCGAACCGGCAACCGTCGCGCGGATCGCCTGCCTGACGCTGATCGTCGTCGGCATCGTCGGGCTCAAGATCGTCAGTCCGCCTGACGTGGGGGCGGCTCGTGTCGTGGAGCGGGGGGAGTGAGGTTGTGAGACGTGCTGGGTCTCGTGACGGCGCGAATCGCACGAGCCGCGGCGGGGGGGGTCGTCGTCCCGCGCGAGGGAGCGCACCGAGCGAGTGTCGTGACCAGCTGTCACTCCCCACTGCCTGGCAATGGGCGAGGGGGAGCCCGTCCCGACACTCACCGCCTCTCGGCGGCTCCTGCGAGATGACATCCGGAACGCCGTGGCTCTCCCCCCAGCATTGTCATCCCGCAGGAGGGAGCAAAGCGACCGAGTGTCGGGACGGGCTTGCACTACCCATTGGCTCGCTATGAGCGAGGGGGAGCCCGTCCCGACACTCGCCGCCTCTCGGCGGCTCTTGCGGGATGACAACCTCCACTTGCGCCTCTCGGCGGCTCCTGCGGGATGACATCTCCCCTCGACGCTTCACGGCTGCTCCTGCGGGATGATACCCTCGCCTTGCGCCCCTCGGCGGCTCTTGCGGGATGACTTCCGGAGTGACGTGGCTCTCCCCCAGCGTTGTCATCCCGCAGGAGGGAGCAACGCGACCGAGTGTCGGGACGGGCTTGCACTACCCATTGGCTCGCTATGA
>JBBQHX010000041.1:0-19004 GCA_038324385.1 Gemmatimonadales bacterium | reverse complement strand
CTTCAGCTCATCGGCCAGCGCGTGCTCATCGAGAAGGGCGCCACGCCCCACGTTCACCACGATCGCGTCGTTGGGCAGGCGGGCGAGCCGTTCCGCATCGAGGACTCCGCGCGTCGACCCGGTCAGCGGCGCGGCGAGCACGAGCAGATCCGCGTCCGGCAACAGATCGTCGAGCGCGTCGGCGCCGACGACCGTGGCGAAACCGGAGGGCGCCCCCAACTCCGGCCGCCGCCGCACGCCGGTGCAGTGGGCGCCGAGCGCCGTCAGGCGCTCCGCCGTCGCCTGGCCGATCCCGCCCGTCCCGACGATCACGGCACGACACTCCCCCACTTCCCGTGCGACCAGCGGCCCGCCCTGAAAGGCGCCGGGATCCCAATGGGCCTCTGCCTGCCGCCGAACGGCCACGTCCAGCGATCGCAGGAAGTGGAGCACGCCGGCCACCACGAACTCGGCGATCGGTGCCGCATGGACGGCCGCCGAGTTCGTCAGGATGACGTCGCTGGAGACCATCTCGGGGAAGAGCGCGCCGCCCACACCCGCGCTCGCACTGTGCACCCATCGCAGGCGCGGCGCGGCGCGAAAGAGCGCCGGCGTGATCCCGAATCCGACATAGACCTCTGCGTCGGTGATCGCGTCGAGCACCTCGGCGGACGCCGGTGTTCCGCCGTCGCCGTCCGAAATCGTTCGCGAACTGACGATCCGCACGTCCCAGTCGGCCGGCGCGGCGGCGAGAATGCGCCGCGCGCCCTCGTCGGACAGGCGCCACACGGGCGCCTCCGCTTGAAGATCGACCACGAGGCGGCGGGCGGAAAGGAGACTCATCGGACGGGCGGGGTGGAGACGGGCATCGACCGAGCGCGACGGCGACGGCCGCCCCGGGCGATGCAAACGTAACGCTTCCCGACTCAGCCCACACGCCCCCGCGGCGCCGGCCCCGCCGTTCGCGCTGACTCTGCCCGCCCTGCCGTCAGCGACTGAGGTCGCGCACCTCGTCAGGCGATGACTGCGGCGACGCATCGCCGTAGGCCATGCTGCGGGCCTGCTCGTCGGCCGCGGCGGCGGCGGCCTCGTTGCTCGCGATAGGGGTGGTGAATGCGCGGAACACCGTCCCGCTGCACGTCCCGCACGTGAGCCCCTCGGGCACCGCCTCGGTGAAGAAGCGCTCGGCCCCGCACGTCACGCACACCATCGTCGTGACTTCGGCGTCCTCGGTGTTCGTCGGCGGCTGCATCGACGCATCCTCGTCCGGCCGCACGCCCTGCGCCCCGCGATCGGCGTCCCCAACCATCTCCGTCTGTTCTTTCCGCTCCATCGTCCGCTCCCTGAGGTGAGGTCGCGACCGTGAAGTGCAAGACACGTGCGGTGTCGCCGCCACCGACGGGTAGGCGCCACAAAACACGAGAGCCGCCACCCGGTGCACCGGACGGCGGCTCTCGTGTGTTTCCCCGGCGGCTTGGAAGGTCGACCGGTGCCTACGAACTGCGATGATTCACACGATCACGAGCGACGGACCGAACGGATGCTGCTTGAGCGCCCGCTGCAGTTCAGCATCCCAACGGCCAGCAGTGCGGAGCGTTTCGCGCTCGTAGCCGAGTCGGGCGGCCTGCGTGGCCACCTCGACCGCGCGCCCGAGGAGCTCCAGCGACTGCTCACGATGCTCGTCGTCGGAGACGGCGCGGCGAATCCGCTGCTCGGCCGCCGTTCGCAGCAGGTTCATCTCGTCGTCGATCGTGCGCATCGCCTGACCCAGATTCCGACGCGAGACGCCATACCGAACCGCCGCCCAGGTCAGGCCGCGGTGCGACGGCGTGGTGCGCGTCGGATCGACGAAGACGATGTCGAGCAGGTAGCGAGCGACCTCGGGCAGATGCACGACGTCATCGTCGAGCACATCGGCGCGGGAAATCGGGAGGTCGGCGGCAAGAGGCCGCTCGACGATGGCGCTGGGCGCCAACTGTAAGGTCGGAGTCGTCGGGATCATGGCCACCGTCAGGGCAAGGCGGGGGCCAGACCGGAGGCCAGCTTATCAATATCTTTTCCACACGGGTCGGCGACGCCGTCGCACCCTCCAGACCGAAGTGGGACACGTGCTCGTAAAATGCGTAATGCGAACGACTTGGGCTGATATGACGGGCTCGCTACCGCCGCGCCGGGTCCGCCCGATCCCCCACCGGGCTCGGGCATGTGCAGCCGCTGTCCGGTTTTTCCCGACCATCGCACTGTCACCCTGGCTGAGCACCGACTGTCGCAACTGTGCGACGCCATGTTGCGCAGATCTCCACTGCTCGGGAGGACGCGGCCGAGTCACCACGAATTTCAGGCGGCAGGCGGCGCCGGGGTCGCGGTTCGTTCCACCGGCGCGTCATCCGGGACGCCGGACAGCGTCAGCCCCATCGCGTCCTTCACCTCGGTCATCGTCTGCCGAGCGAGCGTGCGCGCGCGCGATCCACCGTCGCTGAGTACGTCCTCGACATACCCGGGCTGTGCCCGAACCGCTTCGGCTCGCTCGCGAATCGGCGTGAGTTCGGCGACCATGTTGGCATGCAGCACCTTCTTGCAGTCGATGCACCCCCAGGCAGCGGTTCGGCAGTTCACCGCAACCTGCTCGACCGTCTCCGTCGGAGAAAACGCCTTGTGGAGGTGATAGATGTTACACACCTCCGGCTCACCCGGATCGGTTCGGCGCACTCGCTTGGGGTCGGTCACGGCCGGGCGCAGCTTCTCCCAGATCGCCGCCGGCTCTTCCAGCAGCCCAACCGTGTTGCCGAGCGACTTCGACATCTTTGACTGCCCGTCGAGTCCCATGATCCGCCGCGTTGGTGTCAGCAGGGGCTTGGGCTCGGGGAAGTAGGGCGTCTCGGGTGCGTATCGGGCGTTCCAGCGCCGCGCGATCTCGCGCGACAGTTCGAGATGCTGGATCTGGTCCTCGCCCACCGGCACCTGATCGGCGCGATAGAGCAGGATGTCTGCCGCCTGCAGCACGGGGTAATTCAGCAGGCCGGCGAGAATGCTCTCCTGTCGGCCGGCCTTCTCCTTGAACTGCGTCTGTCGCTCCAGCTCGCCGAGTGGGGTGACGGTGTTGAACACCCACGCCAGTTCGGTATGTTCGGGGACCATCGATTGCACGAACAGTGTCGCGCGCGTCGGGTCGATGCCCGCCGCGAGCAGCGACACGACCATGTCGTACGTCCGGCGACGCAGGTCGGCCGGGTCGTAGGCGACGGTGATCGCGTGATAGTTGACGACGCAGAACAGGCACTCCGTATGGCGCTGGAGCTCGACCCAGTTCTTGATGGCGCCAAGATAGTTGCCAATGTGCAACTCACCCGACGGCTGAACCCCGCTGAAGATCCGTGACATCCACGCAGAATACCGGAGCCTCCGGAGCCCCGCAAGCGAACGGCCCGGACGCGCCACGCGCTGATCGGGCGACCAGCTCGCCACAGGCCCGCGTCGCGCTGCTCGAGGTCGCGGTCGAGGCGGCCCGAGCGGGAGCGACGATCCTGCGCGAGCGCGCGCCTGACGTGCGGCGTCTCGTCTGGCGTTCCAAGGGCGTCGCCGACTTCGTCAGCGAGGTGGATCTGGCCGCCGAAGCGCGTATATCGGCGTCGATCACACGTCGACTGCCGCGCGCGATCGTGGCGGGCGAGGAGGAGTCGCCCGATGCGTTCGATGCACCCGGCCTCGTCTTCGTCGTCGACCCGCTCGATGGCACCACGAACTATCTCCACGGCTACCCGGAATACGCCGTCTCGATCGGCGTGCTCGAACACGGCGTGCTCGTGGCGGCCGTGGTGCATAACGCGGCGACCGGCGAGGAGTTCACCGCCACCGCCGGCGGCGGCGCCTGGCGCGGCGGCCAGCCGCTCCAGGTCTCCACCATTGATGTGCCCGGGCGTGCGTTGATCGGCACCGGTTTCCCGTTCAAGCATCTGGAGCACCTGGCCGACTACCAGCGCCAGTTCGCCGTGATCACCGCGACGACGTCAGGCATTCGCCGCGCCGGGTCGGCGGCGCTCGACCTGTGCGATGTCGCCTGCGGCCGCTTCGAGGCGTTCTGGGAGCATCGCCTCGCGCCGTGGGACATCGCCGCCGGGATGCTGCTCGTTCGCGAAGCCGGCGGGCGCGTCACCACCTTCGGCGGCACCGACGCGGCCGTGGCCCATGGGCAGATCGCTGCCAGCAACGGCACGCTGCATCCCTGGCTGCTCGGCGTGCTCGCGGGCGCTGATCCCGACGACTCCGCCGACGAGCTGGCCGCGTCAGGCATCCTCGCCTGACCAGGCCGTGACGGCGCGATCGGCGGACGACGGTCGCGCCCCGTTCCCCATCTCCTGCCCCCGCCGTGCCGCTCATCGAATGCGTCCCGAACTTCTCCGAGGGACGTGACCTCACCGTCGTCGCCGCCATCCGTGACGCGATCGCGGCCGCGACCGGCGCGTCGGTGCTCGATTGGTCCGCCGATGCGTGGCACCATCGCTCGGTGATCACCTTCGTCGCCCCCGACGATCGCATCGTCGACGCGGCGTTCGCCGGCATCGTTGCGGCGCGCGAGCGGATCGACATCCGCGAGCATCGGGGTGTCCACCCGCGCATCGGCGCGGCCGACGTGATTCCGTTCATTCCGCTCGACGGCGCCACGATCGCGGACTGTGTCGCGCTCGCGCGCACGCTAGGCGAGCGCGTGGGGCGGGAGCTGGAGATTCCCGTCTATCTCTATGGCGAGGCTGCTGTCGTGGCGGGGCGCGTCCTGCTCAGCGACGTCCGCCGAGGTCAGCTCGAGGGGCTTCGGGAGACGATCGGCGTCGATCCGGCCCGCGCGCCCGACTTCGGTCCCGCGCGCGTGCATCCGACCTTTGGCGCGATCGCCATCGGCGCCCGCCCGCTGCTGGTCGCGTTCAACTGCTTCCTCGGCGACGCGCGCAACCTGTCGGGTGCGCGCGAGATCGCGCGCGCGGTGCGCGAGTCGTCAGGCGGGCTGCGCGGTGTCCGCGCACTGGCGCTCGAAGTCGACGGACAGGCGCAACTGTCGATGAACCTGGTCGATCTCGCGAGCACGCCGGTGCATGTCGCGTACGAGCGCGTGCGGCGTGAGGCGCTCGCGCGCGGGCTGACGATCACGCGTTCGGAGCTGATCGGGCTCATCCCCGAAGACGCCGTGGACGACGCCGCCGCGCACGCGCTCCGCCTGCCACCTGGGCTTGGCTCACGGGTGCTCGAGCGGCTCGTCCGCGCGGTCGGGACAGCGTCCGTTCCGTTGGCTGCCGCAGTCCCAATGCACCCGACCGTCGACCACGAAGCGCTCGAGCGGCTGTTGGACGCAACCGCGCGCGCGCTGGCACTGTGCGCAGACCCGGGCAACACGGCGCCGGCGAGGCGCGCGCCGGCCGACAGCGACCCAGGCCGGGGCGCCAGCGCGGAAACAGAACCGCGCCGGTCGGCCGGCACCCAGCCCCAACCTGTCCGATCCGGACCGGGATACGCGCATGCCCTTCCGGCGCAGCTCGCCACGCTCGCGCAGGCCGCGATCGCGCTGGCGGATTCGATGGGACAGGGGGAAGCGGCCGCGCGGTTGCGCGAAGCGATGCGCGCCGGCCAGAACAGCTAGCCCGGCAGCATCGCGCGCGTCAGGCTCACGCGCGCGACGACCGGATGCAAAAGAGGCCGCCTCCACGGTACGGTGGGAGCCTCGTCGTGCGACGTCGGCGAACGAGCATTCGCTCAGTCGAGCGTCGTCAGGATCCGCGGCCCCTGTTCGGTGATCGCAACCGTGTGCTCGAAGTGCGCCGACCGTGCGCCGTCGGCCGTGACCACCGTCCACTTGTCGGACAGGGTGCGCGTGTTCGCCGTGCCCGCATTGACCATCGGCTCGATCGCGATCGTCAGCCCCACCTCGAGGCGGCGGCCGCGCTTCGGCTTCCCCAGGTTGGGGATCTGCAGGTCCTCGTGCGGCGCATAGCCGACGGCGTGCCCCACGAGGTCGCGCACGATGGTGAATCCGCTCGGATCCACGACGCGCTGCACGGCCGCACCGATGTCGCCAACATGGTTGCCCGGACGTGCCTCGGCGATCGCCGCGAACAGCGACTGCTCGGTGATCGTCATCAGGCGCTGGGTCGTCGCGTCGAGCTCACCGATGCCGAACGTCCAGGCGCTGTCGGTGAACAGCCCCTCGAACTTCACCCCGATGTCGACGCTGATGATGTCGCCCTCTCGCAGCACGCGCTTCTTTGACGGAATGCCGTGCACGATCTCTTCATTGATCGAGGCACAGATACTTCCCGGGAAGCCGTACAACCCCTTGAACGCGGGCGTCGCGCCACGGTGGCTGCGGATGAATTCCTCCGCCCGTCGATCGAGCTCGAAGGTCGAGACCCCAGCGCGAATCTCGTCGCGAAGGAGGGCGTGGGTGGCCGCGAGAATGCGCCCACCCTCGGCCATCAGGTCGATCTCGCGCGAGGACTTGAGCTGGATCACCGCCCCAGGGCGTGCAGGGCGCGGGCCTCGACGTCCTCGAGACTGCCGACGGCGTTGATGGTGGCGATGTTGGTGCCGTTGTTCGTGTACCACGCGATCACCGGGGCCGTCTGATCGCGGTAGACGGCCAGCCGATGACGCACGGCGTCCGGCTCGTCGTCAGCGCGGCGCACGAGCGTCCCACCGCAGCTGTCGGGGCACGGCTGGTTGGGCTCGAGTCCCGTGAACGGCTTCTGGGTGTGGTCGCAGACGGTGCGGCCGCTTAGGCGCCGCACGAGCTCGTCGTCGTCGATGTCGAAGACCAGCACCGCATCCACGCGCCGACCGAGCCCGGCGACCGCAGCCTCGAGGCCGATCGCCTGATTGACCGTCCGGACGACGCCGTCCAGAATGGCGCCATCGGCCGTCTCGGCGAGCTTCTCGGTCATGATGCCGAGTATCACCTCGTCGGGCACCAGGTCGCCGCGATCCATGTAGCTCTTGGCGGCGAGCCCCATCGGCGTACCGTCGCGGACGGCGGCCCGCAGTACGTCACCCGTGGCGATTTTCGGGACGCCAAGGGTCGCGGCGATGCGCTCACCCTGTGTTCCCTTGCCCGCACCTGGCGGCCCAAGAAGGACGATGATCATGTCGTGGTTGCGACCAAGGCGTGGAGAACACCCGCGAACGCTTCAGGACCGCGCCGTCACCATGGCTGGCAACAGCGCGGTCCTGGAACGAGCGGACTCGGGATCAGGAGCCGCCGGTTGGCTGGCGGCCACGGAAGCGCACGCGCCCCCGCTTCATGAATCCATCGTACTTACGCAGCAGGAGATGCTGTTGCATCTGCGACATCGTGTCCAGCGCGACACCGACGACGATCAGCAGCGACGTCCCGCCGAAGTAGAACGTCACGTTCAACAACTGCGTGATGAAGATCGGGAGCAGCGCGATAGCGGTGAGGAACACCGCGCCCGGCAGCGTGATCCGCGTCACGACGTTGTCGATGTACTCCGCCGTCTTCGCACCCGGCTTCACGCCGGGGATGAAGGCGCCCTGCTTCTTCAGGTTCTCCGCCAGATCGACCGGATTGAAGATGATCGACGTATAGAAGTACGTGAAGAAGAGAATCAGCGCGGCCGACAGCGTGAAGTACAGCCACGTGCCCGGCTGCATCGCATCGGAGATCCCCTGCAGTTCGGCACGACCGCTGAACTGTGCGATGGCGCCTGGCACGATGATCACCGACTGCGCGAAGATGATCGGCATCACGCCGGCGGAGTTGATCCGCAGCGGGATGAAGTTCCGCGTCGCTTCCCGTTGCCGGCCCCGCGCCATCGTGCGCTGCGGGATCTGGATCGGGATTCGCCGCGCCGCGAGGGTGAGCGCCACAACGGCGGCCACCACCGCGAGCATGACGATGCTCAGCACGACGAGGGAGAACAGCCCCAAGGCGCCCGTCGCTGCGAGCTGAATCGTCGACCCGATCGCCGGCCAGAAGCCTTCCACGATCGAGAAGAAGATCAGCAAGCTGGCGCCGTTGCCGAGGCCGCGCTCGGTGATCTGCTCACCCAACCACATGACGAACATCGCGCCAGTGGTCAGGAAGAGGATCATCTGCATGCGGAACGCGAAGCCCGGGAAAGCGACGGCGCCCTGCAGTGATTCAACGAAGAGCGAGAAACCCCACGCCTGCACGATCGCGAGCAGGATGGTGAAGTAGCGCGTCCACTGGTTGACCTTCTTTCTCCCCTCCTCGTCCTTGTTCATCTTGTCGATCTTGGGGATCACTGCCCCCGCGATCTGCATGAAGATGCTGGCCGAGATGTACGGCATGATGCCAAGGGCGAACACCGTCGCCCGTGACAGTCCACCGCCGACGAAGAGGTCGTACAGCCCCAGCAGCCCGCCTCCGCCCTGATTCTCGAAGTAGGCCGAGAGGGCGAGCACGTCCACCCCGGGTGCGGTGATATGCGACCCGAGGCGGTAGATGACCAGGCAGAGGAGCGTAAACGTGATCTTCTGCCACAGTTCCGGCGTGCGGTAGATGTTCGCGATCGCCGCGGCGGGATTGGCTTGTGCCATCTATGCCTCGACGCGGCCTCCGGCCGCTACGATCTTCTCGCGCGCGCCGGCGCTGACCTTGATCCCCCGCACCGTGTAGGCGCGGTCGATCTCGCCATTCGCCAGCAGCTTCGCCGGTCCCTTGCCCAGGCGGATCGCTCCGACCTCAGCCAGCGACTCGGTCGTCACCTCGACGCCCTCCTCGAGCTTCAGGAGGTCGTCCAGCCGCACGACCTGCGACTCGACGCGGAAGATGTTGGTGAACCCACGCTTCGGCAGACGACGCGTGAGCGGCATCTGACCACCTTCGAAATGCGGCTTGCCGCCACCCGGACCGTGATGGCCCGCGCGCGCCTTGCTGCCCTTGTGTCCCTTGCCTGACGTCTTGCCCGTGCCGGAGCCCGGCCCGCGGCCGATGCGCTTGCGATCACGATGTGATCCGAGCGCCGGGCGCAGGTTGTGGAGTCCGATCTGTTCCGTGTTGTCCACCTGTCTCACTCCTCGACGGGCGTCACCTTGACCAGGTGCCGCACATGCTTGATCTGGCCGCGCAGCGACGGGCTATCCTGCTGGATCACCACGTCCTGATGGTGCCGAAGGCCGATCGACTGCAACGTGGCGCGCATGCGCCCCGTGTGGCCGATCCCGCTGCGCACCTGCTCGATGCGCACCTTGCCCGTGGTCACCGCGTTCGACTCGGTCGTCTTGGGCCCCTTACGCGGGTGCCACACGAAAGTTCTAGCCATGCGTCACCTCACGCTTCTGCGCCCGCGGCCGCCAGCCCACCTGCGACACCTCGATGCCGCGCTCACGCGCGATCTGCTCGACCGTCGTCAGGGCCTGGAGCCCTTCCATCACCGCCCGCACCATGTTGTGCGGGTTGGTGGAGCCGAGGCTCTTCGTCAGGATGTCCGTGATGCCGACGCACTCCATGATCGCGCGCACCGCGCCACCGGCAATCACACCGGCACCCGGCGCGGCCGGCTTCATGAGGACCCGACCGGCACCATGCTCGCCCACGATCTCGTGGGGAATGGTCCCGCCGATCAGCGGAATCGACACCATGTTCTTCCGCGCCCCTTCCACCGCCTTCCGGACGGCTTCCGACACTTCGTTCGCCTTGCCCGTCGCGAAACCGACCTTGCCCTGGCCATCGCCCACCGCGACTAGCGCGTTGAACGAGAACCGGCGGCCGCCCTTCACGACCTTGGCGACGCGGTTGATCGCCACGACGTTCTCGACGAGATCACTCCCCTCGCCGCCACGGTTGTCACGTCCGCCGCGGTTGTCACCGCCCGGACGACCACGGCCGCCTTCGCCGCCACGACCCGCGCCACCGCCCTCGCCGCCACGACCACGGCCCGCGCCGCCGCCAGGACCACCAGGTCCGCCGCGTCCGCGTCCGCCGCCACCGCCGCCACGTCCACCGCCGCCACCGCGCGGAGCACCGCCCGGGGGGCCACCCATCGTCTGTGTCTCAGCCATATCAGAACTCCAGTCCGCCTTCGCGGGCAGCGTCGGCCACCGCCTTCACGCGGCCATGGTACTTGTACCCTCCGCGGTCGAACACGACTTTCGTGACCCCCGCCTCGCGTGCCTTCTCGGCGATCAGCCGACCGACATGGCTCGACTTCTCGGTCTTCGTTCCTGCGTCGGCCGCCGCGTCGGTGACGGTCATGAGCGTGTGCCCACGGACGTCGTCGACGAGCTGCGCGTAAATGTGCTTCAGGGACCGGTACACGACCAGTCGCGGACGCTCCGCCGTGCCCGTAACCTTCTTCCGGACACGGAGATGGCGGCGCAGCCGCTGGAGCGGACGGGTCGTCGGACGCCGAATCTTTGCCATTACTTGCCTCCCGCCTTACCAGCCTTACGCCGGATCTGTTCGCCCGCGTACTTGATGCCCTTGCCCTTGTACGGCTCGGGGGGACGGAGGCTGCGCAGTTCCGCCGCGACCTGACCGACGACCTCCTTGTTCGCGCCCTCGATGATGATCTGCGTCGGCACCGGTGCCGTCAGCTTGATCCCCTCGGGCGCCTTGTACTGGATCGGGTGCGAGTAGCCCAGCGCCAGCTGCAGCCCGAACGGCCGCGCTTCCGCCTTGTACCCGACGCCGACGATATCGAGCTGCTTGCGGAACCCGGTCGTGACGCCCTCGACCATGTTCGCCACCAGCGAGCGCGTCAGTCCGTGCATTGCACGATTGCGCGGCTCATCGTTCGGGCGGGTGACGACGATCTCGCCCCCTTCCTGTGATACCGTGACCTCGCGCGGCAGCGTCCGCGACAGCTCTCCGCGTGGTCCCTTCACCGTGATCCGGTTCTCGTGCAGCGTCACCGTGACGCTCCCCGGAACCTCGACGGGCTTTCTTCCGATACGCGACATGTCCTAGCGCTCCCTTACCAGACGTAGGCGAGGAGTTCACCACCGGTGCGCGACTGTCGCGCCTCGCGGTCGGACATCAACCCCTTCGACGTGCTGAGGATCGCCATGCCCAACCCGGCGCGAACGCGCGGGATGTTGCCGTAGCCGACGTACCGACGGAGACCGGGCGACGAGACGCGCTGCAACGCGCGGATCACCGGCTGTCCACCCTGCGCGTACTTCAGCACGACCCGCAGCAGCGGACGTCCTTCCTCGCTCTCCACCAGGCGGAAGTCGGAGACATAGTGATTCTCCTTCAACAGCCGGGCGATCTCGACCTTCATCTTCGACGCTGGCATGTCCACACGACGGTGTCCGGCCGCATGCGCGTTCCGGATCCGTGTGAGCATGTCGGCGATCGGATCGGTCATACTCCTTCGATCGGACCTCTTCCTCACGTATCCGTGACGGACGTAGAGGAAAGTGAAATGATACATAAGGGCGGACCACCGGGCGGGCGAGGCGGGAACCATCCCGCCCGCGCCGCCCGTCCGCAATCTACCAGCTCGCCTTGCGAACGCCCGGGATGAGGCCATTCAGCGCCATGTCACGGAACATGTTCCGTGACAGACCGAAATGGGCCACATACCCGCGCGGGCGGCCGGTAATCGAGCAGCGGTTGCGCACCCGCGTCGCCGAGGAGTCGCGCGGCAGCTTGCGCAACGCCCGTGAGGCGTCGTCGCGATCCGCATCGCTCGTCTTCGGGTTCCGGATGATCGCCTTCAACTCGGCGCGGCGGGCAGCGTGACGCGCCACCAACACCTTCCGCTTCTCGTTCTTCTGGATCTTGCTCGTCTTCGCCATCGCGTGCTCGTCGCCTCGGGCGTCTGTATTAGGCGGCGCCGGCTGTCGTGCCGGCGGTGCCCTGTACGATGATCGGCTTGTCGTCACCGCGGAACGGCATCCCCAGCTCGCGCAACAGCGCGAAGGCCATGTCGTCGCGGTTCGTGGTCGTCACGAACGTGACGTCCATGCCGTGAATCTGCTCGACCGCGTCGTACTCGATCTCCGGAAAGATCATCTGCTCCTTCACGCCCAGCGAGTAGTTCCCACGCCCGTCGAACGAGCGCGTGCTGAGGCCGCGGAAGTCGCGGATGCGCGGAATCGCGATGCTGATGAACCGGTCGAGGAACTCCCACATGCGCGTACCCCGCAGCGTCACCGCTGCTCCGATCTCCTGCCCTTCGCGCAGGCCGAAGTTGGCGATCGACTTCTTCGCCTTCTTCCGCACCGCCCGCTGGCCGGTGATCGTGCCGAGCTCATCGACGACCGAATCGAGGAGCTTGGGCTGCTTGATCGCCTCGCCCAGCCCGACGTTGATCACGATCTTCTCGAGCGTCGGGACCTGATGCGGGTTCGTCAGACCGTACTGCTCGGTCAGGCGCCCCCGCACGGTGTTCATGTAATGGGCCTTGAGCCGCGAATCCGGCACGGGCAGCCCGGCGCCGCGATGCTCCGCGGCCGCCTTCGCGGCGCGCTGATCACGCGCCGACTGCTGCTGCTTGCCGGCCGACTTGCTCGCCGCCGACGCCTTGGGTGCAGCCGCCGGCGTCTTTCCACCCTTGCCGCCCGACTTGCCGCCCTTGGCGTCCTTCCCCTTGTCTTTGTCTTTCGTCGCCATCGCTCAGTATCTCCGGCGGCTCAGCGGTCACGCGGGATAGGCTCCCCGCTCTTGACGCTCAACCGCTCCTTCGTCCCGTCGGTGTCGACGCGCACCTTCGTGCGCGAAGGCGTTCCCGACGCGGGATCGAGCAACATCACGTTCGAGGCATGCACCGGTGCCGGTGCCTCGATGATGCCGCCCTGCTCCTCGGCGGTGCGCGCGCGGCGATGCTTCTTGACGATGTTCACGTTCTCGACCAGCACGCGGCCGGTCTTGGTGAACACCTTCAGCACCTTTCCTTCCTTGCCCTTGTCGTCGCCGCGGACGACACGCACGGTGTCCCCCTTGGCGACATGGATCGGCGAGCGTTCGGCGCCGATCTTGTGTCGCTTGATGCTGAGCCGGCCCTCGGCCTTGCGATGCTTGAGATCACGCATGTTAGAGGACCTCCGGCGCCAGCGAGACGATCTTCATGTAGCGCTTCTCGCGGAGTTCGCGGGCCACCGGACCGAAGATACGCGTCGCGCGCGGCTCTCCATTGTCGTTGATGATGACCACCGCGTTCTCATCGAAGCGGATATAGCTGCCATCCTTGCGCCGCGTCTCCTTCACCGTGCGTACGACGACCGCCTTGGCGACCTCGGACTTCTTCACGGTGCCGTTGGGCAGCGCATCCTTGACAGCGACGACGACGCGATCGCCCAACCGCGCGTACCGGCGGCGTGTGCCACCCAGGACGCGGATCACGAGCGCGCGCTTGGCGCCGGAATTATCGGCGACTTTGACTACGGATTCCTGCTGGATCATTGGGAACCTCCCCTAGCGTGCGCGCTCGATAATCTCGACCACGCGCCACCGCTTGTCCTTTGACAGCGGCCGGGTCTCCATGATTCGCACGGTGTCCCCGGTCTTCACCGAGTTCTCCTCATCGTGCGCCTTCAACCGCGCGGTGCGGGTCATCATTTTGCCGTAAACGGGGTGCGGGACCCGACGTTCGATCGCCACGACCACCGTCTTCTGCATCTTGTCGCTGACAACGATCCCCACGCGCGTCTTGCGCGCGTTGCGGGACGTGGTCGCCTGCTCTGTGTTAGTCACTTCGGCCATCTGTCTCAGGCTCCTCCGCGCGTCGCCCGCCGCGGGCCGGTCGCGGCCTTCGCCGCCGTCGTGTTGCGCTTGCCACGAGCGGTCCCGGCGGTCACCTGACCGCTCGTCACACGCTCGTGCTGCACCGTCTTCAGCCGCGCGATGTCGCGGCGGATCGCCCGAAGGCGAAGCGGATCTTCCAGCGGCCCACTGGCCGACCGGAAGCGAAGATTGAACTGCTCCCGCTCCATCTCACCGATCCGCGTCGCGAGATCCGCGTCGCTCAACTGGCGGAACTCATCAGCTAGCATCGGTGTGCGCCTCCTCGCGAACCACGAACTTGCTCCGGACACTCAATTTCGCCGCGGCCAGCGCCATCGCCGTTTCGGCGACCTCACGAGTCACGCCTTCCAGCTCGAACAGAATCCGGCCCGGCTTCACCACCGCCACCCAGCCTTCCGGCGAGCCCTTTCCTTTGCCCATGCGGGTTTCGGCGGGCTTCTTGGTGATCGGCTTGTCGGGGAAGATCCGGATCCAGACCTTGCCGCCGCGCTTGATGTGTCGCGTCATCGCGATACGCGCGGCTTCGATCTGACGATTCGTGATCCAGGCCGGACCCATCGCCTGCAGGCCGTAGGTGCCGAACGCGACGACATTGCCACGCGTTGCGACGCCGGTTGTCCGGCCCTTGAACATCTTGCGGAACTTAACCCGCTTCGGACTCAGCATCGGTCAGTGCCTCCTCAGGAACCGGTCGAGTAAGTCTTCCCGCGGCGGTCGTCGACCACTTCGCCCTTGAAGATCCAGACCTTCACACCGATGGTGCCGTAGGTCGTCTTCGCCGTGGACGTGGCGTAATCGATGTCCGCGCGCAGCGTGTGAAGCGGTACCCGGCCTTCATGGTAGCCTTCCACACGAGCGATTTCGGCGCCGCCGAGACGGCCGCCGCACTTGATCTTGATGCCGAGGGCGCCCATCCGCATCGCACTCTGCACCGCGCGCTTCATGGCGCGACGGAACGAGATGCGCTGCGCGAGCTGCGCCGCCACGTTGTCGCCGACCAGCTGAGCATCGAGCTCGGGACGCTTGATCTCTTCGACGTTGATCCCGACTTCCTTGCCCGTCAACTGGCCAAGTTCATCGCGGAGCTTGTCGACTTCGGCGCCCTTCTTCCCGATGACCACGCCCGGACGACCGGTGTGCACCGTCACCACGACCTTCCCGGGCTTCCGCTCGATCCGCACGTCGGCGATCGCAGCATGGCTCAGGCGGGTCTTCAGGTACTTCCGCAGCAACTCGTCTTCCTTGAGCAGCGCGGGGAAATCGTGCTTCGCGTACCAGGTGGACCGCCACGTCTTCGTGACGCCAAGCCGGAAGCCGATCGGATTCGTCTTCTGTCCCATTATCGCCCTTCCTTCTCGGCGACCACGATTTCCACGTGGCTCGTCCGCTTCTGAATCGGAGTCGCGCGCCCCATGGCGGCGGGCATGAACCGCTTGAGCTTCGGGCCTTCGTTGATCACCGCGTGCTTCACATACAGGCGATCGACGTCGAGTGCATCGTCGTTCTCCCGCGCCCGGTACTCGGCGTTGGCCACGGCCGACGCGAGGACCTTCGTGATCTGCTTGGCGGCGTGCTTCTTCGAGAACTGGAGCAGCGCCAGCGCCTCGTTGACGCTCTTGCCGCGGATCTGATCGATCACCAGTCGCATCTTGTACGGCGATTGCCGGGTGGTACGCTGAATCGCGCGAGCTTCACTCATTAGCGGCCACCCCCCTTCGCCTTCTTGTCCGCCTTGTTCCCCGCGTGACCGCGGAACAGGCGGGTCGGGGCAAACTCACCGAGCTTGTGCCCAACCATGTTTTCGGTGACGTACACCGGGATGAACTTGTTCCCGTTATGTACGGCGAATGTGTGGCCCACGAAGTCCGGGAGGATCGTGCTCGACCGGGACCACGTCTTCACGACGCGCTTCTCGCTCTTCGCGTTCATCCCCATCACACGATCGAACAGGCTATCGTGGACGTATGGTCCCTTCTTGACGCTTCTCGCCATAGTCTCAGTCCCGGTTACTGCGTCGCTTTGCCGCGCTTGCGGCCGCGCACAATGAGTCGCTGCGACGGCTTCTTCTTGTTACGGGTCTTCGTGCCTTCCTTCTTGCCCCACGGGCTGACGACGTTCCGTCCGCCGCGCGTCCGTCCACCGTGCGGGTGATCGACGGGGTTCATGACCTCACCGCGAACCTTCGGGCGACGTCCCTTCCACCGCGATTTCCCGGCCTTGCCCCACGACAACAGTTCATGTTCGGCGTTGCCGACTTCGCCGATCGTCGCCGAGCAGGTCCCGTGAACGAGACGCATTTCCGTGCTGGCCATGCGCAGCGTCACGTAGTCCCCTTCCTTCGCCACCACCTCGACCGACGTGCCGGCCGAGCGGGCCATCTGGCCACCCTTGCCGGGCCGCAGCTCGACGTTGTGCACCTTGGTGCCGAGCGGCACTTCCCGCAGCGGCATCGCATTTCCGATACGCACGTCGGAGCCCGGACCCGCGATCACCGTATCACCGACCGACAGCGACTTCGGGTGCAGGATGTAGCGCTTCTCGCCATCCTCGTACTCGACCAGCGCGATGCGCGCCGAACGATTGGGATCATACTCGATCTCGCGCACGATCGCGGGGAACCCGCGCTTGTTGCGCTTGAAGTCGATGATCCGGTACTTCCGCTTGTGGCCACCGCCACGGCGCCGCATCGAGATGTGGCCGTGATTGTCGCGCCCACCGCTCTTCGTCAGCGGCTCGGTCAGCGACTTCTCGGGCGTGCTCCGCGTGATCTCCGCGAAATCCGAGACCGAGCGGTGCCGCGAGCTCTTCGTGACCGGCTTGAACTGGCGTACTCCCATCGTCTCTAGACCTCGAAGATGTTATCGATGGTGTCGCCCTCACGGAGCTTCACGATCGCTTTCTTCCAGTTGGGACGGCGACCCGTGGTCTTCCCCACGCGCTTCTCCTTCCCCCGGGCATTCATCGTCCAGACGCCGGCCACCTTGACGCCGAACAGCGTCTCGATCGCCTGACGAATCTCGAGCTTGTTCGCGTCCCGATGCACTTCGAAGACGTACTCACCGCGCTCCGTGTAGGCGCGCGAGGTGTCCTCGGTGATGATCGGCTTGACGATCGTGCGATGCAGTGTCGGCATCGGTCAGCCCTCCTCGCTGCTCTGGGACTCGGCCGCGGAATCATCCGCCGCCTTCTTGCGCGTCGCGCGCTTCTTGGGCGTCGCGCTGTCCGCGGCGGCCGACTTCTTCGCGGCCGACTTGGCCGCCGACTTCCGTGGCGCCTTCGCCTTCGGCGTCGCCTCGTCCTCGGCGATCGGCTCGAGCGCCTGACCCAGCGCGCCGGCCTCCACCAACACGACCTGCGACCAGAGCACGTGATACGTCGACGCGTCCGAGTACGGCATCACGAGCACGTTCGGCCGGTTGCGGCCGCTCAGATACACGTTCGGCTTGAGGCCGTCGGTCAGGATCAACACCTTGCGATCGGCCACGCCCAGGCTGGTCAGCAGTTCCAGCAGGCGGCTCGTCTTCGGCGCCGTGTAGTCGAACGCATCGATCACCAGCAGCGCATCCTCACGAGCCCGGGCATTGAACGCGCTCTTGCGCGCCAGCGCCTTGACCTGCTTCGGGATCCGCTGCGTGTAGTCACGCGGGTGCGGACCGAACACCGTTCCACCACCACGGAAGTGCGGCGCGCGCGTCGAACCCTGACGGGCCCGACCGGTGCCCTTCTGCTTCCACGGCTTCTGGTTGCCACCGATCACGTACTTCCGGATCTTGGTGGCCGCGGTGCCCTGACGCTGATTGGCGAGGTAGGCCTTCACCGTCTGGTGCATCACCGGCACGTTGATCGTGCCGTCGAACATATCGGACGGCAGGGCGATCGGGTCGCGGGCGGTGCCGCGCGCCGTGTACGTCGCTGCCTGGAGAGTCTCGTTATCAGCCATGATGTCAGCCCTGCTTGCGGACGAGGACGATTCCGTTCGTCGGGCCGGCCACCGCGCCACGGACGTAGATCAGGTTGCGCTCCATATCGATCTTCTCGACGCGCAGATCCGTCTGCGTGTGCTGCGTGTTGCCGTACTGACCCGGCATCTTCTTGCCCTTGATGACGCGCGACGGATCGGTACCCGGTCCGATCGAGCCTGGGCGGCGATGCTTCGTGTTGCCGTGCGTGTTCGGACCGCCAGCGAAGCCGTGGCGCTTCACCACACCCTGGAAGCCGCGCCCCTTCGTCGTGCCCGTGACCTTCACCCGCTCGCCGATCGTGAAGATGTCGATCGCGATCCGATCGCCGAGGTTGTACGTCGGGATCTCCACGTCCTTGCCGGGCGCGTCGTCGAGACGAACCGTGCGCAGCGTGTGGGGCGGCAGCTCGAGGCCGGCCTTCTTCGCATGCCCGATCGCGGCCTTCGAGGCGCGACGGCCACGCGGCGTGCGCTCGCCCGCCTTCGACTCGCGCGCCACCCGCTGCTCGCCAAAGCCCAGCTGCACCGCGGCGAAACCATGCTGCTCGGTGCTCTGCACCTGAAGCACGGGATTGGGCGGCGCCTCGATCACCGTGCAGGGGATCTGCTGCCCCTGTTCGTTGAAGATCTGGGTCATCCCCAGCTTCTTCCCAATGATGCCGATCATGAATCCCTCTAGTGAAGTCGCGGCCAGGTCGATGCGCGAATCGCGTCGATGCCTCTGCGGCCGTTGGACCGTTGGGACCAGGGACTGGGATCAGACCGCCAGTGATGGCGACCCGCCGAGCCCCCTGCCCCGCGAACTACTCGACCTTGATCTCGACGTCGACGCCGGCCGGAAGATCCAGCTTGGTCAGCGCGTCCACCGTCTGGGCGCGCGAGTCGAGAATGTCGATCAGCCGCTTATGCGTCTTCAGTTCGAACTGCTCGCGGCTCTTCTTGTCGACGTGCGGCGAACGGAGAACCGTCCAGCGCTGCGTCTTCGACGGAAGCGGAATCGGACCCGAGACCTGCGCGCCAGTCTTCTCGGCGGTGCGCACGATATCGGACGCGGCCTGATCGATCACCGCGTGGTCGAATGCCTTCAAACGGATGCGGATGCGTCCAACCATGACAATCTCGGGACTAGGGACTTTGGAACGCTGAGCTCTTGAAATAGCGGGGTCGGAGGGCGACAAACCGCCCCCGTTCCCGAATACGTCTGGTTACTTCAGGATCTTGGTGACGACGCCGGCGCCGACGGTGCGCCCGCCCTCGCGGATCGCGAACCGCAGCCCCTCGTCCATCGCGATCGGCGTGATCAGCTCGATCGTCATCTGCACGTTGTCGCCCGGCATCACCATCTCC
>JBBQHX010000040.1:0-19026 GCA_038324385.1 Gemmatimonadales bacterium | reverse complement strand
AGATTCCGGCCATCTTCTTTCCGTAGTCGAAGAACTGGCTCAGGCGCAGGAACATCTCGTTCATCACCGTCAGGTTGATCGTCGAACTCATGCCACCCGGCACGATCGTCTGCGGATGGGGATACTTGCCGCAGATGAGCACGTACGCCTCGCGCGCGACGCGCGTCATGTGCAGTGCCTCCAGGTAGAGGCTGCCGCTGAGCGGATTTAGATCGACCATCAGATCATGCATCGTGCGGAACCCATGGACCGCGGTATGGCGGGCTTCAGTGACCTTCGCCCGCTCGATCAGCCCAGGGTTCGTGCCCTTGACGATCGCTTCCGAGTAGTCCGGCCCGGCAAGCAGATGCAGATGCAGCGGATTGTCGTACAGAAACTCGAGCGAGAGCGCGAGATTCCGGATGAGTACGCCAAGCGGCGGCGGCTGGCAGCCGATGGCCATTTCGATCGCGAGGGCCGAACATGTCGAGTGGACGCCGCCGCACACGCCACACGCGCGGCTCGTGATGTAGATCGCGTCGCGCGGGTCACGACCGATCATGATCACCTCATAGCCGCGAAAGAGCGTCGCCACGGACCTGGCCTCGAGCACCTTCCGCTCCTTGAAGTCCGCCACCGTATGAAAGGCGAGGGCACCAGCAACGCGCGTGACCGGATCGAAGTCCACATCCTTGATGTGCCCATTTCGCTTCACCAGCTCGATCATACGGTCGTGCGGCAGCTGTTTCGGTACGTCAGGCGGGCCGGCCGTGGCGGTCGAGTACGGGTCGGCCGCGCCGTCCTTCAGAAATGCTCGGCCCTGTGCATCGAAATCGACGGGGAGGTTCTTGAAGCACATGGTCGGTTTGCTCAGCCGAGCTTGAAGACGGTGGCGACGCGCCCGAGGTGGCGGTCGGCGGCCTGCAGGCCGGCGAGGAGCTGCACGAGTGCGCCGTTGATGGTCGTGAGCCGCTCGGGTAGTGGCCCCGTGTGCCCGGCAACGATTTCGAGCCCATCGGCAATCGCGGCGACGCTGCGCCGCGCCTGGACGAGCGCCCAGGCGATCGCGATGAGGTACCCCGCGAGCGCCACGACAACGAGAGCCACGACGACAAGCGTCAGGATCAGTAACATGGGCGATTCCTCATTCCGCTCGTTGCGCGAGCACGGTGGCGGCGGTATCGAGTTTGGTCACGATCCCACCAGCCGCGTCGAGCATCGAACCGGCGACGGTGATCGTGGCGTCCAACGCGGGAATGTGCTGCGTGTTGCCCGCGATTCCAGCGGCGGCCGTAAGCGCTTCGGCCGCGTATCGTTGGATGGATCGCGCAGCCAGCCAGGTCCGATGCAGCAGGTAGACCGAGAGTGGCACAAACACCACGAGCGTGGCGAGCAGTCCGATCCACCAGAGCACATGGACCGCGTCTGGCATCGGCGGGTTCATCGAGCCTCCTGCCTGGAGACGGCGGCGATCACACCACCCAGATTGCCGTCGATCGCCATCAGTCCGTCGCGCACTGAGGTCAACGTACCGTTGAGCTTGGTAACCTGCGGCGCGATGGAGCCCGTCTGCACCTCGATGGCACGCACGCCGACGCGGATCTTAGCCAGGAAGCTGGCCTTCGTCCCGTAACTCTTCGCCTCGCCGCCGATCGCCTCCAACGTGCCCGTAATCATGAACAGAAAGATCGCGAGCGCGACGAACAGCGCGGCAACGGCAATAACGGAGAGCAGGGTGAGTAGGGTGAATGCATTCATCGGGACCACCGTGGTCCAAGCACGCAGGCGGGGCATCCGGGGCACTCACCGGCATGCGCCTGTATCGCACCGGTTGCGCCGATCACGCCGATGGCTGAGCCGAGTATCGCCTCGGCCCCGGCGTTCGTCTTCTCGAGCAAGGCGAGATGGATTGTGTTATTGGCGATCCGCTGGCCCACGTTCCAGATCGCCGACACGCCGCTCCTGATCTCGCGTGCCGCACGCAGAATGAGTGTGAGCAGCGCGGCGACAACCGCGAGCACGACGACGAACACAACCAGCGACAGCGTCCAGACCGTCTGGATGGTATCCGCGGATGGTTCGGGCATGACGGCATCCCTCCTAGCGTGCACCGGCGTGAGACTCGAGCGCGGCGGCGAGTGCGCCGCCCGTCTGTTCGATGTGCTGCACCGTCGCGAGCAACTCGCCGGCGACCTGATTGGTCGTATCGAGTGCCCAAATCGGCATGGTGTTCGTCCGGATCTGCTCGGCAGCGCGTAACGCGCGTAGTGCCTCGGCGTGGATGCCGCGCGCCGTCCGCCAGATCACGATGAGCAACCCCGCGGCGATCAGGATGATGAGTACCGCAACGGCCATCCAGAGTCGCCATACGGACCACAGTTCCGCGTCGTTCATTGGTTCGGACCCTCCGCGATACTGTCATCCGGGTAGTCGTCGGGCACTCCTGGCCGGGTGGCGCCCCAGAACCGCTCCTCCTCGCCGGCGCGCCGCCCCGGTTTGCGGGCGCCCCAGTGCTGCCACTTCTGATAAAAGAACTCCATCGCCTTGAGCCCCACACCCTGTCCGGGGAGATGTCCCCATCCGCTGGGAACAGCGTCCTGTCGGTCCCAGCGCACCTCACGACTGGCGTGCCGGTTGCTGAGGCGGCGGAGGCGGCGGATTACACTCCCGACGCCGCGCGACATCGAGGTGGAGATGATTCCGCCAGGGGGTGCCTTGTAGAAGGGTGAGAACTTGTCCGGGAATCCCGGCATGGTGCAGGCGATACACACACCGCCGGCTTCCATGCACCCGCCCATGTGATTGATCGCGCCACGCCTGACGATGTTGCAGTTCACCACCGGACCCCAACAGCCGATCTCGACCAGGCACTCGGGATCGCCATAGTCGTCGGCGAACACGCCTTCCTCGTAGTAGCCGGCGCGCGTGCAGCCGCGATGGACCGTCTCACCATAGAGCCACGACGGCCGCCCCAGTTCGTCGAACGCCGGGAGCGGGCCGAGCCCCTGCAGAAAGAGGAGCACGGCGAAGACCGTTTCGGTAAAGTTGTCTCCCTGGGGGGCACACCCCGGGATGTTGATCACCGGCAGTCCGAAGGCGCTGCGATAGTCTGCGCCGAGAAAGTCCATGACGCTCATCGATCCGGTCGGGTTGCCCTCGGCTGACGGGATCCCACCCCAAGTGGCGCACGTACCAATCGCGATTGTCGCCGCCGCGCCCGGCACGAGTCGGCTCAGCCATTCCGTGGTCGGCACCATGCGCGTTCCACCGCCGTCAGCGTCCCCCGACATGACTTCAGAGCCCATCGCCGACCAGTAGCCGCCGGTGCGCGCGGCGATCCGCTCGTCAGGGACCGAGCCTTCGAAGACGACAACATACGGGTCGCCGAGCGTGCCGGCGTGTGCGTCCTTGAACGACTGCATGAACTCCGCGCCCGCCTCCACGGAGAGCACCGGGTGATGCAGCAGCATCTTCGGCATCGCCGGCACGGTTCCGTTCAGCAACCCCTCGATGCCCGGATTCGTGGCGCCCGCTACGGTAATCGTGCAGCCGTCGCAACTCATCCCCGCCATCCAGAAGACGTGGATAGTCTTGAGGGGGCCGAGCGGCAGTCGCTCGGGCCTCTCATCCGGCAGCGTTTCCGGAATGGAGGGCTGTCCACCGCGGATTGGTTCGGTCGCTGTTGCCATACGTACCTCCTCGAGGACGCCTCGTCGATCTAGCAGATGCGCGGCAGCGGATCGCCGACGAGCATATCGAGCACACGCGAGCCGCCAATACCCGTGCGCAGTAGGACCATCCCCTGCGGCTCCGTCACCACCTCGCCGATGATTGCGGCGTCCGACCCGAGCGGATGACCCTGCAGTGCGGCGAGCGCCGCGTCAGCCTGGTGCGGGGGTACCACGGCAATGAGCTTGCCCTCGTTCGCGATATGGAGAGGGTCGAGCCCGAGGATCTCGCAGGCGCCGCGCACGGCGATGCGCACGGGCACACGCTCCTCATTCACCACGACGGCCACCCGGGCGCGCGCGGCGATCTCGTTCAACGTGGTACCGACCCCGCCGCGCGTCGGGTCCTTGATCGTTCGGGTTTCAGGGGCGGCTCGCAGCAGGTCGGCAACGAGCGTGTGCAGCGGCGCACTGTCGCTCTCGATGTCCGCCTCCAGTTCGAGCGCTTCACGCGCCAGCATCACGGCCATGCCATGGTCGCCGATGTACCCGCTGACAAGCACCAGATCGCCGGGCCGAACACTATCGATCGAGAGCCGCACATCGGGGGCCACCGCCCCCACGCCGGTGGTAGTCACGAAGAGCTGGTCGGCCTTGCCGCGATGCACCACCTTGGTGTCGCCCGTGACGATGGGCACGCCGGCGGCGGCGGCCGCCGCGGCCATCGAGTCCACCACGCGGCGCAGCACGTCCATGTCGAGCCCTTCCTCCAGAATCAGGCCCACCGACAGGGCGATCGGGATCGCCCCCGAGACGGCCAGATCGTTGATGGTGCCGTGCACGGCGAGCTTCCCGATATCTCCGCCTGGAAAGAAGAGCGGACTGACCACATACGAGTCAGTGGTGAGCGCGATCCGTGCCGCACCGCCAATCGGGAGCAGGGCCGCGTCCGCATCGCCGTCCAGCAGCGGGTTGCGAAACGCGGGGAGAATCACCGACTCGAGTAGCGCGTGGCTCGCCTTCCCCCCACTTCCGTGGCTGAGTGTGATGTGGGTGTCGCGCAGACGCGGCGAATCGGTGCGCACCACGCGGGCGCGTTCCATGCGTCCGAGCTGCGCCGAAAGGGAGCTTTCAACACGCGAGGTCACGGTGTGACACCCGGGACCGAGGCGTTCGCGGCAATCCGCGTCATGTGCCCACCAGTGGCGGCGCCCGATCAGCACCCTGCTGCATGAGCGAGTAGCGTCCATAGTTGTAGTAGGCGGCGCACGCGCCCTCGGGCGATACCATGCACGACCCGATCGGCGTCTCCGGGGTGCACGCGGTGCCAAAGACCCGGCACTGCCATGGTTTGATGACGCCCTTCAGTACCTCTCCGCACTGGCACGCCTTGGGATCAGTCACGCGCACATTCGGAATCGCGTGGCGTACCTCCGCGTCAAACGCCGCGAACTCCGGCCGCAATGCCAGCGCGCTATGCGAGATGAACCCGAGCCCGCGCCATTCGAAGTACGGGCGCAGCATCATCGTCTCGCCGAGCATCTCCATCGCTCGCCGATTCCCGCCGTCGCGCACCACGCGCGCATACTGGTTTTCCACCAGCGGCCGTGCCTCGGCCAACTGTCGGAGAATCATCACGATACTCTGCAGAATGTCAGACGGCTCGAAGCCCGCCACGACCAGCGGCAGCCGATAATCGCGGGCGACGAACGCGAATGGCGCGAGTCCGATGATCGTGGCCACATGGCCGGGACCAATGAAGCCATCGAGCTGCATCCCCGGCGAGTCGAGAATCGCCTTGATCGCCGGAATGATCGTGACGTGATTGCAGAAGACAGAGAAGTTCGTGATTCCCTCGTCACGCGCGCGGAGCAACGTTGCGGCGGTGGACGGCGCGGTGGTTTCGAATCCGACGGCGAAAAACACCACCTCCCGCTCGGGATTGTTGCGGGCCAGCGTCAATGCGTCGAGTGGCGAGTAGATGAAGCGGACGTCCGCGCCGTTGGCCTTGGCATCGAGCAGGCTTCCGGTAGAGCTGGGCACGCGCATCATGTCGCCATAGGTGGCGAAAATGACGCCCGGCGTGCTCGCGATCGCGATGGCATCATCGATTCGTCCCATCGGGATGACGCACACCGGGCACCCTGGCCCGTGCACCAGCTCCACATTGACCGGAAGGAGGTCCTGGAGTCCGTGCTTGTAGATGGCATGGGTGTGCCCGCCGCACACTTCCATGAGCTTTACGGGACGGTCACCGGCGAGGCGCTCAATTTCCACACGGAGCCTCGCAATTCCCTCGGGCGTCCGGTACTCGTCGACGAAACGCATCATCACGGCACCTGAGCGGCGAGGTGAACCGGGGCCTCACGACCCAGGCAGTCCTGTATGAGCGTGAGCAGTACATGCCAGAGCGTTGCGTGCCCCTCCTGGATCCGTGGAACGAATTCCCGGCGTGCCACGAAGCAGAAGTCAACGTTGCCGCCGCTCGCGATAGCGCCGCCATCGTAGCCGGTCAACGCCACCGTGAGTAAACCGCGTGCTCTCGCGGCGCCGAGCCCCGCGATCACGTTTGGTGCATGCCCACTCGTCGAAATGCCAAGCGCGATGTCGTGAGGCTCTCCCAGCGCAACGAGCTGCCGAACGAACACGTGCTCCACGCCAATATCATTGGCCACTGCCGACATCGTGGCGCCGTCCCCCGGTAGCGACAGCGCAGCCAGCGAGCGCCAGCCGACCGGGGGCGCGATGCAGTCGGCCGCCGCATCATCGGCATCAGTGGCGCTGCCGCCGTTCCCGAACGCCAGAAGCTTGCCCCCGAGGGAAAACCGCTCCGCCATCGCCTGCGCCGCGGCATCCAGCTGCTCCTCGTACTCGTTAACCAGCTCACGGCGAAGTGCGATGACTTCCGCGCACTTGGCGAGCGTAGACGTCCGGACGGCGCCCAGCAGCGTCGCGAGCGTGGCCCCGTCGCCGATTGCCGGCGCGTAGAGGAACGGGTACAGCTCTCGGCTGAAATCGCGCGCGCCGTCGGTCATATCGCCTCCAGCCGTGAGATGGCAAAGCCGAGGTGAACGAGCACCGTGTCGCCGACGCCAACCTCTACGAGGTCGAGGGCGACGGTCGCCATTCCGCTGGCGAACGTCACGGTCGCGGTGCCCGTGCCTACATCGATGGCGACCACTCGGCCGGCGACGGCCTCATCGCCGCACAGATGGCAGCTGCCCAATGTCTCGCAGCTGACCGCGGATTCGGATGGCGCATTCATTCGGTCACCGATCGGTCTTCCAGGAACACGTGGGCGAGCTCCCAGAGCACGTGGTACAGGATCTCATGCGTCTCCTGTACGACGAGCGGATCGTTTGACGGGGCGGCAAAGTGGAAGTCCGCATCGAGTGTGCTTCCGTCCGCCGAGTCGCGCCCGCCCGTCAGAGCGAGCACCAGCATGCCGACGCGCCCGGCCCGCACGAGCAGATCCGATTCAACCGGCCCCGGCACGCCGGCGCAGAGCAGAACGAGAATATCATCGCGACGGGCGAGCGTGGCGAGCAGCTCGCCATCGGGCAGTGCGATCGCCGGAAGTGCTCGCTTGCCGACAATCACCGGATGCAGGAACTCCACCACGACATGCGCGACGTCGCTCCGTTGCGCATCCGCGCCATACGCGAGCAACCGTCCGCCCCTTCTGAAGCGGACGCTCATCGCATGGCAGGCCCGTGCCACGACATCGGCATGCTCGGCGAAGAACTGCTCGCTTGCGGCGTTCGACGCGGCCACATGGATGGCCGCTGCATGTGAGCGGTCAGCCGGCGCGGACATCTGCGCGCGCCCCGCGTCGCGCGCGCCGGCACTGACTGGCGTCGCGACCGTCTGTGCGTCCGATGCGCCGGCCCGCACCTGCGTCCCGTCAATCGTTATGCTCATTCGATACGACTCTCCTCGATGAGCTTCAGCTCGTCTGCATAATCCGAACCGAGCTGCTCCAGGAACTCGGTGGTGCGACGCGCCTCTTCCTCGTCGATCTTGCTCAGCCCGAACCCGACGTGGATCAACACCCAGTCGCCGATCTCCAATCCGTCCGGAATTAGTAGTCCCACGTTGATCGCCCGGCGTACGCCAGATATCTCGGCCTTCGCGAGGTGATGCGCGGGGTCGAGAAACTCGACGATTCGTCCGGGCACGCCTAAGCACATAGGTCCTCCTCCACCGCCCGCGCAGCGACGTACGCCTGACCGAGCGAGAGCCCGCCATCGTTGCACGGAACCAGGCGTGGAACGAGCACCCGGAATCCGCGCGCGGCGAGCGCATCGTGCGTGAGGGTGAGGAGCAGTGCGTTCATGAAGACGCCGCCAGCGAGGGCGACGATCCCGCAGTCGGTCTGCTCGCGAACACGGCCGCAGCCGGCCACGACGATATCTCGCAACCCGAGGTGGAAGGCGCCGGCGATCTCCGCGACCGGCCGCCCGCGCCGACGGTCGGCGGCCACGCGGCGCACCAGCGCGCTCGCATCCACCGTCCACGGGGCATCGCCGCTGATCGGAGCGTCATAGCCACCGGTTGCGCGCGGGTCCGCGGCTGCCTCTACCGCCATCGGGGCCTCGCCTTCAAATCGCGACACGTGGCACAGCTGCAATAGAGACGCGACGGCATCGAACAGGCGGCCCACACTCGACGTGCGGGGCAGCTGGTCAGGCCGCGCGAGCATCGCGTGCACGAGTCGCCACTCGGCCGCGGCTACGCCGGTCGGGCCGACGAGGCCGCCGAATTCGCATAGCTCGGGCCCTCCACCGCGCGCCACCAGGTGCGCGGCGGCCGATCGCCACGGACGTCTCGTGGCCGCATCCCCGCCAGGCAGCGGCACATAGGCCAGATGCCCGCATCGCTCGAATGCGGCGCCGTTCACGAGCAGGAATTCGCCACCCCAGATCGCACCGTCGGTGCCCAGCCCGGCGCCGTCGAACACGACGCCGATCACGGGTGCGGTGACTCCATGCTCCGCGACGCACGCGGCGACGTGTGCGTGGTGGTGCTGCACGGCCACCAGACGTTCGACGCCGAGTTCCGCGGCCAGGGCGTGGGCAACGTGCGTCGACCCGTAATCCGGATGTAGGTCGTGGGCGATCACGGCCGGCGTGACGTGCGTGTCGCGCATCAGACCCGCGATGGCGTCATTCAGCGCCTGGCGCGACTCGGCACTGTCCAGCTCCCCCACGTGTGCCGAGAGCGTCGCCCGCGATCCGCTGGCGAGACAGGCGGTGTTCTTGAGGTGTCCGCCGGTGGCGAGCACCGGACAGGGCGACGGGCGTGTGAACGTAATCGTCCGTGGCGCGTATCCGCGCGACCGGCGCACAAGTCGCGCGTCGCCCGCGGCCAATCGCAACACGCTGTCATCACAGCGGGCGGCGATCGGTCGGTCGTGCACGAGGAACAGGTCGGCAATCGAGGATAGCGCGGCAAACGCGCCCTCTTCATCGATTGCCACCGGCTCGTCGCTCCGGTTGCCGCTGGTCATCACGAGCGGGCGGTCGAGCGCTGCCAACAGCAGGTGATGCACCGGCGTGGAGGGAAGCATGACGCCAAGCGTGCGCTGCCCTGGCGCGACCTGGAGGGCCACTTGGGCGGAGGCTCGCCGTTCGAGCAGAACGATGGGTTTCGCCGGGGACTCGAGCAGCATGCGCTCCGCCGCGGACATCAAACACAGCCCCGCCGCGCGGGTCGCGTCGCGCACCATCACGGCGAGTGGCTTGGCCTCGCGCCGCTTGCGCTCGCGCAATTGGTCCACGGCCGCCGGTGCGGTCGCATCACAGGCGAGATGATATCCGCCGAGCGACTTGAGCGCGACGATGCCGCCATCCCGAAGCGTGCGCACGGCGAGGTCGATGGCGTCAGCGCCGGTCCCGACCCTAACGTCGCCCCTGATGTGAGCCCGAAGCGTGGGGCCACAGCTCCAGCATGCGATCGTCTCGGCGTGGAAGCGTCGGTCGGTCGGATCCTCATACTCGCGTCGACACTCCACGCACATCGCGAAGTCGGCCATCGTCGTGCGTTCGCGGTCGAACGGCGTGCCGCGTATGATCGTGAAGCGCGGACCGCAATCGGTGCAGGTAATGAACGGGTGTTCGGAGCGTCGGTTCTGCGGGTCGAACAGTTCCAGCAGACACGCGTCGCACGTAGCGACGTCGGGCGGCACGAGCGGCGGGACCGGCTTTCGGGCGGGCGCACCGCTCTCGACGATGCGGAATGCATGGTACGGGCGCGGCGATGCCGTTTCAACCCGAACCTCGCTGATAACCGCGAGCGGGGGGGGGGAGGCCACCAGTGCCCGGCAGAACGCATCGACGTGAGTGTGTTCGCCCTGCACATCGATCTGGACGCCGCCCGCATCGTTGCGCACGAAACCGGAGAGGTTGTTGACCGCGGCCAGCCTGTGGACGTAGGGTCGAAACCCGACGCCCTGGACCACGCCCTCGACCGCGATCAGCCGACGCTCCACCATCCGCCGCCACCTCCACGAGGCCCCACGTGCCAGACGCGCTCGCCGTCCCCATCACGATGGTACGGCCAGAGCACGCCGTCCGCAAATCCGCTTCGGTTGACCGAAGCGCATCGATCGCGCCATTCCGCACGGTGGTCGGCGCAGCGTCCGGAGCACCAACCGGCCGTGATGCGCTCGGGGCGCGGCGTGCCGTGGTGATACAGCCGAGCAGACAGCCCGGATTCCGTCACGTCGGTTCGATTTCCGACAGGAGTTGCCGCAGACGGTTGAGCAGCTTCGCACCCGACCCGGTCAGTCGGTAGGACGCCTGCGGACGCGCGTCGGTCTGACAGCGATCGACGAGTCGGGCCGCGACGAGCGCATGCAGCGTCTCGGCAAGCGTCGAGCTGCTTATTCCCGGGAGCGCAGCCGCCACGTCGTGATACCGGGCCGCACCACGGCCATGAATCACATTCATGACCGCGAGCGAGTAGCGCCGGCGGATGATGCGCAACAAGTCCTCGACGCCGCAGTAGCAGGTCGAGGCGCTCCCGGCGTCAGCGTCGCAGCAGCCGCACGGCGGCTCGGCCTCACCCGGCCCGACGACGGTAGCAGACATGCGCACAACGTCGCCCCGGGGGCGCAACGCTGCAATGGCCGCTGCACACGGCGGCGTCCTCCACGGCGACCTTCCGCCCCCGATGCACGCACGGCACATTGATGCCGCTTCAACTCGCTCCGTCACTCGCTTCGCGCCCTGATCACCGGCATGCACCCTCGTCGGCCGAACCACCATGTGCTGCTGGTCGCGCCACTCCTGGCGTTGGTCAGCGCATGCGCGGGTGAGTCGGCCGGGCGCGGGGAGGGGGTTCTCGTCGCCGCCATTGGCGACCCCGGGCATCTCAACCCGGCGATCACCACGAATGGGGGCGTTCACACCGCGGCCGGTCTGCTGTACGACGGGTTGCTCACGCTCGATGACGAACTGCGACCGCAGCCAGCACTGGCCGAACGCTGGGAGGTGGAGGAGGGAGGCGCACTGTACCGCTTTCACCTCCGGCAGGGCGTACGCTGGCATGACGGCCAGCCGTTCACTGCCGCGGACGTCGAGTTCACGTTCGAAGAGCTGCTCCTGAAGTTCCATGCCCGGACCCGAGCGTCCATGGGCGCGGCGATCGTGGACGTACGCGCGCTCGATGACTCCACGGTGGAGTTCCGCTTCCGCCGCCCCTACGCGCCGCTCCTGCAACAGTTGGACGTTGTCGAGGCGCCGATCCTGCCCCGGCATCGTTTCGCCGGCCAGGACCCGTTGCGCAACCCGGCCAACACCGCTCCGGTGGGCACCGGTCCCTTTCGGTTCGTCGCGTACGAGACCGGAAGCGAAATCCGCTATGCCGCCAATCGTGAGTATTTCCGGGGCGCGCCAGCCCTCGACGCCGTGGTCCTGCGCGTCATCCCCGATCCGGCGACCCAGGTCGTCGCCCTGGAGTCGGGCGAAGTGGACTGGCTGTTCAGCGTACCTGGTCCGGAGCGGGCACGCCTCGAGCGCGATCCGCGCGTGCGGATGATCCAGACCGCCGTGAATCCCGGCGGCAGCAACTGCATCACCACGTTGGGCTTCAATCTCGACCGCCCTCAGTTTCGCGACGTGCGCGTGCGACGCGCCGTGGCGCATGCCATCGACCGGGAGCAATTCGTCGAGCGCGTGCTGTTCGGCGATGGGCGCGCGGCCGACGCACCGATCTCCTCGCGCATTGCGTTCGCCCACGCGTCGGGACTGGCCGTGCCTCCCTGGGACACGGCGCGCGCGGCCGCGTTGCTCGATGCCGTGGGATGGCAGCGAGGCGCCGATGGAGTCAGGACGGCGCATGGGGTCCCGGGAGTTGCGGACGGCACCCGCTTCGCCATCGGGCTCACGGTCCTCCCCGCTCAGACGGTGTACGCCGACCTGCTTCGTGCACAGCTCCGCGGCGTTGGCATCGACCTCCGCACCCAGGCGCTGGAGCAGGCCGTCTTCTCGCGGACCGTGTTTACAGTGCGAGACTTCGATACGGCCATCGGTGCGTACTGCAATGGCACGGATCCGGAAATCGGAATGCGTCGAATGGTTGTGTCGTCCAGCGTGGCGCCCGTGCCGTTCTCGAACATGGCCGGCTACCGCAATGCAGCCGTCGACAGTCTCTTCGAGCTCGCCGCGGCCTCGCTGGAGCTGCCGGAGCGGCGGCAGCTCTACCGCACGATTCAGGAAATCGTCGTCGACGATCAACCGTATGTCTGGCTCGTGGAAACGACCGCGACCCGCGCGCACTCGGTCCGCTGCAGCGGCTTCGGCACCTCGTCGCACTTCGCCGCCACGGCCCGGTGCACCGCGCGTGCGCCCTGATGTGATGATGCGCGCGCGATCGACCTCGCCGTGAGTTCTGGATTCGTTGTTCGGCGGCTTCTGCAGGTTGTCCCAACGGTCGTCGGGATTCTCCTGGTGAGCTTTCTGCTCGTGCACGTCGCGCCGGGCGATCCGCTCATCGCGCTAGCGGGTGAGCACGGCGACCCGGCGTACTACGCCGAGATGCGGCAGCGCTTCGGCCTCGACCAGTCGCTGCCGACCCAACTGGCGACCTACGCGGGTCGCCTGGCGCAAGGCGACCTCGGCTTTTCCTACGTGCAGGGCCGAAGTGCGGCGACCGTGATCATGGAACGCGTCCCGGCGACGCTCCTGCTGACGGGGACAGCGCTGCTGCTGGCCATTTTCGCGGCCCTCCCCCTTGCCGCGCTGGCCGGTCGCCGGCCGCACGGAGCCCGCGATGTCGGCATCAGCGCGCTTGCGCTCGGGTTCTACTCGGCGCCCGTCTTCTGGATCGGGCAGATGGCGATCCTCGGGATCGCGCTCAAGCTCGATCTCGTCCCGGTGCAGGGCATGACCGCCGCCGGGAGTGACGCCAGAGGGCTGGCGCGGACGCTCGACATCGCGCGGCATCTCGCATTGCCAGCGCTCGTGCTCGCCTCGCAGGAAGTGGCGGTGCTTATTCGTCTGACGCGAAGTGGCGTGCTCGACGAACTCGCGCGCGACCACGTGCGGACGGCGCGGGCGAAGGGCGTCGGCGAGTTCGCCGTACTCGTGCGCCATGCGCTCCCGCGCGCGCTGCTGCCGGTCGTGACGGTGATCGGCGCCCGCGTGGGGCATCTCGCCGCCGGCGCCGCCGTGGTCGAAATCGTGTTCGGATGGCCCGGCACCGGTCGCCTCATGTTCAGCTCGCTTCAGACCCGGGACACGCCCGTGCTCCTCGGCCTGTTCCTCGTCGTCGCGCTCTTTGTCGTCCTGGCTAACCTGGTGACGGATCTGATGTATGCCGCCATTGATCCGCGAGTCAGGCTCCGCTGAGCTGGCGCCCTCGGCGCCCCTGCCACGCGTGACGCGGCGTGAGCCGCCAAAGTGGCGCGCCGTGCTGTCGCTGCCTAACGGACGCCTCGGCTTCGGGCTGGCAGCGACGCTGCTCGCGCTCGCGCTGCTCGCGCCGCTGCTCGCGCCGGCCGATCCGTTCGCACTCACGGCCGCCCCACTCCTGCCCCCGTCGTTCGCCCACCTGATGGGCACGGACGGCATCGGCCGGGACCTGTTCAGCGCCGTGTTGTTCGGCGCACGAACATCACTGCTCGTGGCCGGCGGCGTGACGCTGGTGGCGTTCTGCTGTGGAGCGGTTATTGGAATGGCCGCGGGTTTTCGAGGCGGTCTGCTCGATGATGCGCTCATGCGCGTCACCGACCTGTTTCAGGTGCTACCGCGATTCTTTCTCGTCGTTGTCGTGATCGCACTGTTCGGCCCGGGCCTCGACCGCGTCGTCCTCACACTCGGGCTGACGTCATGGCCCGTGCTGGCGCGGGTGATGCGCGGCGAGGTGCTCGCCATGCGCGACCTCGACTTCGTGGTCGCGGCACGGGCGACGGGTGCGTCCGGCGCGCGTATCATCTGGCGGCAGCTGCTGCCGAACACCCTGGCGAGCGCCGCCGTTCTGCTCGGACTTCTCTTCGGGCAGGTGCTGCTGCTCGATGCGAGCCTCGGGTTCCTCGGCCTGGGCGACCCGAATGTGCTGAGCTGGGGCATGTTGGCCGGCCAGGCACAGGGATTCCTGCGGGTCGCCTGGTGGCTCGCGCTCTTCCCCGGGCTTGCGATCGCCCTCGCCGTGCTGGGGGTCAATCTGCTGGCCGATGCCTGGGCCGCCGTGCTCGGCGGCCAGGCATCCGATCGCGTCGAGGCGGGCGGTCGGCGACGGCCAGCGCGCGCGATGTAGGACGTCCGTTCTCCACGCGACTCGTTACTCGACCGCCTTCCGGTCTGCCCATGCAACCCCTTCCCAGTCGCGCAGGGTGTTGGTTGTGCATCGGCGGACGGTGGACGTGGCGGTCGTGATCGCTGATCTGTCGGCGGAGACGGAGCGCGCGGCGGGATGCGAGCTGGCTTGCCCGCTTCAGGGCAGTCCGCAGGAGCCGTTCAACGCGCAGCCGCTCGCAACCGATAGCGTCGTGGCACCTGCACGTTCAACTCATCGGCGAACGACCCGACGATCCAGTCGGGTCCGGCATCGGTGAGATAGAAGGACGGCGGCGTGCTGACGATCCCGAGCCACTCGCCGGAGGGCGCGAGGACGTCCCACACGGTGACCGAGTCCGGGCGGGCGAACAGCCCGGTGGGCCGGGCTGGGGTGAACCGCTCCCGCCAGATGCGCCCGTCCGTGCCCACGACCAGCCGGGCGAAGTGCGGGAGCGAATCGGCGATCATCACCCTGTCGCGTATCCCCGGATCGCGCAGCGCGACCGGCAGGCCGTCGAGTACCTGGTCGCGTCCCACGTCCGCCTCCTCTGCTGTCGGCGGGCGCCGGTCACCAGACGTACGAATCAGCCGAATGAGCGACCCACCTGTGTCGACCACTCGCAGTTCCTCCGATTCCGGCCACCCGCTCACGACCTCCGACTCACCGGCCGCGACGGACACGTAGGGCGACAATGCAACAATGATCAGGCTGCCGCCTCGTCCCATTCGCGCGACCGGGTGATCGCCAAGAGGCGTGGGCAGCGTTCCGTCGCGATCGAGCAGCACGAACGGCATCGTCGCGAGCTCGGAACCGCTGCCCTGCAGATCCGACGGGCTGAAACGGAGGAAATAGCCCACCGTCGAGCCGTCGCCGAGGCGAGCGAAGGGCCACACCGGGCGACGGACGCCGGCGGTATCCAGCACCATCCGCGGTGCAAGATCGCCGAGCGGTGTGCCGTCAGCATCGAGCAGGATTGCTCGCGATCCCTGGCTCTCGTCGACGATGAGCGAGTCGCCTCGGATTCGCGCAAGCGGCCCGACGGACGAAAGCTCGTTCGGCCCGTTGCCCCGCCCCACCGCATTCCACCGTGCGACACCATCAGCGCCGAATGCCCGCACATGCGGCGGCGCCATGTCGAGAGCGACAAACGAACCGTCGGACAGCCCGACGACCTTGAGCACCGATTCGAAGGTTGGGTCCGTAGTCCCATCCGCCTCACGCGCAATAACCACCGACGCCGTATCCACCTCGTGCAGCACCCGCGTCCGCTGCGCCTCGGGCGGGTTCTCCACGATCATGATACCGGCGCTGTCGCGCACGACGGCGGCCGGTGCGTCGGCATCGTCAGGCGATCGGTCGCAGGCCGCCGCGATCGCGGCCAGGGCGAGGACGGCGATCGAGCGTGCGCGACCCCGCCGCGTCAGGCGGCGGAGGGAGGGCGGAACGTCAGGCATGACGACACTCGAGGTAGAGGGGGCGGAACGCCCGCGAACGTAGCCCCCGCCGTCGATGTCCGCAACGCGCGACCCTCGCGCCATGTCCGGTCAGCCTTTCTGCCGCCCGTGCGCCGTCGCCAGCTTCCGCGCGATGCCCCGATAGAACGCGGCATCCTCGCGCTTCGACTCCTCGTCGAGCGAGAGCGCGCACCGCTCGAGGGCGTAGAGGATGTTGCCGAGGAAGAGTTCGGCCACCGAGCCGACCGTCTCGTCGCCGCCGGCGCGGGGCGGCCCGCCCGGCGTGGTCACGCCTCGTCGTCGTCGAGCGAGGCCACCTGGACGATGATCGCCGTGATGTTGTCCAGCCCGCCGCGGCCGTTGGCCTCGGCGATCAGTGCATCGACGATGCGCGCGGGGGAGGCTCGCGACAGGAGAAGCGCCTGCAGGCGACGGTCGTCGACCATTCCCGTGAGGCCGTCGGAGGCGACGAGGAAGACGTCGCCCGCGCGCACGTCGCCCGCATAGACGTCGGGCTCGACATCCGCGCTCGCCCCAACGCATCGCGTGATCACGTTCGAGTACGGATGGAAGCGCGCCTGCTCAGGCGTCAGGAAGCCCGCGTCGACCTGCTCCTGCACGTAGGAGTGGTCCTTGGTCACCTGGCGCAGGGCACCATCGCGCAGCAGGTAGACGCGCGAGTCGCCGATCTGACCGATCAGGAAGCGCGCCCCGGCGAGGACCAGACAGGACACGGTGGTGCCCATCCCCTGCTTGTCGATCTCGGCGGTGGTGCGCTCGTAGATCGCCCGGTTGGCGCGGCGGAGCGAGTCGGCCACGACCTGCGGCGCCTCGTCGTCGCCATGCTCGGTTAGCGCATTGAGCTCACGCGTGACGATCTGCACCGCCATGGCGCTCGCGACCTCACCGGCCGCGTGTCCTCCCATTCCGTCCGCGACGATGAACAGACCGTACGTCGGCAGGCAATCGGCAAAGAAGCTGTCTTCGTTGCCGGCTCGGATCATCCCGACGTCCGTGCGGGCGCCAACGGAGAGGTGCACTCGCTACCCTGGCTCAATGACGCGATGGGGCCGCCAGATCGGCGACACGAGATTCGGGCGACACCAGAGCCCCGGCAGTGGGCGCGGGCCGGGGCCCCACGGGGCGTAACTCCTTGCGTGTGCGGGAAACTACGTCCGGCCCGGATAGCTGGCAAGCGCCGCCGAGGCTGCGTTCGGCCCGACGGTGCCGGATCCCCGGCGCCGGGTGCCGTCCGCCGGGCGCGGCCCCGTCCGTCACCGACCCGTCACGCCGGAATCGCGGCCGTCTCGTTCGCGGCGGGCTCGGCCAACTCGCCGATCTGCAGGCGATAGAGGCGGCTGTAGAGCCCCTCCCGCTGGAGCAGCTCGGCGTGCGAGCCGCGCTCGCGGATCTGCCCGTGATGCATCACGAGAATCTCGGTCGCCGTGACGATGGTGCTCAATCGGTGAGCGATGGCGATCGTCGTCCGCCCTCGCATCAGTTCGGCGAGGGCTTGCTGAATGTCCGCCTCCAGCTCGCTGTCGACGGCGCTGGTGGCTTCGTCGAGGACGAGGAGAGCGGGATCGGCGGCGATCGCCCGCGCGAACGAGAGCAGTTGCCGCTCGCCGACGCTGATCGACGCGCCGCGCTCGCCCAGCGCGTAGCCGTACCCGTCGGGCAACCGGTCGATCACCCGGTCTGCCCCCACCCTCGCGGCGGCGCGCGCAACCTGCTCGTCGGTGAGCCCGGATGACAGTCGGATGTTCGACGCCACGTCGCCGGCGAACAGGAAGATGTCCTGCTGGACATAGCCGATGTGCGCACGCAGCTCCTCGATTGGCAGCGTGCGGATGTCGACCCCGTCGAGGAGGATGCGGCCGCGCTGGGGCTCGTAGAAGCGGAGCAGCAGGCTGATCACCGTGGTCTTCCCCGCCCCGGTGTGTCCCACCAGCGCCACGGTCTGTCCCGGCCGTGCCTCGAACGACACGCCCCTCAACACCCACGACGGCTCCTCGCCCGTCGCCGGCGGCGCGCCGTAATGAAACCAGACGTCCTCGAAGGTGATGGTGACGCCACGGAGCCGCTCGCCCCAGACGCGGGGGGCGACGCCATTTCCGGCGCCCACGGCCGGCACCGCGCGCGCGGCGGGCGGGAGAGCGTAGGTCCCCGCGTCGACGGGGGTGTCGAGCAGCTTGAACACGCGCTCCGACGAGGCCATCGCCTGCTGCAACGTGTTGAACTTGTCGGAGAGATCCTGCAGCGGCTGGAAGAAGCGCCGCACGAGCTGAAGGAAGGCCGCCAGCGTTCCGATCGTCAGGGTCGTCTCCTGGACGCGGCCCGCGCCCGCGACGATCAGGCTCGCCAGCGCGACCGACGTCAGGATCTCGATCACCGGGAAGTAGACCGCATAGATGCGGATCGACCGCAGGTGCGCATCGAGATGCTCCCGGTTGAGCGACTCGAACCGCGCCGCCTCGCCGCGCTCGCGTCCGAACAGCTGCACGACGCGCATCCCCGTCAGGCGCTCCTGCAGGAAGGCGTTGATGCGGGCAAGGCGTGTGCGGATCTCCCGGTAGTGCACGCGGACGCGCGCCCTGAAGAGATGCGACACCAGATAGACGAACGGAATCACGGCAAACGCGGCCAGCGCCAGGCGCCAGTCGATCACGATCATCATCACGCTGATCGCCGCCAACGTGAACAGATCGCCGAGTCCGGCGACGACCCCGGCCGTAAACAGCTCGTTGAGCGATTCGACGTCCGACGTGACGCGCGTGATCAGGCGCCCCACCGGGTTGCGATCGAAGAAGGCGATCGAGAGTTGCTGGAGCTTGGCAAACAGCTCCGTGCGCAGGTCGTGCATGACGCGCTGGCCGAGCAGCGCCGTGAGCAGCGTCTCTCCATACTGCGAGGCGAACTGCGTCAGCAGCGCAAACGCGAAGATCGTCGCGCTCTGCACGAGCAGCCCGGTATCCCGATTCGGGATCGCCTCATCGATGACGATTTTCGTCAACCACGGTCCGACGAGCTGCAGCAGGCCGTCGATGACCAGCAGGATGATCGCGCCAGCCACGAGGAGCCGGTACGGGCGCACGTACCGCACGAGCCGGCGCGCCAGGCGCGCGTCGTACACCTTGCCGACGGCG
>JBBQHX010000039.1:0-19241 GCA_038324385.1 Gemmatimonadales bacterium | reverse complement strand
CTTCTCCGGGCGCAGGCGCAGTGAACGAACGGCGAAATGGGCAGGCCGGCCAGGGCGTGCCAAGCACTCGTGAGGCGTAACCTAACGTCGTGTCAACCCGTTTGACCAGAACCTGTCAAATGGGAACACCGTCACGACACTCCTTTCCTACCGCAGCCCCGGGTGAAGTGGCGGGCGGCGGTGGCCGACGCGGCCGAGCGAAGCAGCGCAATCCGCGGCGCTCGACCGGCTACGCGCCCGCTTCGCCGAAGGAGGTGGGGCGGCCGCCGACGCGCTAGGCGGCAGGGCGGAACTGGCGGCCTGTCCAACCATTCCGCAGTGTGCTGTCCACCCATTCTGCTGTCCTACAGGCCCACGTGCCAGCCGCGTCCATCACGGCGCGCGCACGGATGCGTTCCGTGGCGCCGCCGGGTGTCCGAAGGGCTACGACAAGGCGCAGACGGGACGGCGCGACGCCGCCCCGTTCGAGCTGGTGGTTACCGTCCTCAACGCTCCCCTACTTCTCCCAACGGCCGAAAGCACCAACCGCGCGCTCGAGGCGTTGCTGTCGGCGGCACGGCGTGAGGCGGCTCCCGGCAGCCCCGCCGGCTGGCGTGGAATGCGCGGTCGCTCTGCCTACGCTGGTGGAGGCGCTGGACCGCCTGAATCCGGTGCAACACACACTGTCAGCTATTCCAGTGGTCGTACTTCAAAACGAAACACTGGATCACCGCGCCACGAACTTCAGTTACAGGCCGCTAACCGATCTTCACTTCCTTGCCATCTTCAGCCGACTTGTAGATCGCCTCGAGGACGCGATGGAGCATCCCCATGTCGGCGGGGGGCACGTACTCCGTCTCCCCGGTGACGATCGAGATGAAGTGCGCCAGCTCGGCGCGGTAGCTCTGGATGAACGCCGACTCGCGCGCAGCCGCCCCCGACGGCGACACGTCCATCGGGCGGCCATTGAGTTCCTTGACGACACGCAACGGGGCGAGACGCGCGCTGCCGCGCGTGCCGACCACCTCGAACCACCACCGCTCTTCCTCGCCGACGTAAGCACGGTTGAGGTCCAGCACGAAGGTGGTGCCATCGCCTGACGTGATCGTCGCCAGCATCACCTCGTCAACCGCGTTGGCGCCGCGGCCACGATCCATGAAGGCGCTCACCCGCAACGGGTGCGAGAGCTGCGTCAGCCAGAGCGCCAGATCGAGTAGCGGAAAGCCCGCATCCATCAACGTACCACCGCCGGCCTCGTCCAGACGGTTCCGCCACCCGGTAACGGAGCCGCGGAGCTGATACAGCCCGCCGCGGATTCCTGTCACGCGACCGAGCTCGCCGCCGCGGAGGAAGCCGCGCAGCGCCTGCACGTCGCTCCGGAACCGGTGGTTGTTCGCGACCACGACCTTGTGTCCCGTCCGTTCGGCGGCGGCGAGGATCCGCTCCACGCCGCGCGCCGTCATCGCGGCCGGGCGCTCCACGAGGACGTCGACCTTGGCTGCGAGCGCACTCAGTACGTGGGGCTCATGAAGGTGGTTGGGCGTCGCGACGATTACCGCGTCGAGTTCGTCGAACTCCAGCAGATCCTCGATGTCGGTGAAGGTGTCGGGAACGCCGAACCGCTCGGCCAGTGCCCGCGCCTTCGCGCTGTCGTTGTCGCAGAGCGCCCGCACCTCGGCGCCGCGCATCTTGGCGAGCACCGGCAGATGCGCCAACTGCGTGATCGCGCCAGCCCCGACGATGCCGATCCGGACCGGGGGCATCAGGGCCGTCCCCGCGCGCCGAAGATGTAGGAGGCGCCTGCGCGAACGGTGGCGAAGCGAAGACCGCTCAGAAGGTCGTATCGGGCGTGCATGGTCAGAGCGAGGTTGGGGATGACGATGAAATCGGCACCGGCGACCCCAGCGAAGCCGGTCGCGATGTTGTCGAGCGCATTCTCTACGAAGGTGCCACTGATCCCGCGTCCTTCGGCGTTCACCGCGGGCGCGCCGATGCCGACGCCGGCGTACGGGCGCAACCGGTTGCATAGCACCGCGGTCCGCCGCCCGTCGGCGGTCAGGCCGAGGACGGAGATGCGGACCGTTCCGATCGAGAAGCCGGCATCGCCGGTCGGATCTTCGAGCACGGTGCGGAGCGAGTCCTCGTACGTCCGCACGACGTCATCGGTGAGCCGCGAACTCCAGTACGTCGCGGCGAAGACTACCCGCCACCGCGGCGCGATCTCACCGTAGCCAGCCATGATGCCAATCGTCTCGCTCGGCTCCATCCGGGCCGGGAAGACGAGTCCCCCCGAGGCGCCGAACGATACCAGCCGGAGGCGATCGAGGCCGAGCCGGGCGAACAGGGTCGAGTCGTTGGCGGTCTGGGCGACCGCGGTACGCGCATCGACGGCGAGCGCGCCGACGAGCAGCATCGCCACGAGCGCCGCTCGCCGCGCGAGCCGCGTCAGGCAGCCGCGGTGAGAGCGGGGACGCGCGGAAGGCGGTGTGGGCCCTGCCTCACGATGCGTGACCAATCGAAGTACCGGGATAGTACGTCCGGAGAATGGTACGAAAGTCCTGGCCCGCGCGAGCCCGTCCGATGGCGCCCCACTGACACATGCCGATCCCGTGCCCGGCGCCCGATCCATCGATCGTCACGCGCGGACCGCGTCCGCGCGCGGGGAGCGCGTTGACGGAAAAATAGGTGCTCGGCAGGATCTCGCCACGCACGTCGCGCAGAACGAAGCGCACGTCGTTCCCCCGAACATGGTAGCGGCCGCGATCGGTCCCGACCAGCACGCCCGCTGCCCGACCGGACAGGGTGACCCCGTCGACCTGGAGCAGCCGCACCGCCCCCGCGCCGCCAGCCGGCACCCGCGCGTAGCGGCTCAGGTTCGCGTCGACGAGCTTCTGCAGCTCCGCGGTCTCGATCGTCCGCGTCCAGCGGAAGCGCGGGGAGATGTCGCAATAGGAGCGACTGCTCCCGGGCACCCGGTCGCTCACGCGCTGCAGCCAGGGCTGCGCCGAAGTGCGCCAGACTTCCTCGGCGCTGGCCGTGGTCCCGCCACACGTGGAGTGGTAGGGCGCGAAGACCAGTCGCCCCGCATACTCCACCACCATCCCGCTGGTCGTCGACACCGCGAGGTCGGCGACCCGGGTCTCGACGTCGCGACCGCCATAGACCTGATCGAGCGTCCCGGCGCGGACGTCCCAGGCGCGCGCGGCGTTGTCGGATGCGCGGCTGAGCGTGAACGTGCGGGCGGCGACGGCCTGCGCCTGGTAGGCGGCCAGCTCGGTCATGCCGAGCGTGCGACTGAGCTCGAGCGGCACTACGCCGCGAAGATAGTCGTCGAGGGGAAGCGCGTTGAGGACGATCGCGCCGGAGTCGGTCGGGACGATCCGCAGTTCGCCGCGATAGGCAGCGCCGTTCCAGCGTACCGCGCGGTCAGCATCGGCGGGACGGACGACGAGACCGTCGGTCTTCCAGTCGGTCTCCGTGCCGTCCGGGCGAATTAGCCGGACGGCTGGACGCCCCCCCGGCACCCGCGTCGACGACTCGACCGTCCATCGCTCGCCCGTTCGGGCGCGGACGACGAGACGTCCTCGGCCCGTCACGACCTGCCAGGACCCCTCACCGGTCAGTGCGCCCCCGGTCGAGGCGGTGGCAAGGGCGACCCGGATCTCTGCGGGTGCGCGGTGTCGGGCCGGCGGTGCAAGCGTCGGGGGGGATCCATTGGGCGCCGACGTCGGAGCGACGGTCGCCGACGCATGCACCGGCGCGGCGGCGAGCCCGGCGTACCAGGCACAGGCGATCGCCGCCGGAACGAGCCCGATCGTCAGCGCGGACGGCCGGCGACGACGCGCCAACGACGGCCGCGTCATCGGGCACCGCGCCGCGTCAGGCGGCGTGCGGCGTCAGGCGCGGTCCTCGCCGGGCACGGGTTCACCCGCGAGGGCCGCTGCCAGCGACTGGTCGAAGACGTCCAGCGTGAAATCGATCTCGGCCGTCCCGTGCGCGGACGACATGAAGCCGGCCTCGAACGCGGATGGGGCGAGGTAGACGCCACGCCGGCGGGCGGCGTGAAAAACCCGCCGGAACAGCGCCGTGTCGCTCGTCCTGGCGTCCTCGAAGGTGCGAACACGTTCATCCCGGAAGAAGAACCCGAACATCGATCCGCGATGGTCGGCGCGGAATGGGGTTCCGTGCCGCGCGGCGATCCCCTGCATCCCGTCGACGAGCGCCGCGGTGTGCGCCGTGATACCGGCGTGCACCTCGGGGGTGAGGGCCGTGAGCGTGGCCAATCCGCCGGCCATCGCCAATGGGTTCCCCGACAGTGTCCCCGCCTGATAGACGGGCCCCGTCGGCGCCACGCGCGCCATGATGTCGCGCCGGCCGCCATAGACCGCCACCGGAAGCCCGCCGCCGATCACCTTGCCCAGCGTCGTCAGGTCGGCGGTGACGCCGCTCAACTCGCGCGCGCCACCCGGCGCGACCCGGAAGCCCGTCATCACCTCGTCGAAGACGAGCAAGGCGCCCGTTTCGTCAGCGATTGCGCGCAGCCCGGGGAGGAAATCGTCGTCGGGCGTGATGAAGCCGCCGTTGCCGACCACCGGCTCGACGATGATCGCCGCCAGCGGGTGCTGCCGCGCGAGCGCGCGCACCGCGTCCAGATCGTTGAATGGCGCCGTCAGCGTCAACGAGGCGAGCGCCTCGGGTACGCCAGGCGAGTTGGGGAGTCCGAGCGTCGCGACTCCCGATCCGGCGCGGACGAGAAAGGAGTCGCCGTGGCCGTGATAGCACCCCTCGAACTTCAGAATCGCGTCGCGTCCGGTGAATGCTCGCGCAAGCCGGATGGCGCTCATCGTCGCCTCGGTGCCGCTGGACACGAATCGCAGCATCTCGATGTGCGGCATCCGCGCCGAGATCAGTTCGCCCAGTTCGACCTCGAGCCCGGTGGGGATCCCGAAGCTGGTGCCGCGCTGCATGACGTCGCGCACGGCATCGAGCACCGCCGTTGGCGCGTGCCCGAGCACCAGCGGGCCCCATGACAGCACGTAGTCGACATAACGATTGCCGTCGAGATCCCAGATGTACGCGCCCTCCCCCCGCGCGACGACGAACGGCTCGCCGCCGACGCCGCCGAACGCGCGCACCGGCGAGCTCACCCCGCCCGGAAAGAGGCGACGCGCACGCTCCATCATCGCCGCGCTGGCCGACGAGGGGGTGGTGGGGGTGAGCGGGACGCGCTCGGCGCCGGATCTGGTGCGGGTCATCGTCCGAAGCTCCCGATCGTGGTCGCCATGACCGGCAACCGTCGTCCATCACGCCGCGCAATCGGCGCGATCGGCGCGATGATCCCGCCGAGCGCGGTCGCGCGGAAATCGTAGTCGTCGACCAGCTCGTCGATTACCGCGTCGATAAACGACCCGGGGACGGCGCTGGTTGCCACATAGGTGACGCCATCGACGTCGTCGGCCTGCCACGGCGCGCGTGCGATCGCAATGCCGTCGACGCCGGCCGCCCGATCGACGAGGAGGCGCGTCGTGCGGCCGATGTGTCGTTCGTAGCGATCGGCGGTGACGAGGCGCTGCAGGCTCGAGAGTCGTTCCAGCCGCTCGAACTTGACGCGCTCCGGCACGTCGTCCGGCATGTCGAAGGCGCGCGTGCCATCCTGCGGCGAGTACGCGAACGCGCCGACGCGATCGAACTGCGCCTCCTCGAGGAAGGCGAGCAGCGTCTCGAAATCCTCCTCGGTCTCGCCCGGGAATCCGACGATGCAGGTGGTGCGGATCGTCACGTCAGGCACGGCGGCACGGAAGCGCGCCAGTCGCTCGCGGATCGTCCGCTGTCGCTCCGGCCGTCGCATGCGCGCCAGGACGGGATCGGACGCGTGCTGGATCGGCATATCGATGTACGGCAGGATGCGACCGCTGGCGCCGACGACCTCGAGCAGCCGCGGCGTGATCCCGGTCGAGTAGAGATAGAGCATCCGGATCCAGGGCAGCTCCGTCTCGCGAAGCAGCGCCTCGAGCAGCTCGGGGAGCTGTACGCCATCGCGCCGGTCGCGACCGTAATGCGCGAGGTCCTGCGCGACCAGATTCACCTCGCGCGCGCCCTGGAGCTCGAGCAGTTGCGCCTCGCGAACGACCTCGTCGAGCGAGAAGGAGCGGTGTTTGCCGCGCATCAGCGGAATCGCGCAGAAGGCGCAGCCGTGGTCGCACCCCTCGCTGATCTTGAGATAACGGACGTGCGGTGCGTCGCCGGCGTACAGCCGCTCGCCCGGGTGCAGCACCGGCGCCTCGCCGATCAGCCCACGCTCGACGAGGTTGGGGATGAGGCGACCCACTTCGCTCGATCCGAGGAACATGTCGACTTCGGGGAGCGCTTCTTCCAGCTCCGACTTGTGGCGCTCGACCATGCAGCCGAGTGCGACGATCGCCCGGCAGTTCCCGTCGTCCTTGAGGCGACCGGCTTCGACCAGGGCGTCGATCGACTCGCGCTTGGCGGCGTCGATGAAACCACAGGTGTTGACGAGGATGACATCGGCCTGGTCGAGGTCGTCGACCGGCTCGGCGCCCTGCGCCACGAGCTGCGCCAGGTAGCGCTCGCTGTCGACGGTGTTCTTGTCACACCCGAGGGTGACCAGCGCGACCCTTACCACCGGGTCGCGCTCGACGTGCAAAGAGAAAACGACATCCCCGAAAGCTAACGGTAGTTGCCGAATTTCAGCTCGACGCCGAAATCTTCGCCGCGCAGCAGGGCGATCGCCTGCTGGAGGTCGTCCTTGTCGGGGGCGGTGACGCGCACCTGATCACCCTGGATGGACGCCTGCACCTTCTTGAGCTTGGCCGCCTTGATGGCCGCCGAGACCTTCTTGGCAGTCTCGCCGTCGAGCGCGGTCTTGAGCGTGACCTCGCGGCGCACGGTGTCGCCGCCGGCCGGCGTGATGTCGCCCATGTCGAGGTTCTTCGTCGGTACGCCGCGCTTGATCAGCTTGGTCTCGAGCACGTCGAAGAGGGCGGTCATCCGGAAGTCATCCTCGGCGGTGAGCACGAGCTTCCCGTCGGCGCGCTGGAAGTCGATCGCGGCTTTCGACCCCTTGAAGTCGTAACGCTGGGCGATCTCCTTCTGCGCCTGATTGACGGCGTTGTCCACTTCCTGCAGATCGACGCCGGTGGTGACGTCGAACGAGTATGTCTGGGCCATGTTGGGCGGCGGTGCCGTTGGTTGTGAGGCGACTGTCGCCGCGCGGTCAGCCGAGGAAGCTCTCCAGCGCGCGCGCGCGGCTCACATGCCGCAGCCGGCTGAGCGCCTTCTCCTTGATCTGGCGGACCCGCTCGCGCGTGATGGCGAGCAGGGAGCCGATCTGTTCCAGCGTCATCGGCTCCTCGCCATCGAGCCCGAAGTAGAGGCGAAGGATCTTCGCCTCACGCTCCTTGAGGCCGGCCAGCGCTTCCTCGATGGATTCGGTGAGCGCCTTCTCGAACGTCTGCTCGTCAGGCGTCGCGTTGACCGTGTCGGGAAGGTAGTCGAGGAGCTTGTTGTCCTCCCCCGGCGTGATCGGCGCGTCGAGCGAGAGGTGGGCCTGCGAGATGGTCATCGTCCGGGCGACTTCCTGCTCGGTGATGTCCATCCCCTCGGCGATCTCGGCGTGCGTCGCCTCACGACCGAGCTCCTGCAGCAGGATGCTCGCCCGCTTGCCGATGCGGTGCAGCGTGCCGGCCCGATTGAGCGGCACCCGCACGATGCGCGACTGCTCGGCGAGCGCCTGAAGAATCGCCTGACGGATCCACCAGACGGCGTAGGAGATGAACTTGATCCCCTTCGTCTCGTCGAACTTGTGGGCTGCCCGGATGAGACCGAGGTTGCCCTCGTTGATCAGATCCGAGAGCGAGACGCCCTGATTCTGATACTTCTTCGCCACCGAGACGACGAAGCGCAGGTTGGAGCGAACGAGCTTGTCGAGGGCGTCCGAGTCACCCACGCGGATCTGCTGGGCGAGCGCGACCTCGTCCTCGCGGGTGATCAGCGGAAAGACGCTGATGTCGCGAAGGTACTGGTCGAGGGAGCCTTCTTCGAAGGCGGGCTTTTTCTGCGTGGTCGCGGCCATAGTGACAGCTGCTCCTGGTCCGGCGGATGCTCGACGCGACGTCGCGTCCGGCGTGCTGATCGGGGGGCGATCGGGGGCTATCAGCGAATGCGACTGCCGATCCGCGTCCAGCGGATGTTGGTCAGCCACGGGAGGCGCTCGGCGGTGTCAGGAGCGTAACTGTAGTAGACGATCAGGGGCTGTCCGCGCATGAGCGAGTCGGCGACAAACCCCCAGTACCGGCTGTCGAGCGAATTGTCCCGGTTGTCACCGAGGACAAAGTAATTGCCATCGGGGACCACGAGCGGCCCCCAGTTGTTCCGGGACGGGCGCGCGCGCACCGACGCCTGGGCGCTGCGCACCAGATAGTCGCGCTGCCAGCGGAACTCGTCGCCCACCGGATCCACCCCCGGCTCGGTGTGCGAGACGTACCGCTCGCGCTGCGGCTGGCCATTCACGTAGAGCTGGCCGTCGCGCATGGCAAGTGTGTCGCCCGGCGTGCCGACGAGGCGCTTGACGAAATTCTTCGTCGGGTCGGTCGGCCATTGGAACACCACGACATCGCCCCGGGCCGGCTCGCGCAGCGCCGGCAGCGTGCGGCCGATGAAGGGGACCTCCGCGCCGTAGACCAGCTTGTTGACGAGCAGGAAGTCGCCGACGAGGAGCGTGCCCTCCATGCTCCCGCTGGGGATCTTGAACGCCTCGACCAGGAACGCGCGCATCACGAGGAACAATCCCACCGCGATGACGAACGACTTGAGCGATTCCCAGACGAAACGGAGCGGGAAACGCATGCCGCGATTCATCCGGCGCAACACGGCCTGACGCTGCTCGTCGGTGATGGCATAGCGCGGCGGCTCGCCGCCCGGCGCGGGCACGCCGTCGGAGAGCGAGCGCAACTCGCTCATGCCATCCCCATGCGTGACGCGCGCGGTCCGCGCGAACGCACGTCACGCCGCGCCGTCATACGACGGATGGCGCGGCGGAGCGCAGACGGGGTGACGACGACCGGGCGCAGCGTCAAGGAAAATCTCGTCAGCCGGGGCAGCGGAAATGATGGCGTGCACGCCACACCCGGATGCGCTCGCGTGGGTGTGTCGATCGGAATTAACGGGCTGGCCATGGCCGACGCAAGCGCTCCCCGGACGGGGCCCGCCGGCAGGAACAACGACGGACGAACGGCTGCGCGCGGCGACCGGCACCGGCCACGTCTCGCCTCGCCTCGCGCAACCGGCAACCCCGCCGGAGCGCGGCATGCCGTCGCCGCGCCCCGGCTGCGCCGGTCAGTAGTTGTCGATCTGGGCGCGCTGCAACGTGCCCGAGTAATCGATGTAGCCAACCTTGGTCTCCGAGTAGAACTCATAGACCTCCCATCCTCCCTCGCGATGCCCATTGCCCGTCTGCTTCACGCCGCCGAACGGGAGATGGGCCTCCGCGCCGATCGTCGGCGCGTTCACATAGGTGATGCCGTTGTCGAGCCGCTCGAGCGCGCGGAACGCCGTGTTGGTGTCCCGCGTGTAGATCGACGACGACAACCCGTACTTCACACCGTTGTTCACAGCGAACGCCTCCTCGGCGTCGTCCACCCGGATCACCGACAACACCGGGCCGAAGATCTCTTCCTGGTCCAGCCGCGATCCCGCGTCGACGCGCGAGAAGATGGTCGGGTGGTAGAAGTAACCATTTGCGTACTGCTCCCCGTCCGGCCGACGGCCACCGACCAGCAGGTCGGCGCCCTGCGCCTGCCCGATGTCGATGTACTTCTCGACCTTGGTCCGCGCCGCCTCGTTCACCAGCGGGCCGACGTCAGTGCCCGACTTGCGACCGTCACCCAGCGCGAGCTTCCGCACGCGGTCGACGAGCAACCCCAGCATCCGATCGTGGATTCCTTTCTGCAGGATGAGACGACTGGTAGCGGTGCAGCGTTGCCCCGTGGTGCCAAAGGCGCCCCAGAGCACCCCTTCCACCGCCAGATCGAGGTCGGCATCGTCCAGGACGATCTGCGCGTTCTTGCCGCCCATCTCGAGCGAGAGCCGCTTGTGCATCCGGCCGCACGTCTCGCCGACGATGCGCCCGGTTTCGGTCGACCCGGTGAACGAGATCACCGGCACGCCGGGATGCTCGACCAGGGCCGCGCCGGCAACCTCGCCGGCGCCGTGCACGAGTTGAATCACCTCGGGCGGCAGCCCCGCCTCGAGCAGGATCTCGACGAACACGGTCGCGGTGTGCGGCACGTCTTCGGCGGGCTTGAGAATCACTGAATTTCCGCAGACCAGCGCCGGAAACATCTTCCAGGTCGGGATCGCGAGCGGAAAGTTGAACGGGGTGATCATTCCACATACCCCGATCGGCCGCCGAAAGCTCATCGCCCACTTGCTGCGGAGCTCGCTCGGCACCGTGTGTCCGAACAGACGACGCCCTTCCGTGGCCGCATAGAAGGCGGTGTCGATCCCTTCCTGCACGTCACCACGCGTCTCGGCGAGCGGCTTCCCCATCTCGCGGGTCATCAGGTCGGCGATCTCTTCCTTCCGCGCCGCCATCAAGTCGCCGACGCGGCGCAGGACGTCACCGCGCGCCGGCGCCGGCGTCGCCCGCCACGCCTCGAACCCGCGCTGGGCCGAGAGCACGGCGCGATTCACATCGTCGGCGGTGGACAGCGGAAATCGTCCGATCACGTCGCGCGTGTCGGCCGGATTGACGTTGTCGAAGTACTCGCCGGAGGTGGACTCGACCCACTGTCCGCCGATGAAGTTCTTGAAAGTTTTCATGACTCCCGAACGAAGCGATGAGCTGCGCGCCACACTGGTGCCGCGAAGAGGCGTCCGGAAAGATAACCGGGGCAAGCGCCGATCAGACGCAACTCCAGATGGCCGGCCGATCCGGCGTGGGGAGGGCATAGCCGGCGCGCGGCAGGATCTGCCAGGCGATCAGCGCCAGCGACCAGAGCAGCACCACCAGGCCGACCACGTGCGTGCGCCCGGCCCGGTGCCGCCAGGCGGCGACCGCGGTCGCCAGGCCGAGGAGCCCCGTGCCGGCCACCGCGCCCAGGTAGAGCGCCAACTCGGGGCCGCACCGCCAGCCGAACGGCCAGATCACCGTGCCCACCGCCGTTGCGACAGCCGCCAGCGTCAGCGTGGCGAGGCCGGCCCGCGCCCAGCGCGACGGCGGGCGGGCGACCGGAGCGCTGGGCGCGCCCCCCCCCCGAACGGGTGGCGCGCCCGTGTTCGGCGCCTGCGCCACCGGAGCTGATGATGCCGCGGCGGGGCGCGGATCGCCCACCGGGGCTTCGTCGATGAGCTTGTCGATCTTGGCGAGCTCCCTGTTCCAGTCGCGGTCGGCCATGTCGCTGGGATACGGTTGCGCGGGGGTGGTGGAGCGGTGGGGTGGCGGCGGAGCGACGATCGCGTGAACCGTAGACGTCGCCTCGACGCTCCTCCACCTACGGCCGCGCGTGGGCGAAGTGTCGGTGCATGCGGCGGCGTCTCACGCGCTTTCGCGTTCGAGGGCGTACCGCTCGATCTTCTTGTACAGATTGGAGCGCGGCATTTCGAGGACGCGCGCGGTCTCGGAAACGTTCCAGTCGTGCTCGCGCAGCTTGGCCAGCAGGAACGCGCGTTCGGCGGCCGCCTTGAACTCCTCGAAGGTGCGTGCTTCGAGGAGTGATCCCATCGCCCCGCCCTCGGCGACCCGCCGCCCCACGAGGCGCTCGACGTCCGGACGCGTGATGGTGGGGCCGTTGGCGAGAATCAGCAGCCGCTCGATCGTGTTGCGGAGCTCGCGGACGTTGCCCGGCCAGTCGAGCGAGGTGAGCAGATCCACGGCGCCGTCCTCGATCCGACGCGGTGAGATTCCCTCCCCCTGGGACAGCCGGGCGATGAAGTGGCGCACGAGGAGCGGGATGTCCTCCCGCCGGTCGCGCAGCGCGGGCACGTTGAGCGGCACCACGTTGAGCCGATAGAACAGATCCTCGCGGAACCGTCCCGCGCCGATCTCCTCCTCGAGATTCTTGTTGGTCGCCGCGAGCACCCGCACGTCGACCTGCACCGGCTTGCTCCCGCCGATCCGGGTGACGACGCCGTCCTGCAGCACCCGCAGCACCTTGGCCTGGGCCGACAGGCTCATGTCCCCGATCTCATCGAGGAAGAGGGTGCCGGTGTCGGCCTGCTCGAACTTGCCCGGGCGATCGCTGACCGCGCCGGTGAACGATCCGCGCATGTGGCCGAACAGCTCGCTCTCGATCAGCTCGCTGGGGATGGCCGCGCAGTTGACCTCGACGAACGGCTTCTTCACGCGGGCCGACTGCCGATGGATCGCGCGCGCGACCAGCTCCTTTCCGGTGCCGTTCTCCCCCGTGATGAGCACCCGCGCGGGGGTCGCTGCGACCTTGTCGATCCGATCGACGACGGCGCGAATGGCGAACGAGCTCCCGACGATCTCGTAGCGCGAGTCGACGTGCGCCCGGAGCCGCGCGTTCTCGTCCTCGAGATCGAGATGGCGGAGCGCATTGCGCAGCAGCACGAGGATCCGGTCGGTGTCGAGCGGCTTCTCGAGAATATCGTACGCGCCAAGCTGCGTGGCCTCCACGGCGTTCTGGATCGTCGCGTGCCCGCTGATCATCACCACGATCGCCTGCGGATCCTTCTGCTTGACGCGCTTGAGCGCCTCCATCCCGTCCATGCCCGCCATCTTCACGTCCATGAAGACGAGATGGGGATGGAATCGCTCGTACTCCACCAGCCCGTCCTGGCCGTTGGCGGCGGTCTTGACCTCGTAGCCCTCGTATTCGAGGAGCTGGCCGAGGGCGCCGCGGATTCCCTGCTCGTCGTCCACCACCAGCACGCGTCGGCTCATCGTACGGTCCTGTAGAGAATGACCTGTCCATCGCGAATCCGGATCTCTCCCACGTCGGCCGGCATGTCGATCCCGATCGCGTTAGGGTCGAGTCCGTCGGGGCGCTCGCCCGTCCAGAGCGCGCGCATCAGGCGCGGAATCGCCCGCGACGGCACCACCAGCTCGCGGATCCGCATCGACTCGACCCGATATTGCGCCAGCCCTGGCCGCAGGACCTCCAGCGTCCCCGCGACCTCGATCACCTCGCGGTCGCCGAGCAGTCCGCGCACCGGTTCGAGAATCTCCGCCGATCGGAGATCGGCAAGGGCGACCTCGGTGCGCAGCCGCAGCCGCTCGCCGGCGACGGACGCCTGCACGTCACCGGCGCCGGCGGGGAGGCTCGACACGAAGCGCGAGACGAAGTACGACGCGGCGGCGTGCGGGGTGAGCGCAACGTAGCCCCGGTCAGGGCTCAGCGTCGCGACCCGCCGCCGCGCGGTCGCGGCTGCGCTGTCGGCGAGCGGACGCCACGGCACCGTGTCCGGCGCGGCCGCGACCTCGGCGGGCGGCTGCCCCGTCACCCGCGGGACCCAGAACTCGCGACTGAACCAGGCCAGCGCAGCAGCCACCAGCAGCACGACGAGGCAGCCAAGTCGACCAAGACAACCGAACATGCGCGCTCCACGCGGAGTGTAGAATGGGCACCGGCCACCACCTGCCGACGTGCCCGATGAGTGTCGATTCCGGCGCGACCGTCGCGCCGTGCACTGCGTACCCGCGGCCGGTGCCGGCGTTCGCCGCGACGGTCACGGCCTCAGCGGGCCATGGCGGCCAGCGGCAGGCGCGCCAGCACCGTGTACCGGCTGCCATCCGCCGTCGGCACACTCTGCACGAGCGCGATCTCCCGCACGACCAGCGCCCATTCCTGCCCCAACGGGGCCGCGGCCTCCCGCAGCCCGGCGAGCAGCGGCGCGGCACGACCGGGGGCCGCACGCTGCACGCGGAGCCGGGCCACCGTCACGTGCGGGCGGAAGGCTCGATCGTCGCGCGGGATGCCGAACGCCTCGCACGCGTCATCCACCCGGTGCGCGAGCCGCGTGCACTCTCCGGCGTCGCGCCCGCCGAGCCAGATCACCCGCGGCCGCTGCATCCCGGGGAACGCCCCGACGCCGGAGAGGGTGAGCTGAAACGCGCGCTCGCCCGCGGCCACGTCGGCCAGGCGGGCGCTCAGCGGGGCGACGAGACCGGCTGGTTGCTCGCCGAGGAACTTGAGGGTCAGGTGCAGCCGATCGGCCGAGACCCAGTCCGCATCGGGCACGGCTCGCCGCAGCGGGGCGATCACCCGCTGCTCGACCGCCGCGGCCACGGGTTCGGGGAGCATGACGCCGACGAACAGCCGGCAGCGCGGCTCGGCATCGGGCGCCGCGGGCGAGGCCGGCGCATCGTCAGGCGCGGCGGTGAGGTCGAGGTCCGGGGCGCCGGGTTCGGGGATTTCCAACGCCGCGTGCGTGAAGCCGGCCGCACGGGCCGCCTCGAGCACCCGCGCGCGCACCCGCTGGTCGGAGAGGGCGGCGGCGAGCGCGCGGGCGGTGCGCGGGTCGGCGGGACGGAGTAGGGCGAGGGCGCCGTCGGCCAGCACCGGCGTGACCACGCCGAGGGCCGCCAGCGCCGCGCCGAGTCGGGCGGCCGGGTCGTCAGGCAGCGGATCGATCGGGATCGTCACGCGCGGACGATCCCGTGCAGCACGTTGAGCGACCCCGACCGGAACCCGGCGAGGTCGACCGCGACGCGCGCGAACCCCGAGTGCCTGACGACGCCGGCCAGCCGTCCGACGGACTCGGCCGCGAGCCACCGCGACAACTCGTCGCCCGCCAGCTCCACGCGCGCGAGGTCGTCATGGTGCCGCACGCGGAGGTCTCCCGCGACGCCGAGTGCGCGCAGTCCCGCTTCGGCCCGCTCCACATCGCCGAGCCGTTCGGCGGTGACGGGGAGCCCGTAGCGCACGCGTGAGGCAAGACAGGGCGCCGACGGTTGGCTCCACGTCGGGAGCGCGCGCGCACGCGACAGCAGACGAATCTCCGCCTTCGTCAGGCCGACCTCCGCCAGGGGCGACGCGACGGCATGCTCGCCCGCCGCGATCGCTCCGGGCCGATGGTCCAGGCGGTCGTCGGCGTTGGTGCCATCGCAGACCGTCGCGCCGCGGTGGGCGCGGGCGACGGGGGCGACCCGGGACCAGAGCTCCCGCTTGCAGAAATAGCAGCGATTCGACGGGTTGGCCGCATACTCGGGATCGGCCAGCTCGTCGGTTGCAATCTCGACGAGGGCAAGGTCGAGCTGCCTCGCCAGCGCCCGCGCGCGGTCGGCCTGGTCACCGGGCACCGATGCGCTGACGCCGAGGACGGCCGTCACGCGATCGCGGCCGAGCGTCGCGCGGGCGACCGCGGCCAGATAGCTCGAGTCGACGCCCCCGCTGAAGCCGATGACCACCGACCGTCGCTCCACCAACCACGCGATCAGCGCCGTCTCCTTCGCCGTCGCGACATCGCCGGATCCGCCCGCGCCGTCGTCCGCGGCCGCGTCAGGCGGGTCGAGCACGGGGAGGGCGATCCGGCGCGCCGGGCCGGTGCGCGCGGGCGTGACGTGGGTGTGGCTCAGAAAAGCTCCGGCGTGTAGTCGTTGATCGACGCCCCACCGGCTTCGATCGCATGGCCGAGGGCGGTGGCCTGTGGCAGCACCTTGGTCGAGTAGAAGCGCGCCGTGCGCAGCTTGGTCTCGTAGAAGGTCGCGCGGTCGGCCGCGTCAGGCAGCCGCGCCGCCGCGGTCTGCGCCATCCAGAGCCACATGTGGCCGATCGCGACCAGTCCGAACAGGCGCAGGTAGTCGGTCGCCACGGCTGCGGCCTCGGCGGGGTCCTGCATGCCGCGCTGCGCGATCGACATCGTCGACGACTGAAGCTTGGCGAAGGCGCGACCGAGGCCGGCCGCGATGTCGCGCGTCTGCTCGTCGTCCTTCGTTGCCTCGAGCAACGCGGCGACCCGGGCGAAGTAGCGCTTCACGAGACGCCCGCCCTCCGCCGGCAGCTTCCGCCCAACGAGATCCAGTGCCTGTACGCCGTTGGTGCCTTCGTAGATCATCCCGATGCGCGCATCTCGCACGAACTGCTCGACGCCGTACTCGCGGATGTAGCCATGGCCGCCGAACACCTGCAGCGCATGGTTGCACGACTCGAAGCCGAGATCGGTGAAGTGCGCCTTGACGATCGGCGTCATGAGCGCGACGAGATCCGCCGCCGCCTCACGCGTGGCCGGATCGGGATGCCGCTCGGCCACGTCCACGTGCAGCCCGATCCAGTACGACAGTGCGCGCGCGCCCTCGGTGAACGAGCGCACGAGCAGCAGATTCCGGCGAACATCGGGGTGGGCGATGATCGGATCGGCGCGCTGGTCGGGCGCGACGGGGCCGCCGGGCGCGCGTCCCTGGACCCGGTCGCGGGCATAGGCGACGGCGTTCTGATAGGCCGTCTCGGCGACACCGAGGCCCTGCATTCCGACGGCGAGGCGCTCCTCGTTCATCATCGTGAACATCGCCCGCATCCCCTTGTGCGGTTCGCCGACGAGCCACCCCGTCGCGCCGTCGAAGTTGATGACGCAGGTGGGCGACGCCTTGATCCCCATCTTGTGCTCGATCGAGCCACAGGCCACCGCGTTGCGCGTGCCCGACTCGCCTTCCTCGGTCGGGAGGAACTTGGGAACGACGAACATCGAGATGCCACGCGTGCCGTCGGGCGCGTCAGGCAGGCGGGCCAGCACGAGATGGATGATGTTGCTCGTGAGATCGTGCTCTCCAGCCGTGATGAAGATCTTGCTCCCGGTGATGCGATAGGCGCCGTCGCCGGCCGGCTCGGCGCGCGTCGTCAGGATGCCGAGATCGGTGCCCGCGTGCGCCTCGGTGAGGCACATCGTCCCGCTCCACGAGCCGTCGACGAGCTTCGGCAGGAAGCGGCGCTGCAGTTCTTCGCTGCCGTGGTGCAGGATGGCGATGTAGGCGCCGTGCGAGAGGCCGGGATACATGCCGAACGACAGATTGGCTGAGCACATCATCTCGTCCACGACGAAGCGGAGCGTCAGCGGCAGCCCCTGCCCGCCCCACTCGGGCGCGCTGGCCAGTCCGGGCCAACCGCCCTCCACGAAGGTGCGATACGCGGCGATGAAACCGTCGGGTGTCTGCACCTCGCCGTTCTCGAACCGGCAGCCTTCCGCGTCCCCGCTCTGATTGAGCGGGAAGAGCACTTCCTCGCACAGCGTCGACGCCTCGTCCATGACCGCGTCGAGCATGTCGGGCGTGGCGTCCTCGTAGCCCGGAAGCGCCGCGAGCTGCGCACTGCCGATGAGTTCGTGGAGCACGAAACGCATGTCTTCCAGCGGAGCACGATACGTCGGCATGACGCTCTCCTGGCGCACGGCGCCGGACGGGCTGCACGGTCACCGCGGGACGCGGACGCGCCCACGGTCGCGGGCCACCGATCGACGTGGCACGCGATGCATGCAAGTTGCCGGGGCGACCCGCTCCGGAGCAAGGATTCGCTACACGGGAAAAGACGGTCGCCACCCTCGCCGCGGGCCGCCGCGCGGCCATCCCGGTGGGGGCACCCGAGGGGAGGATCGCCGGGCGCCGGCGCGTTCCCCGCCGCCTCGTACCACGCGCTAGATTACGAGTACCTGAGCTGGAGACTTCATGATCGAATCATTCAAGTTCGAAGAGGGCGGCCGCACGTACAGCTGCTGCATCGAGGCGTCGCGCGCGGCCAGGGGGGCCGCCTGGTGGTGGGTGGACGTGTCGGGCGATACCCATCGCTACGCGCCCTTCCCCGCCGAGGAGAGCGACACGGAATCCGATATCCGGGAACGCGTGCTGGCCTACTACAGCCATCACCAGACTCGCCGGTCGCAGCCGACGACCTCGCACTGGGCACGTCGGGCCAAGCCCGCGGAGTCGGCGGCCACGCCGGCTGATGGTGGTGGTGCGGATGGCGCTGATGGTGCCGATGGTGCGATCGAGGTCGGCGCCGCTAGCGGGGGCGAACCCGCCCAGTCGGCGGCCGCGGGCGACTGACGGGTCGGCCGGCCCCTGCGGCCCGCCGAATACTGATTCACCAGCCTCACGGAGGCGCCAGCATGCTGGCGCCTCCGTTCCGCGTGGACGGGTCGCGATCCGTGGCGGTCCGCCCTCGCCCTGCCGGCTCTCGGTGCCCCCCCGTGCCCCCGTCTTCCTGACGCGCTAGTGACGCGCGTCGACAGGGCGGAGTTGTCGGTGGCTGCCCCGGGGCTTCGGCGCGGAACGTGCCCGTCTCGGTCTGACCTGGAGGCGTCAGGCACGCGCTTCACGATTGCGCGCGCGTCCGCCGTGTACCCATCTTCGCCCGTGCCTTCTCATCGTTGACGCCCTCGGAATCGGGGGCGGCGCCAACACGTTTCATGTCGACTGACCTCCCCCCCGCCGTGGGCGAGCAGGACCGCATTCGCCTCCAGCTCGAGACGATCGCCGAGAATGCGACGCTTGCGCTGTTCGTGATGGACGAGCATCAATGGACGAGCATCAACAGTGCACGTATCTCAATCCCGCGGCGGAACGCCTGACGGGGTATTCGCTGGACGAGGTCCGTGGTCGCGTGTTGCACGACGTCATTCACCACACGCGTCCGGACGGGTCGCCCTACCGGCTCGCCGAGTGTCCGATCGACCGGGCGTTTCCGCAGAACATGCGCGAGCAGGGCACCGAGGTCTTCGTGCATCGCGACGGTTCGTTCTACGAGGTTGCGTTCACGGCGAGCCCGATCCGGGGCGCACGGTGGGCACGACCATCGAAGCGCGCGACACGGAGGTGGAGCGGGCGCGGGAGCGAGAGCTGGCCCGGTTGTTGGCGGCCGAACGTGCCGAACGACTCCGCGCCGAGGAGTCCGAGCGCCGCTTCCGCGACACCGCCGATGCCGCCCCGGTGCTGATCTGGACATCCGGCACGGACGGGGGGTGCGCCAGGTTCAACGCGCCCTTGGATAGCCTTCACCGGCCGCTCGATGGAGGCGGAGCGCGGGAACGGCTGGGCGGAGGGGGTACACGCGGACGACCTCGAGCGCTGCCTGGCGATCTACGGCGACGCGTTTACCGCCCGCGGGCCGTTCACGATGGAGTATCGACTGCGGCGTCATGACGGCGAGTATCGCTGGCTACTCGACAACGGGGCCCCGCGATTCGCCGCGGACGGCACCTTCGTCGGCTTCATCGGCTCGTGCGTCGACATCCACGATCTGCGGGTCGCGCGTGAGGCAGTGGAGTCGGCCAACGCGCGACTGCACGATCAGGGC
>JBBQHX010000038.1:0-19498 GCA_038324385.1 Gemmatimonadales bacterium | reverse complement strand
AGGTGTCATCCCGCAGGAGCGCCGTCCGGCGCGAGTGTCGGGATGGGCTCACCCTCGCCTATAGCCAGCTAATGAGCAGTGAAAGCCCATCCCGACACTCGCTCGCTGCGCTCACTCCTGCGGGATGACAGTCGCGGCAGGTCTGTAGCTCAAAGCCCATAGCCCATAGCCCAGAGCCACAGCCGCCCTTGTCATTCCCCGTACGGGATCCAGATGTTCTTCACCTGCGTCGCGTGGCGCAGGAAGGTTCGGCCCTCGCCGTCGGCGGGGTGCATCCAGCGGCGGACGCCGCCGTTCTCGTCGTCGGCGGCGCACCAGGTCTGCTTCATGTTGCCCGCCGAGGCGTGCTCGACGGCGCGGACGCCGGACGTGGAGCCGAAGTACCAGATCGCGTCGACATCGTCGTGCTCGGCGAGGACGGTGGCGAGGGTGGTCTTGGGACCGGTGACGATATTGACCACGCCCGCGGGGACGTCCGACGACTCGAGGACGCCGTACAGGTCGACGGCGGCGAGCGGATGGGCTTCGGACGGGATCAGGATCACCGTGTTCCCCATCGCGATCGCCGGGGCGACGAGCGAGATCGCGCCGAGCAGCGGGTGGCGCTCGGGGGCGACGAGGCCCATGACGCCGATCGGCTCGTGCATCGCCAGGGCGACGCCGCGGATCGGCACGTCGTGGATGGCACCGTCGTACTTGTCGGCCCATGCCGCGTAGGTGAACAGCCGCGACACGGATGCATCGACTTCGGCCGCTACCTGATGCGCCGAGGCACCCGTCATCGCCGTGAGGCGCGGCGTCAGGAGGTCGGTGCGGGCGGCCAGATTCTCGGCCAGGAAGTAGAGGATCTGCGCGCGCAGGTGGCCGGTGGACGACGCCCAACCGGCGGCGGCGTGCGCGGCCTCGACGGCATTCCGCAGGTCCTTGCGATTGCCTTCCGGGACCTCGTCGAGGAGCACGCCGTCGGCGGCGAGAATGCGGCGCGAGTAGCCCGAGTCGGGGCGCGCCTGACGACCGCCGATGAACAGCTTCGGCGTGCGGTCGATCGGCGGCGCGGACGGGGCGGCGGCGGACGCGGCCACCCGTGGAGTGGAGCGGCCGTCGTCAGGCGCGCCGGATCGTTCGGACTCATGGCTCGGAGCCGGCGCCGCACGCAGGTACTCCTCCATCCCCTCGCGTCCGCCCTCGCGCCCGAAACCGCTCTCGCGATAGCCGCCGAAGCCGGCGGCCGCGTCGAACAGGTTGGTGGCGTTGATCCAGATCACCCCCGCCTTGATCTTCGGCGCGATGTCGAGGGCGAGATTGATGTTCTCTGACCAGATGCTCGCCGCCAGCCCGAACGACGTGTTGTTGGCCAGCGCCACCGCCTCGGCGGGCGTGCGGAAGGTCATCGTCACCAGCACCGGTCCGAAGATTTCCACCTGCGCCACGGTGCTCGACGGGGCGACATCGGTGAACAGCGTCGGCGGGTAGAACCAGCCGTCGGTGGGGCACGCCCACGACGGCTGCCACATGGTAGCGCCCTCCTCCGCCCCCTGCCTGACGAGCCGCCGGATACGCTCGAGCTGCACCGGCGCGACGATGGCACCCATGTCCACCGCCTTGTCCAGCGGCGAGCCGATGCGCAGCGTCTCCATGCGATCGCGCAGCTTCGCCACCAGCCGTTCGGCGATGCCCTCCTGCACGAGCAGGCGGGACCCCGCGCAGCACACCTGCCCCTGATTGAACCAGATGGCGTCGACGACGCCCTCCACCACGCCGTCCAGATCCGCGTCGTCGAAGACAATGAACGGGCTCTTGCCGCCAAGTTCGAGGCTCAGCGCCTTACCGGTGCCCGCCGTCGCGCGTCGGATCTCGCGGCCGACGTCGGTGGAGCCGGTGAAGGCGATCTTGTCGACGTCGGGATGCGCGACGATCGCCTTGCCCGTCTCGCCGTCACCGGTCACGACGTTGAGGACGCCCGGCGGAAGCCCCGCCTCATGCGCCAGTTGCGCGAAGCAGAGCGCGGTCAGCGGCGTGAACTCGGCCGGCTTGAGCACCACCGTGCATCCGGCCGCGAGCGCCGGGGCGATCTTCCACGCCATGATCAGCAGGGGGAAGTTCCACGGGATCACCTGCCCCACGACGCCCACCGGCTGCTGTCCCGGGAACTCGCTTTCGCGAAGCTGGGCCCACCCGGCGTGATGGTAGAAGTGACGCGCCACCAGCGGGATGTCGAGATCGCGCGTCTCGCGGATCGCCTTGCCGTTGTCCAGCGTCTCGAGCACGGCGAGCAGGCGCGCGTTGCGCTGGACGGTGCGCGCGAGCGCATAGAGATGGCGCGCGCGCGCATGCCCGCCGAGTGCCGCCCAACCGGCGAGTGCCGCACGCGCGGCCGCCACCGCCGCGTCGACGTCGGCCGGGCTTCCCTGCGCGACCCGCGCGATCACCTGTGTCGTCGCCGGGTTCATCACGTCGAACGAGGTCGCGTCGTCAGGCGTCGTCCACGCGCCGCCGATGTGATGGCCGAACGTGGGTCCGTGATCGGCCAGCCAGCGCAACGCCGCGTCGGCGCTCTCGGGAGCGGGGCCGTAAGTCATGGTCTCGTACAGCTCGGCGACAGTGGGCATGGGACTCCGCGGGGAACGACGATGTGAGGCGGACGCCGGTCAGGGCATCGGGTGACGATGGGCCGCGCTGTAGCGCCCCGTCACGAAGTGTTCGAGTTGGCGCTCGATGTCGGTGAGCAGGCTGCTCGCCCCGAACCGGAAGAGATCGGGGCGCAGGTAGCGGTCGCCGAGCTCCTCCTTCATGAGGATCATCCAGTCGAGCGACTGCTTGGCGGTCCGGATGCCACCCGCTGGCTTGAAGCCCACGCGATGCCCGGTTCGCGCCTGATACTCCCGGATCTGCCGGACCATCGTCAGGCCGACGGGGAGCGTGGCATTCACGGGCTCCTTGCCGGTACTGGTCTTGATGAAGTCGGCGCCCGCCATCATCGCGACCATGCTCGCCCGCGCGACGGTGGTGAGCGTCGCCAGCTCGCCCGTGCCGAGGATCACCTTGAGGTGCGCCTCGCCGCATGCCTCACGACACTGGCGCACCTCGCGATAGAGCGCGCTCCAGTCTCCGCTGAGTGCGAGCGACCGCGTGATCACCATGTCGATCTCGCGGGCCCCGTCGGCGACCGACGCGGTGATCTCGGCCAGCCGTTGCGGCAGCGGCGTGAGTCCCGCCGGAAAGCCGGTGCTCACCGCCGCTACCGGAATCCCCGATCCCTCCAGCGCGCCCACGGCGGTCTCGACGTAGCTGTGATAGACGCACACCGCGCCGACCGTCAGATCGAGGTGGGCGACGCCGAGGGCGTCCAGCAGGTCGGGGCGCACGGGGCGGCGGGCCTTGGCGCACAGGCGGAGCACGTTGCTCTCGGTGTCGTCACCAGCGAGCGTGGTCAGGTCGATCAGCGCGATGGCGCGGAGCAGCCAGGCAGCCTGCCATTCCTTCTTTACGGTGCGTCGCGTCGCCAGCGTGCCGGCGCGTCGTTCGGACGCGCTCCGATTGACGCGGATCGCCCGAACCGCGCCGACGTCGAGCGGCGTCCCCGGGTTCCGCGCCACGACATCGGCGGTGTCGCCACCTCCGGTGTGGGCACCGTGCGCGCCGTTCTCCGCGCCCCCGCGGGGCGGTGTGGCGGTGGTCTCGAGGCTCGTCATCGGGTGGAATCTATGGGTCCGCCAACGGGCGGTGTAGGGAACCCCAACCCCGCGCGCTCGCGTTGACATGTTTCACATTGTGGAACTAGGTTCCGGTTCATCAATTCCCACGGCGAGGCGTATGCTGCAGAAAACGATGACCGTGCTCGGCCTCTTTTCGCCGACGCGGCGTGAGGTCGGGGTCGTGGAAGTCGCCGAACTGCTGGGCAAGCCGAAGAGCACAATCTCGCGGTGGCTTTCCGACATGGAGGACGCGGGCTTTCTCGATCGCGACCCCGACAATGGGCGCTACCGCCTCTCGTTGCGGCTGGCCGCGCTGGGCGAGCTGGCGCGTCACTCGACGTCGCTGCAGCGCACCGCGCGGCCGCATCTCGAATGGCTGACCGAAGAGACGGGGGAGACGTCGAACCTCACCGTCCTGATCCGGATGGAGGCCATCAATGTCGATGTGATCGACAGTCCGCGGCCGATCATGCACGTCGGCTGGGTCGGGCGCCGCCTCCCCTGCCACGCTACCGCGTCAGGCAAGGTGCTGCTCGCCTGGGCCTCGCCCGACACGCTCGCCGGCGTGCTGGGCCGCGGCCTCGAGCGCCTCACGCCGGAAACGATCGTCGACGTGACCGCCTTCAACGCCGAGTTGGTGCGCGTGCGCGCCCGGGGTTATGCAACGGCGTGGGCCGAGCTGGAGCCGGATCTCGCCGCCGTCGGGGCTCCGGTGCGCGACCATCGCGGCACGGTGGTGGCCGCGCTGGCGATCGGTGCGCCGGTCTCGCGCATTCCGCGCGACCAGCTGGAGTCCTGCGCGGCCCCCGTGCGCCGCGCGGCCGACGCCGTTTCGGCGCAGATGGGGTGGCGGAAGTGACGGCCCCACGCGCACTGTAGCGGTCGCATCCGACGTGCCGGCACCGCCGCCCTGGCCGGTGCTCTCGCTCGACCTTCCGGCTTCCGTCCGCTGAACTCCGCCTCCATCGTCACGCCGGCCCTTGTCGCGGTACTGCTCTACCTGCTGATCCAGGTGGGCATCGGCGTGTGGGTGTCGCGCCGCATCCGCACGGAAGAGCACTATCTCGTCGCCGGCCGATCGCTCGGCTACGGCCTGACGACGTTCTCGGTGTTCGCGACCTGGTTCGGCGCCGAGACGATCGTTGGCGCGGCGGGGAGTGCCTACCGCGACGGACTGACCCCGGCGAGCGCCGAACCGTTCGGGTATGGACTCTGCCTGATCCTGATGGGGGCGCTGTTCGCCGTTCCGCTCTGGCGACGGCGCCTGACGACGCTCGCTGATCTGTTCGCGCAGCGGTACTCGGCAGGCGTCGCGCGGTTCGCGGCGATCATCTTGATCCCGAGTTCGGTGCTCTGGGCGGCGGCGCAGGTGCGCGCATTCGGCCAGGTGCTGGCGACGACCTCCCCCGGGCTCGACGTGTCGACGGCGGTGGGCCTGGCCGCGGGCTTCGTCGTGGCGTATGCGGTGTTCGGCGGGTTGCTCGCCGACGCGATCACCGACGTCGTGCAGGGCGGCGTGCTGGTGGTGGGACTCGTCGTGCTCGGCGTGGCGGTGGTGGTACATCTCGGCGGACCGGAGGCGTCGGTCGAGGCGGTGCGGGCGGGAGGCGGGTTACGCCTGACGAGCGATCCCTCTGCCTCGTGGCTCGTCACTCTGGAGGCGTGGGCGATTCCGGTGCTTGGCTCCGTCGTGGCGGCGGAGCTCGTGGCGCGGGTGATCGCGGCGCGCTCGCCGACCGTCGCCCGGCGTTCGGTGCTGATGGGGGGCGGGCTCTATCTGGCGATCGGGCTCGTTCCGGTGTTCATCGGCCTCGCCGCACCGGTGCTCGTGCCGGCGTTAGGGCTCACGCTGTCCGATGCCGAACAGCTCGTGCCCAGCGTCGCGCAGGCGCTGCTGCCGACGGTGCTGCATGCGCTGTTCATCGGTGGGCTGATCTCGGCGATCCTGTCGACGGTGGACAGCACGCTGCTCGTGGCCTCGGGGCTGCTGTCGCACAATGTGATCGTGCCGATGCTCGGGGCGCCGAGCGAGCGGACGAAGGTGCGTATCGCCCGGGCCGGCGTGGCCGGATTCGGACTGGTGGCCTATCTGCTCGCGATGGGCGCGGAGGGGGTGTTCGCGCTGGTCGAGGAGGCCTCCGCGTTCGGCAGCGCGGGGGCGGTGGTGACGATCTGCTTCGCCCTGTTCACCTCGTGGGGCGGGCCGCGGACGGCGTACGCCACGCTCGCGCTCGGGCTCCTCGCCTATGTGGGCGGCGGCGTGGCCGCACTGCCCTACCCGTTCCTGCTCTCGATCGCGGTTGCGCTCGCGACGTACGTGCTTGGCGCGCTCATCGAGACTCCAACGGAACGGGCCCGGACACCGATGCAACCGGCGTCCGGGCCCTGATCCCCCGTCGTCAGCGCTTCAGCGCCACTCGGTACTCCAACGTCTCGAGGACGATGTCGCGGTAGTAGTGCAGCAAGATCTCGTCGTATGACCGCCCCTTCTCGGCCTGGCCGACTGCACCGGTTTGCGAGAGGCCGACGCCGTGGCCGAAGCCTCCGCCCCAGACGGTCCAGCCCGTGATCGCGCCACGGCGGTCTGTCGTCGGCTCCATGTAGACGAGCGTACTCGGCAGGTTCACGTAGCCGCCGTTCGCGTTGATCGAACGGAGCGTCGAGCGGATGGCGCCCTTGATCGCCGTGAAGGTGCCCGACTCGGTGACGAACTCCATCTCGATGACGCGTCCGGACAGTCCGCGTTCGAGCGCGTTCACCGCCAGCACCTGCCCGACGTCTCTCCCACGTACCGACGAGAGCACGCGACGCAGTTCGTCTGCCGTCCAGGTGAACGTCCACCGGTGATAGTTGGACCAGTCACTCTCGAAGTCGCCGTTCTTGACGTTGCGCAGCGACTTGGGATTGGCGCTGTTCTTCATCTCCTTGAAGTTGCCGTTGTTGAGCGAGTTGCCGCGTTGCGCGTCAGGCACGCCGCGCAGGTAGGGCACCGGGGCGGAGTTGAACGATTCCTCGTTGCTCGCCGTGTGGCCACCGCTGGTGGAGTAGAACAGCGCCTCGATCAACTGGCCATTGTAGGTCGCGACGACGCCCGCGGTCTCGTCCACGGCGCGGTTGGACACCGGGTGCTCGTCCTGATAGCCGCCGTACACCTGGTCGGTGATCGTGGCGAACAGGTCGTAGCCGTCAGCGCGACGCTTGCCGAGCCCGCGCATCGCGTACGTCCGGGCGGCGACTGCCTGCGCCTTGAGCGCTTCCAGTTCGGGCCAGATGATCGGCGAGAGCTCGCGCGGCACGACGCCGTACAGGTACTCCTCGAGCGGCAACTCATTGATGCCGGCCAGCGCGGCGGACGAGTTGGCGCCGACTTCGGCGCGGCCGCGATAGAGGCGCGTGCCGATGCGCACGAGTCCGTCGTTGGCCGCGGTGAGCACCATCGGACCGTCGCTATAGACGACGTTGGCGCCACGCTGGGCGCGCAGCCGTGAGGCGGCACCGGACGTGGTCTTGAGCGCCCAGAAGGAATCGGTACCGGCCACGCCATCGGCAATGGCCTGGTTGCGGAATGCGGTGCGGATCGAGAAGCTCGCGTTGGACGCGAACTGGCCGACGAAGAAGCGATGGCAGTTGGCGGCCGGGACGAACTCCGTGAACGTCACGTAGCCTTTCGCCTCGGCGTTGGCGATCCGTGCCGGGAGGAGGGCGGCAGAGGTGCAGGCGACCTGCAGTCTGAAGAACGTCTGCGACGCCGTCGCACTCTCCAGCGTCACGTCCACGGTGCCACCCGTTCCGGTGAGGAGCGTCGCGCCGGTGCCCTTGGCGGTGAGCGTCCACTCACCGTCAGCACCGACCCTGACGAGCGCGGCCGACTCGATCACCCCGATGCGGATGTCGCCCGTGAAGCCGACCGGCGCGACGACCGCACTCGGGCGTGGCAGGTCCATCCGCTCACCGGGCCCGGTGGGGACTCCTTCGGAACAGGCAGCGAGCGCAAGCGTGATGGTCGCCCATGCAACCAGGCGCATGGGACGGCGAGCGGGGCGGCTAGGCAGCATACGAACTCCGGAAGAGGTGCCTGCACAGGCAGCAACACGGGCATCTCCTGGCGGTGGAGATGCCGCGCCCTACCGGGCAGGCGGGGTGAAGTGTGGCGCCAGTAGCCGATGCTCGCTCCTCGGCTGCTGGGTGTCAAGTCGATCGTTCCGATAGTCGGGGCCTGTGGGCGGGCCTCCTGCATACCGTGGGCCGACGGGTGGCGAGCTCGACAGGAAGTCGTGCGCGGACCGCGGCGCGCCATGCTTGACCACCCCTCGGGGGACCGGCATACTGGCAGGGTCCGTCGGCCCGAACCGCCCCCTGCTCCGTATCGCGACGGGCTTTTACCTGCTTCCGGAGGAGTCGCCATGCTGGAGCTCCGATGTCGGGACGTCGGATTCGACTGTGCCGGGGTGATCCGCGCCGAGCGTGAGGACGAGGTCCTGCGCGAGGCGGCGGCGCATGCCCGGGCGCAACACGGCCTCATCCAGTTGGATGAGGCGATGGTCCAGCAGATCCGATCGAGGATTCGCCCCGTCTGACCGCGCCAGGATTGCGCGGTTGGTGGCCTGCACTGCATGCACCGCCCGGCTCGGCAACCGACTTGCAACACATGGCGCCACCCCTCGCGAAGGAGCCGGCGCGGGGACTGGCGCGGTTCAGTCCGGTTCTGATGAAACGCTCTGGGGCACGGGCGACGTGGCTCGCGGGCCCCGCAGGCTACACTGCGCGGGAGACGATCATGTACTCGGTCATCCGACGATACAACGTTCGGGAAGGGATGTCGCAGCAGGTCGCGGATCGCGTCAACGCGGAATTCCTTCCGCTGCTCCGCGAGATGCCCGGCTTCGTCAGCTATGCGCTGATCAATCCGGGCGACGGGACGCTGATGAGTATCAGCGTGTTCAACGATCGCGAGGGCGCCGACGAGAGCACCCGTGCGGCATCCGGGTGGGTGCGGGAGCACGTCGCGCGGATGGTCGCCAATTCTCCGGTGATCCTCAGCGGCGAGGTGTGCGCCTACGCCGGGGGAACGAGCGCCGTCGCGAGCTGATGCTCGCGACGGCGCTCCGCGTCAGGCGGCGCGCTGCACCAGACCGCCTGACGCGCTCGCCGCCGCATGCCGGCGTCCCAGCCAGAGCGCGACGCCAAGCCAGATCAGCGAGATGGGCACGGCCACGAAGGCGATTCCGCCAAGCGTGAGCCCCGCGGCGACCAGTCCGGCGTACGTCCACGCGCCGACCTGATCGCCGGCGCGATAGACGAAGGTGTCGATGAAGCTCTTCGCCTTGTACTTGTCCTCGCGCGACACGACGGTGTAGAGCACCTCACGCGCCGGCCGCGACAGCGCGAACTCGCCCGCGCGCCGGAAGATCTGGAACACCACGAACATGCCGAGCACCGGCGTGATGGCGAGGCTGACGAAGCCGATCACGCTGATCAGCGGCAGGAAGGCCAGCGTCCACCCCACGCCGATGCGGCGCATGACGCGGCCGGTGAGGAAGATCTGCACGACCACCGTCAGCAACTGCACCGCGAGCTCGATCTGCGCGAGGAACGCGGTGCGTTCGGCGCGGTCAGTGAACGCCGACCCGACGTACTCCGACTGCTGGAAGTAGAGAAAGGTCGAGCCGAGGGTGAAGAGCACGACGAAGAAGGCGATCATCAACAGATAGGGCGTCTTCACGACGTGCCGGAATCCGTCCCACATGCTGCCGCCGATGGGGTGCGCCGCTGCGGTCGCCGCTTCGGCCGTTCGTCGCTCCGCGTCGCCCGCCGGCTCGGACGCCAGTGCCGACGCGCCCGGCCGGCCGACCAGCATCGGGAAGAGCTTCACGCACCAGACCGCCCCTTCGAGCAGCACGGCCGACACGAGCAGCAGCCCCGCCGGCCCGATTGCCTCGGCCAGAGCGACGGTGGTCGCCGAGCCGGCGACCGCGCCCAGCGTCCCCCCCGCGCCGATGAAGCCGAACAGCCGCTTCCCCTGCTCCGAGCGGAAGGAATCGGCCATGAAGCCCCAGAACACCGAGACGACGAAGACGTTGAACATCGACGTCCAGATGAAGAACGCCCGTCCCACCCAGACATGGTTCTCCTCGGGCACGATCTGCAGCGCGAGGTAGAACAGCACCAGATTCGCCGCGAAGAAGCGGTAGGTGATCGGGATGAACCGTTTCACCGGAACGCGCGCGACGAGCGACGAGAAGAGCGGGTTGGCGATGATCGTGACGATCAGCGTCCCGAGAAAGAGCCACGGCAGCGCGCCCACGCCCCCGGCCGCGGCGGTCTCGTCGCGGATCGGGCGGAGGATGAACCAGCCGTAGAGCACCAGAAAGAAGTAGCTCGCCCCGATGAGAAGGGCCTGCTCCTCGCCCGGACGAACATCCACCAGTCGGCGAAGCAGGCGGACGACACGTCCCCCCTCGGCGCCGTCTTCAGCCGCGGCTGGGGTCAACGGACCACTCCGCGGCAGGAGAGCGCCCCGGCCGCCGACGTGGTGTGCTGGCTGATCATGCGTCGTCCTGCGAAGAGATTGTCCAGGCCGCGAGCACCTCGCGCTCCCGCTCGGGCGCGAGACCGGCGCGGAGCTGTGCCTTGCGGTCGTCAGACTGCGTATCGTACCAGTCGAGCGTCGCGCGGGCGGTGTCGGCCATCGGCCGGAAGGTCAACCCGGCGGCGATCGCCTTCTCGACGTTGCGGGTGGCGAAGCCGGGCGAGCGAGCGGGCGGAATCCAGACCGGCATGTCCGACCAGGGGCGGACCTCCTGTGCGGCCAGGAAGTCCGCCGGCACCCAGACGAACTTCGTCGGCGTGGTGGTCACGCCGCGGATCCCGTAGAGCATCTCGCCGATCGTGTACGGCGCGGCGGGGCCGGTGGCGTTGAACGTTCCCATGGTGCCGTTCTCGGCCATTCGGATGGTGAACTCAGCGAGGTCGCGCGCGTCTATGACCTGTGCAGGGTCGTGGACGGTACCTGGCGCGAGGATCTCGCCACCGCGCCGGATGCGTGTGGGCCAGTAGGTGAAGCGATCCGTGTTGTCGCCCGGGCCGACGATCAGCCCCGGACGGATGATCGTCGCGCGTCCGGGGAAGATGCGCGCCGTCTCCTTCTCCGACAGCGCCTTGAGTCCGCCATAGAAGGCGCGATCCTCGGTGGTCGGATCCTCGAGCACGATCGTCGCGGCGCTCTCGTCGGCGTTCGGCTCGTCGTTCGAGGCGTAGACGGAGATGGTCGAGATGAAGATGTACTGCTGCACGGAGTCCTTCAGGACGGCGCCCGCGTCGCGCACCCAGCGCGGCAGCGTCGTCGGGTTGTCGATGACGACGTCCCAGTGCCGGCCGCGGAGCGCATCGAGCTGGCCGTTGCGATCGCCGATGAGCTGCTCGACGCCGTCGGGGAGGATGCCCGGGTTGGTGCGGCCGCGGTTGAACACCGAGACGGTGTGCCCGCGCTCGAGCGCGTAGCGGACCTGATGCGGGCCGGTGAAGCCGGTACCGCCGAGGATCAGGATGCGCTTGGGGGGGGCGGCACGGCCGGGCGGGGCGTACGGCGCGGGCGTCACGCTCGCCAGGTGGGCGGCCGCGGTGGCGGGCAGCCCGAGCCCGAGCGCGCCACCAGCCGCGGCAGCGGTCTTGAGGAAGGAGCGGCGATTCGTGTGCACGATGGGCCTCCAACGGCGTGCGGTGGGCGCGCCGGAATCAGAAGAGCGGCGATGGCCGGGGGCCTCGATGGTCCCCACGGTCGAGCGACCCGTAGTTTGCCACCGACCCCGACGTGGGCAAGGCGGCAGGGACGAACGGTTCGTTCACCGGGACGAGGGCGCGGCTGGACCCAGCCGTGCCGTCGCGGGTATCGCCACCGGTCTATCCAGAATCGTCCGCGCGTCGCGGACCGACGACGATTCCCCGGCCATCGCACACATGCCCACCTCCTACGCACGACCTCACCCACGCGCTGTCTCGATCGCGCACCGCGCATCGAGGCGGGCCGGCGGGCGGGGGTGGTGGTGCACGGGCCGCGCACTCGGCGCGGCGCTCCTCGTCACGGGGCTGACGGGATGCGGTGCCTCACGCGGCAGCGCCGCCGCCCAGGCCGAGGCGGCGGCGCGTCGCGAGCCGACGCTGGTCGCGCCGGCGGTGATGCAGGTGGACGTCGCCGTGGGCGGCGGCGGGCGGGTGACGGCGGGGAGCACGGTTCGGGTGCAGCTTCGCGCGGCCGACGACTCGACGCTGATCGTGGCCGAAGCGAGCCGGCCGGCCACCGGGGGGCGGCCGTACCAGCTCCGTCTCCCGATCGAACCGACGCTGCTCGACCCGCGGCGAAGCTACGCGGTGGCCGCGACGATCACGCGGCGCGACGGCCGGGTGATGCTGCGCACCGCCCGGCAGACGGCGTTCCTGGCGGGGTTCCTGCCTGACGCGGTGGAGCTCACGGTCGCTCCGCTGCCGCGCTGACGCTCAGCTCGCGCCGCGTCGAGGATGCCAGGCCGACCGAATCGCCGGGGCATGGGTCGGATGCCCCGGCCTCCGAGATCAGCGATGTCTTGAAGAATTCAACGGTGGCTCAGAGCCCACAGCCCACAGCCCACAGCCGCCGTTACTCCCGCATCCCCTGACAGGTCGGCTCCTCGCGATCTGGCGCACCGAAGCTCGCGCGCGCCGTCCGCGTCGCCCCCGAATCGGGCACGACGAGCACGAACAGGTTCGCGTAGTGCGCGTCGCAGATGTCGGGAACGCGTGAGCCGCCGAGTGCCGCGACGATCGCCGACACCGTGTTCGAGTGGCCAACGACGAGCACCGATTCGCCGGCCGGACGGGCGCGTACCGCATCGGCGACCGCCTTCACGTGCGCCGCCGCATCCGCACTCGCCGCGACGACGATCGGCGTGAGGCGCCGCGCCTCGGCCGTCGGGCGCGCGGTCTCGCGCGTGCGGATGAACTGCGTCGTGATCACGGCGTCGATGTTCGCGTCCGCCAGCGCGCGAGCGAGCGCGTCGGCGCGGGCCTTGCCGGCCTCGCTCAACTCCGGGTCGCGTGAGGCGTCGACCTTCTCCGCGTGCCTGACGACGAACACCGTGCGGGCCTGCGCCGTGAGCGCGGCCGGGAGGAGGAACGTGAGGGCAAGGAAGAAGCGCAGCATGGATGTGCCGATGTGGGGGGTGGAGGGGCTGTCGTCACCGTACCCGGCGTGCTACTGAATGCACTGGGCCGTGGGATCGGGACGCGGCTGATCGACGCGCGGTGCGCGGTCGGCGTTGGCGACCTCGACGAGCACGCCGTTGATAAAGCGCGTGATCCGATGCAACTGCGCGTAATTGATATACTGCGGCTCGTCGGTGAGCTGATGGTAGTCGCGATGGCCGCCCGTGCTGAAGAAGGTCACCGGAATGCCGAACTTTGCGTACTCGTAGTGATCGCTGCGGCAGTAGAACTGCGACGGATGTCCAGCGGCGTCGTACTGATAGTCGAATCGGAGGCCGTAGTTGCCCCGCGTGTTGATCGTCTCGACGAGCGAACCCAGCTCGGTCGACAGGCGACGCGAGCCGATGAGCTGCACGTAGCCCGGACCGCCCCCTTCGAGGTCCCCGGCGCCGCCGCGGCCGATCATGTCGATGTTGAGCATCGTGACGATCGAGTCGCGCGGAACGGTGGAATTCCCGGCATACCACCCCGCGCCATACAGCCCCTTCTCCTCGGCCGTATGCCAGACGAACAGCACCGAGCGGCGTGGCTTCTCCGGACTGCCGGCAAGTGCTTCGGCGATCTCGAGCACGGCCACGGAGCCGCTGCCGTCATCGTCGGCGCCGTTGAAGATCGAATCCATGCGCGCCGGACGCAGCGCGCGCAGCGAGTCGAGCGTGCGGCGGACCTCGGCCGTGCGTTCCGCCGTCGGCGGCAGCGGATTGGGATTGTCGGCGCCGCGCGGACGATAGACGGAGTTGAACGCGCGCAGCGAGTCGTGGTCGACCGACCGCGGATCCATTCCGACGTGATCCGAATGCGCACCGACGGCAACATACTGATTGCGCAGCACCGGGTCGCGCCCGCGGAGCACGGCGACGACGTTGCGCGCCGGATACGCCGGGTCGGAGGACTCGATGCGCACGTCGGCGTTCACCGTGCGACCGGCGGAACCCGGCGTCGCCGCGGCGAGGTCGGTGCCGAGCAGCCGTGAGGCGGCGGCGCGGGTGACGAGCAGCGCCATCGGCCCCGTGCCGGCCGGCGTCGCGCCAGGCGTAGCCTGGAGCGTGGTCGCCGAACCGGTGAGCGGCGCGATGAAGTTCGCCGGGAGCAGGTCGAGCACCGCGACGGCGATGCCGGCGGCGCCAGCGAGCGCGCTGTAGTCGGGGTCGAGCACGGGCGCCTGAGTCCAGAACAAGGGGATCGGCGCACCAGTGGGCCCATTGGCCGGCGCGAGCACGACGAGCTTGCCGCGCGCCTGGGCGGCCGTGATCGCGACCGCACCCACCGTCCCGCCGAAGATCACCGGAATGTTCGATCCGACGATCCGCGAACCGGTGGGAGCGCCGGGCAGCTCGGTGTAAGTGAGTGCGGCCATGTCGGTGCCGAGGGCCAGCGCGCCGCCGTCGAAGCCGAGCGAGGCGTTGGCGTTGACTCCTCGCGTCTTGAGGGGCACGGTCTGGAAGTAGGTGCCGTTCTCGCCGGCGGGCTCCAGGCCAAGCCGCCGCGCCTCGGCGGCCAGATACTCCGTCGCCTTGTAGTTGCCGAGCGTCCCTGCCTCACGCCCCAACATCGAGTCATCGGCGAAGGTATAGAGGCGCGTCATGAGATCGCGCTCGCTGATCGCGACGCTGGTCGGGCGCGGCGGGAGCTGCATCGGCAGCGCTTCAGCCGAGGGCGACGGCGAGGCGGACGGCGCCGGTGCATTCGGCGGCGCGGACTGGCTGGATGATGCGCAGGCCGCGCCAAGCAAGGGGCTCAGTAGCGCGGCCACGCGCAGCAGGGAATGCTTCACGAGGAACTCCGGGAATCGCGTTCTGACGCGCTTCTACGAGCGCGTGGGGGCGCCGTCGGCTGACGAGCCGCGGTGCGCCGGGATCGAGGGCTGATACCCGGGAAGCTAGCGGGGGTTCGGTGGCCACGCCCTGCGCCGTCTCGCCCGGCGGCGTCACGCGCGCTGGTCCGCGGGCGCGACGATGCGGTAGATTCGCGCCGTGCCCCCGACGACTGCCCCCCCCGCCTCACGCCGCCGCCAACTGCACCGCGACTTCCACGCGGGGCGGTCGCTCGACGTGTTCCTCGTCTCGGCGATCAGCGCGGTGCTGGGCATCCGTTTCTACCTGCATCTGAGCGACTACCCTCAGATCGGCGGGGCGACGCTGCACGTCGCGCACATGCTGTGGGGCGGCCTCGGCATGCTCGTCGCCGTGGTGCTGTTGCTCTCGTACCACGGGCGCGGGGTCAACCGGGTGGCGGCGTTCGTCGGCGGCGTCGGGTTCGGCACTTTCATTGACGAGATCGGGAAGTTCGTCACGAGCGACAACGACTATTTCTATCGGCCGGCCGTGGCGCTCATCTACGTCACGTTCGTGCTGCTCTACGTCACCGTGCGCACGCTCCACAAGGAGGGGCGGGCGCGGCCGGACGAGTACCTGGTCAACGCGCTGTACGAGGTCGAGAACGTCGCCGTGCGGGACCTCGACGCCGACGAGCGGGCGCGGGCGCTGCGCTGGCTCGATCGGGCCGATCCTGCCGACCCGTTGGTGCCGGCGATCCGCGCGGTGATCCTCGACGCCGCGCTGGTGCCGACGCCCGCGCCGGGCCGTGTGGAGCGCGCGCGCGTCGGGGCAATCGCGCTGTGGAAGCACGCGGCCGCGGACCGCCGGTTCGAGCGCGTGCTGGTGGGCTTCTTCGCCGCGCAACTCGCCGCCAAGATCGTCGCGGTGTTCCTGCTGGTCGCGCGCGACACCGTGGGCTACGTCCCGCTCGCCGAGCTTCCCACGCTGAACGCGATCTCGGCGTCGTTCACGCTGGTGGACTGGCTCCAGCTCGCGTCAGCGCTCGCGTCAGGCGCGATCATCCTCGCGGGGGTGGTGACGCTGCGCCGCGATCGCCGGCGGGCGCTGGGCTTCTTTCAGCGGTCGATCCTGGTGTCGATCTTCGCGACGCAGGTGTTCGTGTTCTATCGCGACGAGTGGGCGGCGCTGGGGTCGTTGGCGTTCAACCTGGCGGTGCTGCTGACGCTCAACTTCATGATCGACCACGATCGTGAGGCACGCGGCTGATCGCTCCCGGGGTGTCGCGATCGCACCATTGCGGCGACGGCTAGGCCCGGAAGAGCGCGACCAGCAGCACGATGACGATCATCACCGCCACCGCACCGAGCAGGATCAGGAGCGGTCGCACGGACGGCGGCGCCGGCGGTTCGCGCCGGTGCGGGCGAGGAGCACCGAGCGCCGGAGTGGAGCGCCACTCCGGCGTTGGGGAGGTGGGCACGCGGACGGCGGGCGCGTCGTCGGTCTCTGGAGGGAGTCGGACGCCGCGCGGCGGGGTTTCGGCGTCCGGAGAGATCGGCGTGTCGGCGCCCGCGTTCGGTGGCGTCGCAGCGCGAACAGCGGGAACCGCCACGGGACCGGTGATCGTGTTGGGTGCGGCGGGTGCGTTAGGTGCGTTGGTTGCGGGCGCGGCCGGCCGCCCGCCCTCGACACCCGGCCGCTGAAGAGAGCGGGCGATCGTGCGCGTGAACTCGATCGCGATGGGCCGATCGGTCGACGACGGGACGGGATCGTCGCCGTCGGTCGAGCCGGGCAACGGGGCGCGCACGTTCAGCCAAGTGAGGATGTCGGAGGAGGCCAGCGGCCGGGTCACGACCACGTCGTCGTCGGGCGCGATCTCGACGATCATCGACGCGTCGGGGGGGCCGAGGTGACGCAGCCGGTCGAGCAGCGACTCCCGCGCGCCCGCATCGAGTCCGCCGAGGCGGTGCACCTCGACGAGAGCCCCGTCTTCAGCCCGCCGGGCGACGATGCGTTCGGGCCGTCCCCCCCTGACGGGCGGACGGTCGAAGGCGGCGGGGTGGTCGGGGTGGTAGCGCGCCGTGAGGTCGGCGGGAGCCATCGCGGGTCGGGCGGAAGGGGACGAACGGCGCGTCGCGCACGTGCGGGCGACCCCATCGACCGAGGGTTGCACGGTGGCGCCGGACGCCCGGGTTACTATAGCAGCGGGCGAGGAGCGCGCAACGGAGTGCGAAGGAAGGACGGCCCACCACGTGCACTACGTTGCGGGATGTTCGGCTTCTTCGATCGGCGTCGACGCGACCGCGCGCGCGCCGCCCCCTTCCCGGAGCCCTGGCGCGCGATCATCGCCCGCCACGTGCCCTACGCCCGTCGCCTCGATGCGGACGCGCGAGGCGACCTCGAGTCGCACATCCAGGTGTTTCTCGCCGAGAAGCATTTCGAGGGGTGCGGCGGGCTGCAACTGCGCGACGTCCATCGCGTCACCATTGCCGCGCACGCCTGTCTCCTCCTGCTCGGCCGAGAGACCGACTACTTCCCGCGCCTGACGACGATCCTCGTCTATCCCGACGCGTACGTGGTCGACGAGGCGCACGAGCTGATCGACGGCGTGGTCAGCGAGGGACCGGAGGGTTACGCCGGCCATACCGGCGCCCGCCTCGGCGCGCTGATCCTCTCATGGGCCGATCTACTGGACGGCATTCGCGATCCCACCGATGGTGTCAACGTCGCGTTTCACGAGTTTGCCCATAAGTTGGACTTCGAGGACGGCGCCGACGACGGCACGCCGCTGCACGACTCGACGCGGGATGCGCGCCGGTTTTCCGACGTGGTGCGTGACGAGCACGAACGGCTGCAGCGCGAGCTCGGGCGCGGGCGCGACACGCTGCTCGACCCGTATGGCGCGCAGAACCCGGTGGAGTTCTTCGCCGTCGCGACGGAGACCTTCTTCGAATGTCCGGTCGCGCTGCGCGACGAGCATCCGCGGCTCTATCAGGTGCTCGCGCGCTACTTCCATCAGGATCCGGCGACGAGCGAGGGCGGTGATGGCTCGCAGCTCAGCGAGTCGCCATACTGAACCGTCGTCGTTCCCTTCCCTTCCACATTCGGAGCTCACATGCCGCGTACTTCCCTGCTGGCGTTCGCGCGGGCGGTGGCGCCTGCCCTGCTTGCCGGCGCACTGCTGATCGCGCCCGTGGTCGTGCAGGCGCAGACCCGTCTGGTTCCGCAGCTCACGCTCGACGGTGCGCGACGCATCGTGGCCGGCGCCGAGGCCGAGGCGGCGCGCAACGGCTGGGTCGTGTCGATCGCGATCGTCGATGCGGCGGGTGGGCTCGTGCTCTTTCAGCGCGCCGATGACGCCGCACCATCGAGTCTCGATCTGTCGCTGGGCAAGGCGCGGACAGCGGCGCGGTTCCGGCGTCCGACGAAGGCGTTGGAGGAAACGATTGCCGGCGGCCGCTCGACGCTGCTCGCGCTGGAGGGGATCGTGCCGCTCGAGGGCGGGATCCCGATCATCGTCGACGGCGTGGTGGTGGGAGCCGTTGGCGTCAGTGGAGTGACGTCGGCGCAGGACGCACAGATCGCACAGGCGGGACTCGCCGCGAGGGCCGCACCGAGCAGCTGATCAGCGCCCACCAGGGCGCGGATCAGCGCCCGACAACGCGACGGGGCCCCTACATGAGGTAGGGGCCACGTTGCTACACACTGCCATGCACGACGCACTGTTCAGCGCCGGACGGGCCGATGCTCTATCGGCTGCCGCGCTTGGCGGCCGACTTGCCGGCGCTCTTCTTCGTGGCGGTCTTCCGCGTCGCCGACTTCTTCATGGCGCTCTTGCCGGTGGCCGTCTTCTTCGTCGCCGTCTTCCGCGTCGCGGACTTCTTCATCGCCGTCTTCTTGCCGGCGCTCCGGTTGGCGGTGGTCTTCTTCGCTGCGCCCTTTCTGGCGCCGCCCTTCTTCGCGGCGCCCTTCCTTGCGGCGCCCTTCTTTGCCGCGCCCTTCTTTGCCGCGCCCTTCTTTGCCGCGCCCGACTTCCCGGTGGCCTTGCGACCGCTCTTCTTTGCGGCGCCACGCGTCGTACTGTCCGACGTGCTGCTCGCGCCATTGGCGGCACGCGCGGCGAGCGTCATCCGCTTGCGAACGGGGAGCGTGTAGATCGCATGGAACTGCATGACGGTCAGCTTTCGGATCTGCGGATCGAGCTCGATCGCCTTCGGATACAGATCACGGCTCGGGACGTCATGGCGACGGGCCAGCGCCCGTGTGACCATCTGTCGAATCCGCGGATTGATAGCGTGCATCAATTACCTCCAGGTGTTGTGGTTGGTGAACTAATAGCATGCCGTAGTCGATTGCACACTAGTAGTGCATCGGTTTCCGTCAGTGCGCCAGTCCGGTCGCCCGGTAGGTGACGCGTGCGTCACGCGCGTCGCGCATGGCCGGAAGCCGGGTGGCGCGGGCGCTCGTGTTCCGTCAGACGAAGGGCGCCGGGCCCGCGCAACCGGCCCGCAACCTCGTGCGGGAGCGGCCGGAGGCTCCTCGCGCTGACGCATCATGTGGCAGCGATTCACAATCGCCACAAGTCGTTATGCGGGACACAGCATAACGATGCCGTGATCCGCCGGCGCCTGGTCGGCCGCGAACGCCAGTGACGGCTCGTCTTCCGTCGCTACTCCGCGGCTCCCGCGATCGGGCGGGGGTTACACGCGCGATCGGCGCCCGCGGGGCGCAGTTCACCCGCCGCGGCGGGATTAAAAAATTCTGAGAATCCGGGTCCGCCGACGCCCGTTG
>JBBQHX010000037.1:0-19667 GCA_038324385.1 Gemmatimonadales bacterium | reverse complement strand
GCGGGCAAGGTGTACCTCATTGTCGATGGGCATCCCGTGCATCGCTCGCGGCTCGCGAAGGCGTTCGTTGCGGAGCACACGGCGGACTTTCGCTTGATTCAGTTGCCAGGCTACTGTCCCGAACTCAATCCGGATGAGCTGGTGGGTCAAGTGCAGAAAAGTGTGTAGATCGCTTCTGGGTATCGGTCGTTAGGCCGCGCGGCGACGCGCGCGCTTCGCGGTGGTGGTGACGGGGAGCGGTGGTGCGGGGATGAGATAGCGGCGCTTCGCCCACGTATCGTTGCGATCCATGGTCAGGGCCGAGACCAAGCGCAGATAGCTCGCCTCGTTGGGAAAGATGCGGATCACACGCGTCCGGCGGCGGACTTCTTCGTGTTCGCGTTCGAGCGCATTGGTCGTGCGGAGCCGCCGCCGCGCCTCGGGCTCCGGCAGGACGTAGAAGCCGAGCGTCTCGCCCAGCGTGGCCTCGAGCCAGTCGGCGACCGCCGGGAGCGTGGGGCGCAGCGTGGCCGCGAGCGTGGTGCCGCGCCGCTCGGCCTCGTCCCGCGTCGGGGCCGCCCACACATCACGGAGTCCGGCGAGCAGCGCCTGCTGCCGGGCGGGCGTGGAGACCTTGGTGAAGGCGTTGCGCAGATAATGCACCTGGCAGCGCTGATGGACCGCGTCGGGGCAGTAGCGCTGCATGGCGGCGCGGAGCCCGGCGTGCTCGTCGCTGACGATGTAGCGCACGCCGTGGAGGCCGCGCGCCGTGAGGTCGCGGAAGACACGGCCCCACGTCGCCGTGCTCTCGCTGGCTCCGAGCCAGCAGCCCAGGTGTTCACGGTAGCCATCGGCCCGAACGCCGACGACCCAGAGGGCGGCGGTCGAGAGCACCTGCCCTTCACGGCGGATGCGTTCGTAGTGCGCATCGACGATCAGGTAGATCATGGCCTCGCCGTCGAGGCGCCGCGCGCGCCACGCCGTGAGCGTCGCGTCGAGCCGCTTGGTGGCCGCGCTGACGAGCGAGGCGCTCACGGTCTCGCCGCAGAGCGTCTCGACGACGGCGCGCACCTTCCGCGTCGAGACGCCCTGCAGGTAGCACTCGGTGAGCGTGCAGAGCAGCGCCTGTTCGTGCCGCTGATAGCGGGCGAACACGGTGGGCGCGAAGCAGCCGGCGCGGTCGCGCGGCACCGCCAGCGTGAGCGCGCCGACGCGGGTCACGAGCGTGCGCCGGCGGGTGCCATTGCGCACGCCCTGCCGCGCGTCGGTCCGCTCGTAGGGCACGGCCCCGAGGAACTGGGCGAACTCGCGGGTCAGGGTCTCCTGCACGACGGTCTCCACGAGCTGGCGCAGGGCGAGGGGGTCCGCCAGCGGGGACCGCGCGCCCCCAGCGGTCGGACTGGATTGCTCGAACAGGCGACGGGGGCTACCGTCAGAGGGAACGGTCATCGGTCATCTCTCCTGGGAGTGCGGGGCGCCAACCCCGCGTGGTGGATTGCTCACCCAGAAGATGGACGGTGGCCGTTCCTACTTCACGGCCCCGCCCGAACTACACACATCTACGCACACGACCAGCTGGTGGATCAGGATGTGAAAACGAACGCCCTTGGTAAGAGTCGGCCGCGGGATCGCGCCGAGATGATGGCCACCGTGCGCCGACATCTCTTCCGCCGCCAGAAGCAACCCCACATCATTCAGAACCTGTTCCGCGAAAAGCACGTGAAGTACGCCGCACGACTGCACTACGCACTATTTCGCGACCCCCTCAGTAAGCGAGGAACGTGACAGCGCGACAACCCTGTGTGCGCGAGTGACGTCTCAGCGAGGTACGCACATGGGTCGTTCGTTCACCACCACCGAGATAGTGATGTCGCGCCTGACCGGACTACTGCTCCTCTGTTCATTCGCCGGCTCCCCGGCTTTCTCGCAGGGCGCGCCGCGCGACGAACGTCCGGCGCGAATGCGCGAGTATCTCGCCGCCGCCGCGTCACTCGGCCACCTCAATGGGAGCGTGCTGGTCGCCGAGCGCGGGAAGGTGCTGGTCGACACCGCCTATGGCTTCGCCAACATGGAGCTGGGCGTCCGCAACACACCCGAGACGCGTTTCCGCGTCGCGTCGATCACCAAGCAGTTCACCGCCATGGCGGTCATGATGCTCGCTGAGGAGGGGAAACTCTCGATCGCCGACCCAATCTCGAAGTGGGTCGACAGTGTGCCGCTCTCGTGGCGTGCGCTGACCGTCCATCAGTTGCTGCGACACACCTCGGGCATGTCGGACTACGAAGAGTGGTTCGACGGCTACACGACCCAGGCGTACTCCGACTATATGTCGCAGGCGCACGCGCCGTTGCGCATCATGCGCGACGCGATGCGGAGGCCGCTCGACCATGACCCCGGCACGAAGTTTCATTACAGCAACAGCGCCTACATCGTGCTCGGCTTCATCGTCGAGCGCGCGAGCGGGATGCCATACGACGAGTTCCTCCGGCGGCGCATCCTCGAGCCACTCGGGATGACCAGAAGCGACCAGGACCGCTCCGAGCGCCTCGTCGCAGATCGCGCGCAGGGCTATCGCTTCCGCCCGGGGGCGTATCCTGCGGCCTTCTTCAATGGTCTGAGCCGGGCTGACCACTACAATGCGTTCTATCAGCTGATGGAGCCGCCACAGGCCGACGCCGGGCTCGTCACCACCGCGCGCGACCTCTACAAGTGGGACCAGGCGCTCTACGGCGAACGGCTGATGAAGCAGGCGGCGCTCGACTCCGTCTTCTCGCCGGGCATCGGGGGGTACGGCTACGGCTGGTTCGTCGCGACGGGCGTCGATGGCCGCACGCACGAGCACAGCGGCGGCCTTCCCGGCTTCTCCGCGTACATCATGCGGATGCCGGAGACACGGCGCTCGGTGATCGTGCTCAACAACATCGAGCGTTCCGGCTCGATCGAGCGCGATCTCGCGGCGATCCTGCGCGGTGCCCCGGTCGCCATGCCCCGTGCGCGGCGCATCGTCGCCAACGACACGGCGCGCGACGTGGCCCGTGCGGGAACGTATCGCAGCACGTCGGGCGACTCGGTGCGCGTCTTCGTCGAAGACGGTCGCATCGGCGTGCACCAGCCCGGACGCTTCCGTGTCGGCCTGCTCTCCGAAGGGCCTGACCAGTACTTCTCGCCACAGCTGGGCGGCGAGGTGTGGTTCACCGAGGCCGCCGGGCGCATTACCATCACGGTGCGTGATGCACTGGGCACCCCGCTCATCGTCGCCGAGCGGCGCGCCGCGGCCCGGCCGTAGTCCTGCTCACCTCCCGATCGGCATCACCGGCTGACGCGACCGCCGGCGCAAGAGCAAGATGACACGCATGTCCTGCAGCATCATGCAGGGCCGGCGCTGGTCGAGCAACTGGAGGGGCGCGTGATCGCGCTGGGCGGGGTGACACGCTCGCGCTGGCGCTCATCGTCCTCGCAAGTCGTTGGGGAACTGCTCCACTTGGTGCAGTGATCGTCGCACTTCGCCGCCGCCGTCCACGCACGCGTACTCGCGGCATAACGATGCGCTGCAGCTGACAGATATCAGGCGGGAAAGGGTCGCAAATTGGGCAACCCCTGCAGGTGAGCTTTGCCGCTGTACGGACCCGGCGGACACGACTGGCAACCTGAGCTCGCGATGACCCACGCTTTCAGTGCAAACGTCTTCTCCGGCCTGACCGGTGTCGTCATCGCCTTCCAACTCGCTCTCGTCGCCGGAGCACCGTGGGGAGCCTTGACGCAAGGCGGCCGCGTCACCGGCCAGCTGCCGCTGACAGCGCGCGCCCTCGCGCTCTTTTCCACCGCGCTCCTCGCCCTCTTCATCTACCTGGTCAGGACGCGCGCTCACTCGGTTTCTCCGGTGCGATTCCGCCGTGCGATCTGGGTCGTCGTCCTGTATTGCGCGCTCGGTATAATCGCCAATGCCGCCACATCCAGTCCCGCCGAGCGCATCCTGTGGCTACCCGTCGTCACCATGATGTTTCTCGCGAGCCTGCATGTTGCCCGCCGCCCCGAGCGGGCGGCACTGACGGAGGCCGTATAACGAAGCCGGGTGGCTGACAGACACGCTCTGGTGGCGCGGCTGCGCCGGCGCATGCTATGGAGTGTCTGCAGCACAAGCCAGCGTTATGCGGCGCGGGCGCGGAAGAGCAGAACTGATGGGGTGCGCGGTCGGCGGACGTTGTCGCCGACCAACGTCCTCGTGACGGTGAGCCCGACGGACGAGATGTCGGTGCCGGCACGGAACTGCGGCGGCCGACGGCATCGGTCAGACTGAGCCTGCGGCCGAGTCGTTGGGTAGCGCACCAGGCGGTGCGGCCGGACCGGGGGTGCCGGGCCTGAACGCGAGTCGTGGGTCGGGCGCCCTATAACGACGCCCTGCAGCCGACGGCGTCCGCGAGGCATCAGGCGTGTGGCTGGCGAGGGCGGCGTTCCGCTCCCATCTTCCGCCTGGTGAGGCGCCGCAGCTCAGCGCCAGCGGTAGGTGGCGCGAAAGGTGGTCAAGCTGCCATAGGGCCGGCTACATCACATCGGACGAGATCGAGGCACCGTGGCCCCACTGATCGTGCAGCTCGTCGCGTGGGCTGGCTTCTGGCTCGCCGGCCTCACAGGGCTGATGCCGGCGGCGGCTACTGCGGCTGGGGCACTCCGCTTTGCGCTGGCCGTGATGTTCGCCTTCACCGCGCTCTCGCACTTCCTCCCGCGCACGCGAGCGGATCTGGTCCGCATGGTCCCGCCGGCGCTGCCTGCCCCTGGGCTCCTCGTCTCGCTGACCGGGGTGCTCGAGCTCGCGGGCGCCATCGGGCTCCTCCTCCCCCCGCTGACGCGTCTGGCCGCCTTCGCGCTGGCGCTCCTCCTGATCGCCTTGTTCCCGGCCAACATCCACGCCGACCGCGCGCAGCTGCAGGTCGCCGGCAGGCGGGCGACGCCGCTCCGCTACCGGCTGCCCGTGCAGCTCTTCTGGATCGCGTGCCTGCTCTGGGTGGCGGTGACGCACGCAGCTGCCGGGAGCCTCCGCACCGGCGCCACCTAACGTGGCGTTGCAGCTGACGGGCAGCCGCGAGCAACTGGTCTCGCGCCCCTCGGCACCACGACCACGCATCGTGATCGATCCCCGTACGAGCCCGCAGCCGAACGCTGGGCGTTCGGAGGACGTCGCCAAGGACGTCGTACGCACCTCAGTCCTGAACGGATGCCTCACCTCGAACTCGTCGCGCTCGTCGTCCGAGAGTATCAGCCGGCCATCGACTTCTTCGTCAACACCCTCTGTTTCGAACTCGTGGAGGACGCCCCCGCGCTGACCGACGACGGTCGGTCGAAACGCTGGGTGGTCGTGCGTCCGGTTGGTGCTGCGACCGGACTCTTGCTCGCGCGCGCAGACGGTAGTCACCAAGCCGAGATTGTGGGCCAGCAGGTCGCAGGGCGGGTGGGGTTCTTCCTCCGCGTCGACGACTTCGACGAGGCGCATGCTCGCCTGACGGCGGCGGGGGTTCAGTTCGTCCGTCCGCGACGCGTCGAGCCGTATGGCGAGGTGGCGGTGTTTCTAGATCTCGAAGGGAACCGATGGGATCTGTTAGGTCCCGCCACCTAACGCGGGTTGGTGCAGATGGCCGTGCGAAGGAGGCTGGGGTGGGGCCTCCGCTTGATGAACCGCTGGTCGGCGGAAGCCCCCGCATTTTATGGAATGGCCACAGCACAACCAAGCGTTATGCCGCCACGGCGTTCCAGGTGACGCAAACCTCGGTCTGGCATTATCGTCCGGCATCCGCACCCCCGCCGACGCCGCCCGATCAGTGACGCCACCGCCGGGCAGCTTGCGCTCCGAGCGCTGGAGCAGTTTCCCGAGGACGCGACCATTGAAGACCCCATGGAGCGCCTCTACCTCCTCGAGAAGATCGCGCGCGGGCGGGCGGACGTGCGCGAGGGTCGCACGGTGGCGCACGAGGCCGTGACCGCTCGGTTCCGCGTCCGCTGAACCGGGCCGGTGGCCCCGGTGCGCGTCCGGTGGTCGGCCGAGGCCGTCCGGGACCTGGAGGAAATCCACGACTGCATCGCGCGGAACTCACCGCGCTCCGCAGCGCTCGTTGCGGGCCATTGGTGGATCCCGTTGGCGGGGTGGGCGCGTACCGGATCCTCTACGAGCTTCGTGGCGGGGCCGCCGCTGCTGACCGTGTTCCGCGCGTCGCGTCAGTTTCCCCTCCGCGACCGGTGGGCCGCGTGTCGGACTGCAGTAGCGGCGGCCTAACCATTCACTGCAGTAGACGGCGCACGCCGGGCATCAGGTCTTGTGGCTAGCGAGGGCGCCGCTTCGCGGCCATCTTCTGCCTGGACAGGCGCCGGAGCTGAGTGCAAGCGTTCGGCAGACACATAGTTACGCACTCGGGACCATCGCGTTGGCACGAGCTAGTCGGGTAAGCCTCCTCCTCGCGCTCGCGGTCGTGCTGTCGAACGGCGGGAACGACGACGTGCTGTGCGAGCTCGCCGTGCGGCTCGGCGGGGTGGGGCCGTGGCCTCGGTTCGTTACGGCCCCCGGACCGCCTTCTTCGAGAGGCAGTCCTTGCTTGGCGACGGGCGACGGTCCACGCCGCGCAACGAACCCGACGGGTGCGATTCTGACCGGCGCGGCGTTGCTTCGGCACATCGGCCAGAACGCCAGCGCCCGCAAAGTGGAACTCGCGCTCGCTGCCGTCCTGCAGGGGGGAATCGCGCTCGAGCCGGGACCTGGAGTGCGTCGAGTGGTGTCTCCGGCGCGCTTGGTCGAGGAGATCCTCGAGGCACTGCGCTCTGCAGAAGTCCTACGCCCTCGTAGACGCCGTCCCATCTGGACGAACGTATCGGTGCAGGCCCGGCCGAGCATCAAGCTGCCTGTCGCGCGCACCATTGACCCGACCCACTGACGCCCGATGACGACGCGGCTGAATACCAGCCGGGGGGATCCTACTAGCCAAGCGCTTCGATCGCGCCCGGTCCTCCCGCCTACACAGTATGGGACGTTCCTGAGCGATACGGATGTTGACCAAGGACGAACGTCAGGTGGAGGAGGCGTTCCGGAGGATGGCGTTCAACGTGTTCGCGTACAATCGCGACGATGTGAAGAATTTCTACTACCTCGTGCGACGCGACGGTTTGTGGCATCTCGCGACGGCCCTCGCATGGGCCCTACAGCTGGCCGCGGGGTCGGAGACGGAAGGCGCCGGCGCCCCCGAGATCCGCGTGATGTACGTGGGGTGGCCCGCGGAGCAGGCCGACAAACCCGGACCTGGAGGAGGAGACGATCCGTCCCGAACTGGAGCGCCAGGTGAAGCGCGCGGTGTCGTGCCTGGCCGGTGCGGAGTCCTTCGACGTGCAGATCGAGGTGCTGTGGGCCAACAACCCACAGAGGGAGGCAACGCTGCACTGGGCCGAGAGAAGCAACATCAACCTGCTCGCCATGGGCACCCACGGGCGAAGCGGTTAACGACCGGGGGGTTGGGCAGGGGCAATGCAATCCGACCCGTGCGGCGTTCCGAGTTTGTTGAGGAAGAGGACGGGAGACCCGCGCGGATGCGGCGGTTCTCTCGATTCCGACTGACGTAACCTGCTGGCATCGGGAGCGATCATCATGAGCGGCACGAAGCGGAGCTACGGACCCCGATTGCGACCGACGGAATGGTTGCTGGCGGGCGTTCTCATCGTTTGGGCGCTCGCATACGTGTGGGTACGCTGGGGATGAGAGAGATCGTATACCCGTTTGGGTGCAGGAAGTCAGGCAGGTAGCGCGTTCCCCCCCCTCCGGTGCATCGGCGGGCATTTCTCCCCGTCTTGGGCACCTTCACGCCTTTGGGCGAGGCGGCCGGTGCCTGGACGAGAGACGCGCATGCTGATCAGACACTGCCTCGATCAGGGAGTGAGCGAGAGCGGCCTGGCTCGCCAGCGTCGCGACAGGACCACCACACGTTGGGGGATGGTCGTGCCTGAGCTGGGACGCATCCCAAAGACGGGGGGACGCCTTCGACGCGCTCGATCTGCGGTTCGAAGTAGTGGACATGACGGACAGAGGGTGGATAAGGTGCTAATGAGCCCGGCGCGAATGCCCGCCGAAAACACGGATGACTCGGAAGGATAAGACGTGGATCAGATCTGGTTGTGGGTAGGCTTCAACGCCTTTGTGCTGGCGATGCTGGCGTTGGACCTGGGCGTCTTTCACAAGGAGGCCCACGAGGTCTCCATCAAGGAGGCCGGGGTGTGGAGCGCGCTCTGGGTGACGCTGGCGCTCATCTTCAACTATGGCATCTACCATTTCATGGGGGCGGAGGTCGGGCTGCAGTTCCTGACCGGCTACCTGATCGAGAAGGCGCTCTCGGTCGACAACATCTTCGTCTTCGTCCTGATCTTCTCCTACTTCCAGGTCCCACCGCGCTACCAGCACCGGGTGCTGTTCTGGGGGATCCTGGGGGCGCTCCTGATGCGCGGAGCGATGATCGCCGCCGGCGCTGCGCTGATCGAGCAGTACCACTGGATCATCTACGTCTATGGCGCCTTCCTCGTCTTCACCGGAATCCGGATGGCGACGCAGACGGAGATGAAGATCGAGGCGGAGAGCAACCCGGTGATCCGGCTGGCGAAGCGTTTCGTGCCGGTGACGAACCAGTACCACGGCCAGAGGTTCTTCGTCCGGGAGAGCGTGGACGGCAAGCTCCGTCGCGTCGCCACTCCGCTTTTCGTGGTGCTTGTGCTGGTCGAGACGACGGATCTGATCTTGCGGTGGACTCCATCCCCGCGATCATCGCCATCACCACGGACCCGTTCATCGGCGACACCTCCAACGTCTTCGCCATTCTGGGGCTCAGAGCGCTGTACTTCCTGCTCGCGGGGGTGATCCACAAGTTCCACTTCCTGAAGCTGGGGCTCTCGGCGGTGCTGGTATTCGTGGGGATCAAGATGCTGGTCACGTACTTCGACTACCATGTGCCCATTGGTTTGTCATTGGGCGTTATCGGCGGCGTGCTGCTGGTTTCGGTGGTGGCCTCGCTGCTCTTCCCCAAGGCCGCAGAGGCGCACGACCCGGTGGTGCACGATTCGCCGACGTCATGATTTCCCCGTCGCGTAGCAGGGCCAAGGCCGGGGCTTGCCGCCTTTCATCTTCGGTCCGGACGCCATCCGGCTCCATCGACCCCAGCCCATCCCTTTATAAGCCATCCGTTGGATAACCGGGCCACCGATCGGCGGCGCCACGAGCGTCTGTATCGATCCAACTTGGGGCTCTTTGCCCCGACCGGCCTGGTGCTCGTCACCCTGGCCAGTCTGCTGGCATTCGCGCCGGTGTTCCAGGGGCAGATCAATGCCCGGTGGGCCGCGATCGCCGACGTGACGGAGCCGAGTCGGATTCTGCTCGGCGACATCCAGGCCTCGCTGGCCCAGGAAATGGCAAGCGTCGGCGCCTACGTGCTGACCGAGGAGCCGCTGTTCGCGGGACGGTATCGCGATCTCCGGGCGCAGGAGCGACGGCGCATGATAGAGCTCGGGCGACTGGCGCTGATCCAGAGCCCGGAAGTGATCGCCGCCTACCGAACCTTGTCGACGACAGCCGAAGCGTGGCACGGGCGTGCGACGGAGGAAGAGATGCTCGCGGGGACGCTCGAGTCCGCCGAGTACGTGGAGCGGATCGCCAGCGAGCACCTAATGTGGGAGCGCCTGCTGACCACCTCGAACGACCTCCGGGATGTCCTTCTCGCGGAGGAGAACCGAGTTCGCACGGAGATCATACAATTCGAGCGGGCGCGAAGGGGAATAACGACCGCTCTCGTCGGACTCGCCCTGCTCGCGGCGCTGGCGGCAGCGTGGATGGGCAAACAGATCCAACGCCTACGGCTGCAGGCCGAGCAGCGCGGGCGAGAGCTGAACAGCCTCATGGACCGGAGGGCGCATCTCATCCGTGGCGTCACCCACGACGTGAAGAATCCGCTCGGTGTGATCAGTGGATATGCCGAGCTGCTCGAAGCCGGAATACTCGACGAGTCCGCGTCCCGCAACGCTCTCAGCCGGATCAGGGATGCGAGCCGAAGCGCAGTGCATCTAATCGACGATCTGCTCGAGCTGTCACTCGCCGAATCGGGTGAGCTACGGCTTCAGTTCGAACCGCTCGACCTGCGAGAGCAGCTGGAAATGGTGGCGAGCGAACACGCGGTGGCCGCCGCGGAAGCCGGGCTCGAGCTGACGGCAGAGATCGCCGATCCTCTCCCGTGCGTAACGACTGATGGGCTGCGCATCCGTCAGATTATGGGCAATCTGCTGACGAATGCAATCAAATACACCCCGGCGGGCGGTCGCATTCTGCTCGCCGCCGCGGCGGCCTCGGGCAACGGTGAGCCGGAGAGAATCATCATCGATGTGACGGACACCGGACGAGGGATTCCGGAGGACAAGCTGGAAGAGATCTTTCGCGAATTTACCCGACTGGAACCCGGTGCGGAGCGCGGCACCGGCCTTGGGCTGACGATCAGCCGCAGGATCGCACGCATACTGGGTGGGGAAATCACCGTGAAGAGCGAGTCGGGGAGTGGGTCGACCTTCACCTTCTTGCTTCCGCTTCAACCGCCGCCCGAGCGCTTGCGAACCGCCTCGGCAACCGCTGATCGACAAGCAGCCGGGTAGCGTCTCCCGAACCTTAGTTGGGGGGTCGCGCTGGACGCGGTCTCCGAGCGTCGGGCGTGCCGGGCCCTGGGCAGTTGAGGTCGAGTCAGCGCTACGCGGCCGCGTCTGGGAACACGCCGAATGACGCCCCGGCCCACCGCGCGCGCGCCGGTCGGCAGGTTCTCCGGACGAGGTGCGCCCCGTCCGGTTTCATGCGAAGCCCCACAGACCCAATGCAGACACGGTTGCGCCCGTTTGAGGCCTTCTTTAAGTCCGAGGCCGCCGGCGGCATCCTCCTCGTGGTTGCCGCCCTCGCGGCTCTCGTGTGGGCCAACTCGCCGGCCGCCGAGAGCTACTTCGCCCTCTGGAACGCGACGTTCACGGTCGGCGGCGGGCCGCTCGTCGCAGCTGGCGACGGCGCGCGTGATGCCTAACGATGCGTTGCAGCTGACGTGGGAGTTGCGGAAGCGGCGGGCCGCCGCAGTGGTTGAACTTCCCACGCAACTGAATGCCGGGTCGTTAGGCGCACGGAGACCATTCGCCGGGCACGGCCGGGGTCGCTTGCGACCGCCCAGCGGTCTATCTTTCGAAGGTCCGCTTCCCGAGGTGCTGCGTGACCGACCCGACTATCCCCATCCACAGCGACCCTGAGATCCTCGGCGGGACGCCCGTCTTCGCCGGGACCCGTGTCCCGTTCCAGAGTCTCATCGATTACTTGGCCGGCGGGGACTCGCTCGACGAGTTCCTGCGCCAGTTCCCGAGCGTGCATCGGGAGCAAGCGCAGGCGGCGCTCGTGCTTGCGCGCGAAGCCCTGGAGGCGCGGCTGGTTGCTGCCTGAGCGCGCCGAGGGCGGCGCCCCGGCCGGCGCCCCCGCCGGCGGTGGCCGGCGGGTGTTGTGCGACGAGTCGGTCCCGCACGACGTCGCGGCCGCCGTGGCCGGGCATTCGGTGGCGACCGTCCAGGGGCTCGGGTGGGCCGGCGCTAAGAACGGGGTGTTGCTCCGCGCGGCGCGCGCGGCGGGGTACGAGGTGCTCGTGACGGTCGATCGAACATGGAGTACCAGCAGAACATCCCAGCGAGTGGGCTCGCCTTGGTCGTTCTCCGGGCCCGCTCGACCCGGGTCGCGGATCTCCTGCCCATTGTCCCCGCGCTTCTCGCCGTCTTGCCAGGCGCCGCCGCCGGCACGATCACGCACGTTCGCGGCGCCTAACGAACCGTTGCACCCGACGGGCGGGCTAGTGACGCGGCGCTGCGCGCCGCATCTTATTGGAGCCGCCCGCATGTGAACTCGGGCGTTCAGCCGCGCCTGGCTCCGGTGAATCTTTCGAGCAGTCCCCGACCCCAGGCATGCCATGCAGTTTGAATTGACCGCCGTCTTCCGTCCCATCCCGCTTGGCTATGTTGGATACGTCGAGGAACTCCCGGGCGCCAACGCCCAAGGGGAAACGCTCGACGAGACGCGGGCCAACTTGCGCGAATCGGTCGCCCTCGTGATCGAGGCCAACCGGTCGCTCGCCGAGGAGGAACTTGGGGATGCCGACGTCATTCGCGAGTCGCTCCGGTTGTCGGCCTAGCCCGCCTAGACGCTCTTTGCTTCAGTCGCGTACTGGAATCCAGCGGCTGGAAATCATGGGCGTCGGTCGCGCCTAACTATTCGTTGCAGGTGACGTGCTGCCATAACTGTCACGCGCCGACTCCGTCACGACATGGCCGCCGCCGACGCGAGGCGCCGCGAACGCACGACGGGGGCGGTCCGGAGCGCAATGCTCCAGCCCGCCCCCGTCGGCCTGTCAGCGCCGATCCGCGCTCGTGTCAGCGTGGATCGGCGCCGTCCGTCACCAGCTAGCGATCGTGATCACGGTCCTCGATGACCTCGACTTCGCTGGCCCCAGTGGAGCTGTTCGCAAGCGCGCCGACCCGCTCGACCCGCAGTAGCTGCTTGTGCACGTCGCTGCCAACCTGGACGACGATGAGGTAGTCGCCAGCGTTGACGTAGTCACCGCGACCACCGCCGCCGCCACCACCGCCGCCGAAGCCGCGTGCCTGGATAAGCGGGCGGAAGGCGGCATTGATCGCCTGCTGCTCGTCGCCGGCGCCCTGCTGGCCGCCTCGTTGGGCAGGCGCGCCACCAGCGCGCACGGGGCCCGACATCGACATCAACTGCGTGGTCTCACCCGGCCGCGCCGCGAACGGCTGTTCGGCCAGCACCACACGATTGATCCCGCTGTTGCCGCCACCACCACCACCACCGCCGCCGATCCCCTGGCCGCTCAGGATCGCGTCGCGGGTCCGCTCGACCGCGGCGCGCTCCGAGCCGCTGCCGATGAGGGAATCGGAGAGCTCCGCGACATCGCGCGCGAAGGCGATGCTGTCACGCACACCCGCGGGGGAGAGCGCCCGCGCCGTACGCACCGTGCGTCCGCGCATGTCCCACACCATGCGATGGAGACCGGCCGCCGTGCCCCCCGTGCCTGACGCGATCGTGTCGCCCATGACGTCGAGCACGGCCACGCGCACCGGCGCGCTCGACGCCGTCGCGAGGCGGTAGACGAACTCCGCACCGAACGGCGGATTCGCCACCTGGAACAGCCCGTGGCCGTTCGACTCACCGTGTGCCGGGCGCTCGCTCCACTGGAACGCCGGCTTCGGCTGGAAGAGATACGAGTCGCGTGAGGCGACGGTTGCCGTCATCTGCTGCAGCGGCGCGATGTCCACCACCCAGATCGAGCGGCCGTGCGTCCCGGCGATCAGCTCACGGTCGCGCGGATGGATCTTGAGGTCGTGCACCGGAACGGTCGCCAGCCCCGTCATGAACCGGCTCCAGCTGCCGCCGCGGTCGATCGACACGTAGGCGCCGACGTCGGTACCGACGAAGAGCAGGTTCGGGTTCACGGGATCCTCGCGGATCACGTGCACGAAGTCGATCCCGTCGGTCGGCAGGTTGCTGGCGATCGACCGGAAGCTCTTCCCGAAGTCCGACGTCATGTAGACGTACGGCGTGAAGTCGTTCTCACGGTGGTTGTCGAACGTGACGTAGAACGTCGACGAGTCGTGCGACGACGGCTCGATCTTCGTGACGTAGGAGAGCGCCGGAACGCCGCGGATGCGCGTCGTCAGGTTCTCCCACTCCACGCCGTCGTTGCGCGTCAGCCAGACGTTGCCGTCGTCGGTGCCGGCGTACAGCAGCCCCGGACGGATCGGCGACTCGGCCAGCGAGACGATCGTGCTGTACGTCTCGGCCTGCGTCACATCGGGCGTGATGCCGCCCGTCGTGCGCGTGCTGATGCGGATGCGCTCGGCGTTCTGCGTCGTCAGGTCGGGCGAGATGAAGTATGGCTCCTCGCCACGCTTCGTCGACTTCATCACCCGGTTCGCCGCCATGTAGAACGTCGACGGGTTGTGCGGCGAGAGCAGGAAGGGCGTGTTCCAGTTCCAGCGCAGCGTGCGCGCGGCCGAATCGGCCTTCTGCGCCGCACGGAACGCCTGCACGCGGCGCGAGTCGTTGCCCGAGACGACGATCGAGTCCTCGTACTGGAGCCAGTTGTCACGCCAGGTCGGCTTGGGAACGCGGAAGCGCTCGCCCGTCGCCATGTTCACGCGCGCGATGTTGCCGCCCTGCGACTCCGCGTAGACGATGTTCGCGTCGGTGGGATCCTGCGCGGTGTGGAAGCCGTCGCCGCCGTTGACCGTCGCCCAGAAGGACGTGCGATTCGGCGAGCCGCGGAGGCGGCTCGGGCCGCACCAGCTGCCATTGTCCTGCAGGCCGCCGCAGACGTTGTACGGCACCGCCATGTCGAAGCTGACGTTGTAGAACTGCCCCAACGCCATGTTGTTCAGGAAGTCGTACGTGCCGCCGCCGTCATAGGTGATCGCGACGCCGCCGTCGTTGCCGACGACCATCCGGTCGGGATCGTTCGGGTCGATCCACATCGCGTGGTGATCGACATGGATGCCGACGGTCGTGTTGCGATAGGTCTTGCCACCGTCGTCGGAGACGTTCACGGGCGTCGACGAGAACCAGACACGGTCCGGGTTCGTCGGATGCACGCGCACCTGTGAGTAGTAGAACGGCCGCACGTTGCGATCGTTCTGCCGGGTCCACGATGTGCCGCCGTCCGCCGACCGATAGAGCCCGCTCGGCCGCGTCTGTCGTGCGGCGCCTGACGCCGGGCGCGCGTTCGGCAGCGTGTCGGCCTCGACGATCGCGTACAGCACCTCGGGGTTGCTGGGCGAGATCGCCAGTCCGACCCGGCCGAGCATCGATGTCGGCCAGCCGCCGCCGGACACCTTGGCCCAGGTCGCGCCCGCGTCGGTGGTCTTCCAGAGCGCCGACCCGGGGCCGCCGCTGTTGAGGAAGTACGGACCACGGACCCGCTCGTAGCTGGCCGCCCAGAGCGTGTTCGGATCGTTCGGGTGCATCACGACGTCGGTGAAACCCGCCTTGTCGCTGATGAACTTGCTGATCGTCCAGGTGCGCCCGCCGTCGGTGGTCTTGTACAGCCCGCGCTCGGGGTTGGAGCCCCAGATGGCGCCGAGGGCCGCGACGTAGACGGTGTTGGGATCGGTGGGGTGCACGACGATGCGTCCCACGGTCTGGGTGCCCTTGAGCCCCATGTTCTGCCAGCTCTTGCCGCCGTCGGTCGACTTGAAGATGCCGCCGCCGGGCGAGATGGAGTTGCGTGAGTCGCCCTCGCCGGTGCCGAGGTAGACGACGTTGGTGTCCGACGGCGCGATCGCGATATCGCCCATCGAGATCACCCGGCCGTCGCCCTCCCAGACCAGCTCGAAGGTCGTGCCGTTGTTCATGGTCTTCCAGACGCCACCAGCGGCGGCGGCGACGTAATACGTCTTTGAGGGCGAGGGAATGCCCTCGACGTCGCTGACGCGTCCGCCCATGTTGGCCGGCCCGACCGATCGCCAGCGGAACGCCGCGAGCATGGTGGAGTCCAGCATGGGCGCCTGGGCGGCAGCCGGCGCGGCCGCGAGGGCGGTGGCGCCGAGCAGCGTGATCAGCCCGATCCGTCTCATATCGTGGGGTGGGGAGGGGGTCGTTGGGGGGGGAACGGCGAGTGCGGCCATCGTGCATGACGATGGCCCCCTCGCACTGGTACGCTGGCGGGGTGGGAGACGTTGGGAAGGCTCTGGGCACAGCCCAGAGTCGCCTCACTCGCGGGAGCGGAGGGCTTGGAAGAGGTTGGAGTAGTCGTCGGTCCAGCCGCGAGCGGTCGAGGAGGTGGGGACGGGGCGCCAGCCGGCGTCGGTGGTGAGACCAACGAAGTCGTTGCTGGAGCGGGCGAGCATCAGCCAGTGGGACGAGGTGTGCTGGATGCTGCGGAGCGTCGACGGGGGGTGGGGGGAGATGTCGAGCTGTTCGAGCGTCTCGAGGCCAAGCTCGCGAGCGGTGGCGTCGATGACGGCGGCGAGGTCGAGATAGCGGTTGCTGACGTTGAAGGCGATGCGGCCACCGGGCGCGAGTTTGCGCACGTAGAGCTCGAGCGCCTCACGCGTGAGCAGATGCACCGGCACCGCGTCCGAGGTAAAGGCGTCGACGATGATCAGGTCGAAGGCCGCGTCGGGCTCGCGCGCGATCGAGAGGCGGCCATCGCCGATGACCACCGGAATGTCGATCGGTGCGTCGGCGAGATAGGTGAAGAGCGCGCTGTCACGGGCCATCTCCTCGACCACCGGGTCGATCTCGTAGATGGTCCACGTATCGCCGACGCGGGCGTAGGCCGCCACCGATCCCACCCCGAGGCCGATCGCGGCCACGGTCACCCGCGGCGACATCAGGTGCAGCGCGGTGAACGCCTCGCCGAGCGGGCCCGCGGGATGGTAGTAGGTGAGCGGGATGGTGCGGTTGGCCGAGTCGGGCTGCTGTGCGCCGTGCATCGTCCCGCCGTGCTGAAAGAGGTGCACGGCGACGTCATTCACGGGCACGCGCCGCACACTATGCACGCCGAAGAAGCTGCGCCGCTGCGTGATCACGTCGTCCTTCATCCCGCGGATCTCGCCGCCGACAAGGATGCCCGTGACGACGACGCCGAGCATCACCGGGTGGTGCCTGACGCCGACGAGCACCACGCCCATGACGCAGGTGACGGCGAACACCGGCCAGCGATTCGCCGCCATGCTGATCGATTCCCCTTCGAGCACCACCGCGACGAGCAGGAGCAGGAAGGCGGCGACGAAGGGCCATAGTCGTTCGGCGCGCACCCCGCCCACGTGCGGCACGAGGAAGGCGACGACGGCGAGCGCGATCGGGAACTCGAGCGTCGTCGTGAAGACCACCGGGGCGATGAGCACGTTGAAGATCCCGCCGAGCATGCCTCCGATTGCCACGAACAGGTAGAACTCGGTGAGCGACGCGGCGGCGGGGCGACGCGCGTACAGCTCGCCATGGCAGACGAGCGCCATGATGAAGAAACCCGCCACCGGGGCGAGCACCATCCCCACCCCGCGCGGCACCCCGCCCCAGAAGAGGAAGGTGATTACCAGCATGATCGCCATCGGCATCAGGCGCACGGCCAGCGCGTGGCTGATCCAGGGGCGGTCGGAGAAGGCGATCACGAACGTCAGCAGATAGGCGCCGAGCGGCAGAATCCAGAGCAGCGGAACGGCGGCAATGTCGGTGGTGATGTAGGTCGTCACGCCGAGGAGCAGGCTCGACGGCGCGAAGGCGAGGACGAGCCAGCGGAGCCGATCGCCCCAGCTGACGGGACCGCGGGCAGCCGCGCTGGTGGGGAGGGGCGCGTCAGGCGCGGGGACCGCGACCTCCGCAGTGACATAGGCCGCGCGGAGCCGGCGCGCACGGAGCGCCGCAACCGCAAGCAGCGCCGCCAGCGCCACGTACGACGCCGACCAGATCCAGCTCTGGTGTTGCACGGGGAGCAACGGCTCGATGAGCAGCGGATACGCCAGCACGGCGACCAGGCTGCCGGCGTTGCTGGCGGCGTAGAGCACGTAGGGATTGCTGGCGGCGCGGTGGCCGCTGCCGGCGAACAGATGCTGCAGCAACGGCGATCCGGCGGCGAGCAGGGTGAACGGCAGCCCGATCGAGACAGTCAGCACGGTCAGCAGCCAGACGGTCGGGGTGTCGCCGGCGCTGGGCGCGGTCGCGTCAGGGAGCCCGATCGGCAGCGAGACGAGGGCGAGGGCGAGGAGTGCCAGGTGCACCACCGCCAGCCGCCAGGGGGAGAGGTAGCGCGCGCCGAGGTGGGCGTAGAGGTAGCCGGCGAGCAACGCGCCCTGGAAGAAGAGCATGCAGGTGTTCCACACCGCCGGTGCGCCGCCGAGGAGCGGGAGCACCAACTTGCCGAACATCGGCTGGATGAGGAACAGGAGCAGCGCGTTGAGGAAGATGGTCGTCGCGAACAGCGGAACGAGCCATCGGCCGCGCGGGTCATCGCGCGCGGAAGGCGCGACGCCGACGGAGTCCGCACCGGGATCGGGAGTCGGCGCGAGCGCCGGAAGCGACGTCAACGCGTGCCTCGCGCGGAGCGCGGGCGGGCGGCCAGGGCGCGGGTTGGCATGGCGGGAAATATGACCCCGCGCGCCGGGGCGCGACACCGACCGGGGCGCGTCGCCGGCGACCGGGTGTCACCGAGGCGTCCGGTCAGCCCAGCCGCCGAACGCGAGACGGGGCGCGGCCGATTGGCCGCGCCCCGTCTGCTGTCGAGCGAACTGTCGTCGAGCGACGCCGCGCCGAGACTAGCGGCCGCTCGCGCCGGCCGGCTTGACCAGCGCCTGGATCTCCGGCGGCAGCGCGAACGCGTCGGCCGGCGGAGTCACCATCTCCATCGAGTCGAAGGTCATCATCATCTCCTGACCCGCGACCTGCTGGACGGTCTTCGTCGGCATCTTGATGCCGCCGAAGTCCTTGTAGTCCTGCACGATCACGAGCAGGTCCATCTCGCCCATCGGCGACGGCTGCTTGGCCATCGACGCGTGCAGCAGACCCGACTCGACGGCGTAGCAGTCGTGGCTCTCGCGGCCGCTCGTCCAGAGAACGCGGACCTTGTAACAGGCGACGCCGGCGATCTCCTCTCGGCTGGTCGTCTGCATCGACGTGATGACGGTCGAATCGCGGAAGGCCGAACCCGGCGTGGTCGCGTCGACGATCGCTGACCGTTCGGCGCCCTCGAGCACGCGCGCGCCGCTGATCGGGTCGAGCGACCAGGCGGTGATGCCGTCGAAGCCGCTGCGCAGTACGCCGAGGCCCGCCAGCTCGATCCGAACGCTCTGGCGATTGGGGGCGCTGTAGACCTCCAGCGGGCCGGAGAGCCCGGCCGACGGGATGGTGAAGGTGCCCTTGGCGTGGCTCGTCGCCGCGCGCTCCAGCGCGGTCCGGCCGCCGGCCGCGGCGATGTGCTTGTCGACCAGCGTGCGCGCGGCGGGAAGGTCAGCGCCCTGGGCGCTCGCGCTGGCGGGGACCACGGCCAGCGCGGTCGCGACGGCGGCGCCGGCGAGAGTCAGCGACGCCGAACGGCGCGCGGTACGGAGGGTCGTCAGAATCATCGTGATCGGCTCCAGCATGAGTGCGCCCGATGGCGCATGGTGAACGACGGTGTGCAAATGAGCGTGTACAAGCGAGCGGGTGCAAACGAGCGTGCGTACAAACGGTGGCGGCCAGGACGGCGCCCGTCGGAAGACACCCGCGAGCGCCGGGCGTCTGAGCGCCGCGCGTCGCGCCGTGCGTTCCAAGAACACCGGCCGCCGCTGAAAGTTGCGCCGGCGGCCGGGTCCGGCATCGTCCCCGGGAAGGGACAGGCAGCCGTCAGCAGTAGGGACAACCCCCGATTCGCCGCCCGGCGCCGAACGCGAACCTATGGCGTCCGCCCGGCGTTGATCCCACGTGTGGCCGCACGAGCCGCACGCCGCGCCCACACGGTGTACGGGGCGGAAGCCGGTTGGTTTCACCCTGGCGACGGTACGGAAACGGTGTGGCGGGGCCCGCGCCGCGCCGGTGCAGGGTTGGCTGGCTCATCCGTGCCCGCGGCGGGTACTACCCTTGCGAATAGTCATGGCAGCAGACGCCGCGGCGGCGTTGCCGGGATCCC
>JBBQHX010000036.1:0-19943 GCA_038324385.1 Gemmatimonadales bacterium | reverse complement strand
GAGCCCGGCCTGTGCTGCGCGGTCGCGCGAGCGGCGGGCGATCAGCTCGGGATTGTCGCCGCGTGCCATCGCGAGCAGCTCGTCGAGCTGGTATTGCGGCTCGAAGACCGGAAACTCGGTCACCAGTTGAACAACCGCGGGCTGATCCACGGCAAGCTGCTGGAAGAGACGAAGCTTTTCGAGGTCGGCCCCGTTCCCGGCCCGAAGCCGCTGCACTGCCTGCTGGCCGAGCTGGACCTGCGCACGCTGCACGTCGAGCAGAGTCGCGGCGCCAGCCGCCGACCGCGCCTCCGCGAGAGCGAGCTGGGCCGCGGCGGTGGCGACCAGAGTGTCCTGCAACTGTGCCTGCGCCTGCTGCTCGACGGCGGCGATGTACTGCAGCGTCACCTGGTGGGCGAGCGACTGGCGCGCGCTGGTCACATCGGCCTCGGCGGCATCGAGCTGAGCGCGTGCCTGACGCGGGCCGAGCAGCGTGGCGGAGTTGATGCTCATCCGCGCGTCGAGCTGATAGCCCGACGACACCACGTCAGACGTGGCACCGAACGCCTGTCCACCGAAGAACTGCGGACGTCCTTCGCGGAAGTCCGTGCTCAGGCTGGATGAGATATTGGGAATGAACGCGCCGTATGCGCTGCGGACCCGGGCGCTGGCCGGGTCGAGGTTGCGAATCGACTGGAGATAGACGGGATTGTTGCGACGGGCGAGCTCGCGGGCCTCGTCGAGCGTGAGCACCCGTCCGGCCGCGGTTGCCTGCGCAGAGGCCGGGGCCGGTGTGCTCCCTGCGGCCGCCAGCGAGAGCAGCGCCACCGCGGCAGTACGAGCGGTCATCATCAATCGCATGTCCGAAACATCCTGGTGTGAGGTCTGCGGGCCGTACGGGAGGGTCAGCGCGACGGTTTCAGGCGGTTATCGGCCGGAGATAGCCGCTGCGGGGCTCCGCGTGGCCAGCGCCGCCTCAGCCGGGCGGATTCTGCCGCACGGCATCGACGCCGTTGCCCGGGATCGACACGCGGAGCAGTCGCCGCTCGGCGTCGATCCAGACGGTGCGCGGACCGTCGGGGAAACCGTCCAGCATGAGGCGCGTCGCCGGGACCATCACGTCGCCGATCCGCACGGCCTCCGGCCCGATCTCCCGTACGCGGACCGTTGCCCGAATGCCGGCCCGGGGAACGATCACCTGCGCCGGGCGCGCATCCGGCGCTCGCACGAGGAACCAGTGATGGTGCACGACGTCGCGGTCGACGATAGCTGCAGCGTCACCCGCCAGATATTCCCGCGCGGCGACACCGGCCGAGCCGCTGGCGCGCAGCGTCAGGCGGCCGCGTTCGGCAGTGCCAGTCACGCGGTGCGTCAGGGCACCATCCTCCTGCACGTCCACCTGATAGCTCAACGGGACGCCAGCGTCGGTCGTCGTCAGGCTGGGCGCCACTTGCACGGCGCCCGACGATACCGTGCCCCGCGCGCGCAGCACGGCGCCCCCGAGTCCGGACTCGTGGCGGATCTCGAACTGCTCACGCCCGGCGGGGCGCCCCTCCCGCGTGATCGCGAACGTGCCCCGATCGACGAGACGGGTCTGTGCGAAGGCGTCCGGGGGCGGCGCGAGCGCCACCGCGCCCGAGGTCGCCAGCACCAACGCGAGGCGCGGGGGGCTGCGCCACGGGCGAACGTCCGGGAACCACGACGACGGGTGCATCCCCCCGGTACCCCGGAGTGGCGCCGGTGATCACCCCTTGCCCCTCACTCGGCGAATCCGCCCATCGTTTCCTCGTCGGGCGGGAGTGCGCGGAAGATCCGTTCGGCGATCCGTTCGCGCATCCGCCGGTAGAGCCGTTCCCCCTTGGCCGCCGACGCCAACGACGGCCGGCCGATCGACCCCGCGCTCGCCCGGGGAACCCGAAGCCAGCCGCGGCGGTACCGTCTGAGCTCGTCGCGCCCCATCATATAGTCGGCGGCGAGGTCCATCCGTACGAGGTGCGGGGCGAGATAGAGCATGAGCGACGTGTCCACTTCATCCCCGTGCATGGCCTCGCGCTGTCCATCCAGCAGGTCGTCGAGTTGCATCCCGAAGACGTCGACCACCCGCACGCGTGATTTCGAGGTGATCACGGTGGCGAGCGCTTCCTGATGCGGGTCGTGGGCGTGGGCGGTGAGCAGGATGAACTCGCGGATGCCGCCGCATTCCCACCCCGCGAGCAGATCGTTGAGTGCCCGGTGCAACGTCTTGCGCCGGAGCGTGGTCGAGCCGGCCATGTGGCGCACGGTCGCGACGTTCACGCCGTACTCGACGGTGGGCGCGAGCAGCACGCCGAAGCGGCCCGAGAGATCCTCCGCCAGCCGTTCGGCGATGATCGTGTCGGTGCCGAGTGGAAGGTGGGGGCCATGCTGTTCGCAAGTTCCCACTGGAATGACGAGCCGCGCGTCGCGGGCGATCACCGCGTCGATTTCCTGCGGGAGTAACTCTTTCAGGCGCAGTGGCGCGCCAGCGGGGAGTGTGACGGGCATAGACGGGGGAGAGGAGCAGCCTCGCGGCGACTTGGAGCGCGCCGCGATCGAAGGAGCGTCCGTGAACGGGCCGGCGCACGTCCCGCACCGCGAGGCGGCGAGCTCGGCGGCGCGTCATTGGGCGCATGTGGGTACGGCCGCCGCGGCCGTCCTCGCGGCCGCGGCATGGCTCCGGGCCCCCGGTGTACCTTATCTGCTGCTGCTCGCGCTCGCCACCGGGGGGTCGGCGTGGCTCGCCGCCAGGGCATGGCGGCGCGGCGCCATCCAGCGCGGGGCGACGTTCCTGCGGGTGGGCGCCCCCACGGGGGCGGCGCTGCTGATGCTCGGTTTCGCCGCTGGGCAGCAGGTGACCCTGATCCGGCTCGATCGCGACTGGGAGCGATGGGAGGCCGAGGCGCTGGCCGCGGCTGCGGCGTCGATGGACGCGACCCTCGCGTCCGCGGCGCGCGATCTGGACGCCACCGCGCGACAGGCGCTCGATGCCCCAGCGGACCCCGGCGAAGCGTTCGCCGCCCTCGCCGCGCTGCCCGCCGGCCCCGGCGAGCGCGGCGTGCTGCTCGAAGACTCGGCGCCCGAGGACCTGCTCGTCGACACCGGGGAGGGTCCGCTAGCGTGGGCCGGCGTGATTCGGATTGTCCCCGACGATGCAGTGGGGCTGCGGGTGCTCCGGTCGCCCTTCTACACCGTCCTCGCGGCGACGCGAACGGCCGGGAGCCGGCGCGCGACCGCGATGGTCGTGCTGGACGCCGTGCCGCCAGCGGACCGCATCGCCGCTCCGCTCGCCGGCATGGCCACTTGGCCGGTCACCGCCAAGCGATTCGAATTCGAACTGCTCGACGCAGCCAGCGCGGCGGCAGCATCGGCGGCCGACGTCACCCCCGTCGCGCGGCTGCCGCTCGCCGACGGAAGCGTGCTGCGCGCGATACCGGGCGCGCTGGTGCGAGAAGAGGTTGAGCTCCGCACGACCGAAGCCGCGCGAACTCGGGGCCTCGTCCTGCTCGGCCTGCTCGTCGCCGCGTTCGTGGCACTGGCCTGGCCGCCGGCGGGAGCGCGGACGCGCCTCGCCACGCTCGCGGTGCTGCTGGCGACCGTGGGGCTGGTGCCGTTCGCGACGGTTTCCAATGCGACTCGTCTGTTCGACCCGAGCGTCTATTTCGCGCCGATCGGCGGCGCGTGGACCGCCTCCGTCGGCGCGCTGCTGCTCACGGGGGGGCTCCTGCTCCTTGCCGTGCTCACGGCGGTGCGAGCGCTCCCGGTGCCGCGCTCACGGGCGGTGGCCGGCGCCCTCGTGCTGGTGGTGGCCGCGGGCGCCCCCTTCCTCCTCCGGGCCCTCGCGCGCGGGATCGTCGCCCCGCGGGGCGAGGTGCCGATGGGACTCTGGCTTTCTTATCAGATCGCGCTCTTCCTCGTCGGGACGGCGGCGCTGATGGCGGTGGCGGCGGCTGGGCGCGCCCTGTTCGCGCGGCGGGGGATCGGCTCCGGGATCGGGCCGGCGATCGCGCTGGCCGCGGCGCTGGCGGCACCGCTGCTCTGGGAAGGGCCGGGGCGGTGGCCGAGCTGGTACCCGGCGTGGTGGATGGTGGCGATCGTCGCACTGGCGCTCGCGCGACGTTCGCGGCGCACCGTGCTGACGACAGCGGCCGTCGCCGGCATGGGGGCGACGGTGCTCGTCTGGGGGGCGCTCGCCCGGGAACGCGCCGAGCGGGCGGTGGCCGACGTGGCGGGGCTGGGCGAGGTGGCGGAGTCCCCCGTCCAGCTCCTCGAACGGTTTGCCGACGACCTCGGCGGGGCACCGGCACCGCGCTCGGCGGCCGATCTCCTTCGCGCGTTCGTCGCGTCCGATCTCGCGGCGGCCGAGCTGCCGCTGGCGCTGGTCGCGTTCGCACCCGACGGCTCGGTGCGGGACTCACTGATGCTCTGGGACACGGGCGACGGCGCCGGGTTCGCGCGCGCGGCCGCCGGCGCGGCGCTCGACGCGGGGCAGGCCAGCCTGACGACGCGCGATGCGGCCACCGGCGTGCGCCTCGTGCTCGCCGTGCCGCACGATGACGGCGGGGTCACGGCCGTGGTCGTCGCGCCCGAGAGCCAGCTCTTCCCGCCCGAACCGTATGGCGCGCTCCTCGGGCTGCGCCGCGCGCCGCGCGGGGACCCCGGATATGTGATCGCCGTGCATCCGCCGCGGCTGCTCCCCGCCGGCGCGCCGGACACGCCGCGATGGGAGCGTCGTGGCGGCGACCTCCACGCCGACTGGGTGGCGACGATCGGCACGCGGCCCGTCCGCGCGCACGTCGAGGTCGAACTGCGCACGCTCGACGCCCTCGTGCAACGCGGCACCCTCGTGCTGCTCGTCGATCTCGTGGTGGTGCTGGCGCTGTGGGCGCTGAGCACGCTCGGCAACGGCTCGTTCTCGCGCTGGTGGCGGCTGCGCCGGCGCCGCTGGGCGCGCAGCTATCGCGTGCGCCTGACGCTGGTCCTGTTCGGCTTCTTCGTGGTGCCCGCGCTGGGCTTCTCGCTCTGGACGTCGCAGCGGCTGCAGCGCGACGAGCTCCAGGCGCGCGAGCTGCTGGTGCGCGAGAATCTGCGCGGCGTCGAGCCCGCGTCCGGCGGCGAGGGATGGTCGACGACGGCTCGCACCGGCGCCCCGCTCTTCCTCCATCGCGGCGGGCTGCTGCGCGGATCGACCGACCCGCTCTTGGCCGAACTGTCGCCAGCGGGGCGCCTCCTTCCGCCCGAGGTTCATCTGGCGCTCGAGCGGGGGGGCGAGGTGACGGCGAGCGCCGTGCAGCCGGTCGCGGGGGAGCCGGTGTTGTTCAGCTACCGCCTGACGACGACCGCGCTCGGTCCGGCGGTGCTCGCCGCACCCGCCCGCAGCGACGAAATCGCCCTCGATCGGCGGCGACGGGACGTCGGGGTGCTCGTGCTGTTCGCGACCGTCGTCGGGGCGGCGGCGGCGCTCTGGCTGAGCGGCCTGGCCGCCCGCGAGTTCGCGCGCCCGATCGGATCGCTCCGCCGCGGCGCCATCGCCGTCGCACGCGGTCAGCGCGAGCCCGCGCTGATCGGCGAGCCTCCGTCGGAGTTTCTCCCGGTGTTCTCGGCTTTCCGGCGCATGGATGCCGACCTGCGCGCCTCGCGTGAGGCACTCGAGGCGGCGCAGCAGCGGACGGCCGCGGTGCTGCGCACGGTCGCCAGTGGCGTGGTGGCGGTGAATCGCGACGGGGTGATTTCGCTGGCCAATCCGGCCGCTGACGTGCTGTTCGGCACGCCCGTGCTGCCCGGCATGCCGCTCGACCAGTCGGCTGCTGCCCCGGTGGCCGATCGCGTGCGGCGCTTCCTCGCGGTGGGCGCCGATGACGAGGAGTTCGATCTCGCGCTCGACGGTCGTCAGGTGCGCGCGGGGCTTTCCCGCCTCTCGGGGAGCGACGGCGGGGCGGTGGTGACGCTCGACGACGTGACCGAGGTCGCACGCGCCGAACGGGTGCTCGCGTGGGGCGAGATGGCGCGCCAGATCGCCCACGAGATCAAGAACCCGCTCACTCCCATCCGACTCGGCGTGCAGCATCTTCGCCGCGCCTATCGAGACGGACGCGGCGACTTCGGCGCGACGCTCGATCAGAACGTCGGCCGGATCCTCGCCGAGATCGATCACCTGGACGAGATCGCCCGCGCCTTCAGTCGGTATGGAACGCTGCCGGAGGATCGGCCGGCGCCCGAGCCGATCGATGTCGGCGCGGTCGCGCACGACGTGATCGCGCTCGAGCGGCTTGGAGAGGAGCGCCTGACGTGGACGCTGCACCTCCCGGACGTGCCGGCGCGCGCCCGCGCCCGCGGCGACGAATTGCACGAGGTGCTGCTCAATCTGCTCGAGAACGCCCGTCACGCCGGTGCCTCGCGCGTCGACGTCACGGTGTCGGCCGCGGCCGCCCGCGTCACGGTACTTGTCCAGGACGACGGGGAGGGGATACCGGCCGACGTGCTGCCGCGGATCTTCGAGCCGCACTTCTCGACGCGCACCAGCGGTAGTGGGTTGGGGTTGGCGATCAGCCGGCGGCTGGTCGAGGCGTGGGGAGGCGGCATCGCCGTCGACAGTACGCCAGGCGCGGGGACAATCGTCACGGTGGCGCTGGCGGCGGCGCATGAGGGATGACAGCTTCCACGGCCCGCCACCGCCATCGATGACACTGCCCAATACCACCCCCGCGTACAGCGTGACGCACGCCCTCCCGCCGCATCTCGCCGGCTGGCAGCTCCCGCCCGACTGGCGGTGGGGGCCGGAGGGGATCACGGCCGACTACCGGCACTACCAGGAAGTGATCGATGCGCTGGGGCGGTCGCTCTCGCTCGTCACCGCACCCGACCCGGCGCACATGGATTGGCTGTTCGAGGAGGCCCGCCACCTCGCCAATCTGAGCCATCCGGCCGTCCCGACCACCTACCACTGGTGGACGTGGCAGCGCGAGGCGCGCCGTGGCCCGGGTTATCTCCGGCGCTGGATCACGGGCGAGACGATCGGGTCCCGCCTGCGGCGGCTTGGGCCTTCCGACATCCCGTTCACGCTCCAGCTTCTCCGGTCGGCCGGCGCGGCGCTGGTCTACCTCCACGACGCCGGCACGGTGCACGGCGCGGTCGGGGCCGACACGGTCTACACGATCCCGGCGGGCCGCCTCTGGTTCCTCGGCTGGCAGTGGGCGCTGCCCAACGCCAAGATCCCCCCCCGGTTCATCCCCGACCGGCGCTGGATGCCGCAGCCGCCCGAGTGGTGTGGTGCCTGGCGCCCCGACCCGGCCAGCGACCAGTGGCAGCTCGCGGCGCTCTGCTACGCGACCCTCACCGGGGAGATTCCCCCGTCGCACGAGGTGCCCCCGGTGCGCTGGGCGCGCAGCGACTGCCCGCAGGCCGTCGCGGCGATTCTCGATCGCGCGCTGCACGCGGATCCGCGCGAGCGCTTCTACTCGGTCGGCGACCTGTTGCGCGCGCTGGATCGCGTGGCCTCGCCGCGCACGCAAATCTACGCGGGCACGAGCGACCGAGAGGACACGGTACTGGAGGAGTCCGAGGAGGCGCGGCTGCGTTGGGCGCTGGGCGATGAGTACGAGGTGGTCGGCACCATCGGTAACGGGACGTTCGGCTCCGTCTGGCGTGTGCGCGACTTCGCGCTCGAGCGCGTGGTCGCGCTCAAGATGCTGCACCCGCACGTGGCGCGCGACGCGAGCGCGGTCGCGCGCTTCCAGCGTGAGGCGCGGCTGGCCGCCCAACTCGCGCACCCGTCGATCGTCCCGATCTACGACTGGGACGCGCGTGGTGAAGTGGCCTGGTACACGATGGAGCTGGCCGAGGCCGGATCGCTGGCCGAACTCGTCGCGCGGTCGGGCGGGCGCCCACTCGAGGAGATCGCCATGCAGGTCGAGCACGTGCTCGACGGGCTGAGCGCCGCGCACACCAGCGGCATCATCCATCGCGATCTCAAGCCGGTGAACATCCTGATCGACCGGTACCGGCGGTGGCGCATCGCCGACTTCGGCATCGCCAACGTGACCGGCGAGGATCGTGGCGGCGCAACCGGCACTCCCGCCTTCGCCGCCCCCGAACAGCTCCTCGGCGAACCGCAGGGTCCGGCGGTGGATTGCTTTGCGATCGCCGCGATCGTCGCCTTCGCGCTCTCCGGCGAGCCGCCCTTTCCGGGCCGTGACGCGCCCGCGGTGCTCGCCCAACAGCTCGGCGGCACGCTCGACGTCGACTTCGCGCCGCCGCCGATCGCCGAGTGGCTGCGGCGGGGGCTGGCCCCTGATCAGGAGTCGCGGTTCACCGACGCCGACGAGATGCGGTACGCCTGGCGGGCGGCGGTCGCGGACGCGACCAGGGCGAGCGGGGGGTGGGACTGGGTGCGGCGGCTCGTCAGGCGCTGAGATGCCTCCCGTCCGGCTCGACTACTCGTCAGGCGACGACAGTCACTCGGTCGCCGAGCGTGCGGCGGCGTCGCCCTCGTGCGGCGACATGATGCGCACCGTCTTGATGTTGACGAACTCGCGGAGCCCCCACGGCCCCAGCTCGCGACCATAGCCCGAGCGCTTCACCCCGCCGAACGGGAGCCGCGGGTCCGACGCGACCATGGCGTTGATGAACACGGACCCCGCCTCCAGCTCGGTCGTCAGGCGCTCGATCTCCGCCTCGTCGCGGCTCCAGGCGCTGGCGCCGAGCCCGAACGGCGAATCGTTGGCGCGGCGGATCGCATCGTCCAGATCGCGCGCGCGGAAGACGGCCGCGACCGGGCCGAACAGCTCGTCGCGCGCCGCCGGTGTGTCGTCCGGCACGTCGACCAGCACCGTGGGCGGGTAGAAGTTGCCCGGGCCCGGCAACGGCGCTCCGCCGAGGAGCGCGCGCGCACCCGCCGCGACGGTCGCATCGACCTGCGCCTGCAGCTCGTCACGGAGCGTCACGGTTGCCATCGGCCCGACATCGGTCGCCTCGTCGAGCGGATCGCCGACGGCGAGCCCGCGCATCGCGGCGACGAAGTGCTCGAGGAAACGATCGTAGACTGCCGTGTGGACGATGAACCGCTTGGCCGCGATGCACGACTGCCCCGCGTTGACGGTTCGCGCCTGCGCCGCCACCGTGGCCGCCCGCTCGACGTCGGCGCTGGGCATGACGATGAACGGGTCGGATCCGCCGAGCTCGAGCACCGTTTTCTTGATGCGCCGCCCCGCCTGCGCACCGACCGCGCTCCCCGCGCCCTCGCTGCCCGTGAGCGTCGCGGCGGCGATCCGCGTGTCGTCGAGCAACCCCTCCACCACGTCGGAGGAGGCCAGCAGCGCGGTGAAGGCGCCGTCGGGCGCGCCGGCATCGCGGAACAGCTCCTCGAGCGCGAGGGCGCAGCCCGGGACGTTGGTGGCGTGCTTGAGCAGCCCGACGTTGCCGGCGACCAGCGCGGGCGCCGCGAAGCGGATGACCTGCCAGAAGGGGAAGTTCCACGGCATCACGGCGAGCACCACGCCGATCGGGTGCAGCCGCACCTCCGCGCGATCGCCCACGTCGTCGATGATCACCTCGGGCGCGAGGATCCGCTCGGCGTGATCGGCGTAGTAGTCGCAACAGACGGCGCATTTCTCGACTTCGGCGCGCGCGCCGGCGAGCGTCTTCCCCATCTCGACGGTCATCAGGCGGGCATAGCGATCAGCGCGCTCGCGCAGCAAGGCCCCCGCACGCCGCACCACGTCCGCGCGCTGGACCACCGACGCCCCGCGCCAGACCGTGGCTGCCCGTGCGGCCGCGGCGACCCGCGTTTCGATCGCCGCAGCGTCGTGCCGCTCGTACTCAGCGATGCGCTCGCCCGTGGCTGGATTGACGGTGGTGATCGACATGCGGCATTCTCCGGGCGTGGGTGGTGATCGGCGGGTCGGGATGGCAAGATGCGAGACGGCACCGCGCCAGCGGACCGTCACGCCCCCGCGTATGCATAGTCTAGGTGTCCGATGGCCGGGTCCGCCGGATCCGGCACCGTTCCCTCGTTTCCCCATGTTCGGCATGATGCAGATTCGCCGATATCTCCTCCCCGCCGTCGCGTGCACCGTCGTTGTGCCGATGGCCCTCTCGACCGCGCCGCGAGCGCTGGACGCCCAGCAGACGTCGGCGACCGGCCGCGCCTTCACGCCGAACGACTGGTACAAGCTGTCGACCGTGGGCTCGCCGGCAATCTCGCCTGATGGCCGGCGCGTCGCCTTCACCGTCACCACGGTGAAGGAACGGGAGAACAAGCGCCACTCCGAGGTCTGGGTGGTGCCCGCGGCGGGCGGCGACCCGGTTCGCTACACTTCGCCAAGCACCGAGAGCTCGGACCCGAGCTGGTCGGCCGACGGCAAGTATCTCTTCTTCCGCTCGCAGCGTGCGGCTGGACGGGGCAACACGTGGGCGCTCCGCATGGACGCGCCGAGCGGAGAGGCGTTTCAGCTCGAGAACTATCCGACGTCCGGCACGACGCCGCGAAATGGCGCCTTCGCCGTCTGGAGCGAGGCCGACAGCGACTCGGCCGCCCGCAGCGACTCGACCGCGCGCGAGGGCGATCTGTTCGCGCGTATGCAGGCGACCGCGCGTCCGCCGTTCAGTTCGGTCACGCAGCCCGTGGAGCCCGCGCGATTCGACGGCCGCCACGTCGTGGACATCGGGTACAAGCGCAACGGCATCGGCTTCGTCGCCAACCCGCGTGAGGCGCGCACGTATCGCGTCGCGCAGCTCTGGCGGCAGGGCTTCGACGGGTCGGCCAAGCAGCGCCTGACGAACGCGCCGTACTCGCATCGGAGCGCGGTGGTCTCGCCGGATGGGCGCCGCGTGGTGTTCGTCGCCGACGCGCAGCTCCGCGCCGATTCGGTGGTGCAGGCCGAGCGCGATTCACTCGCCATGCTGCCGTACGACCGCGCGCGCGAGGAAGAGCAGCGGAACGAGTCCGACCTGTTCGTGCTCGATCTCGCGAACCCGACGGCGGCACCGCGGCGCATCGCCGAGGTACCCGGGACAGAGAACTCGCCCGTCTGGTCGCCAGACTCGCGCCGGATCGCCTTCACGCACAATCGCTCGCGAACGAGCAACAACACGCTCGCCATCATCGACGCCACGTCAGGCGCCGTGACGACGCTCACCGGCGACTGGCAGTACGAGCCGCAGGATTACACCTGGATGAACGACGGCCGCCTGGCGATGGCCGCGACCGTCGGTGGCAGCACGGCGATGTTCACCATCGATGCTCGCTCGGGGCAGATGCAGGAAGTGATCGCGGGCCGTCGTCGGCTCAGCGGCTTCAGCTTCGACGACGCCCGCCGTCGCGTGGCCTATGTCTCGACGAGTCTCGATCAGCCTACCGAGCTGTACATCGCGGACATCGACGGCCGCAACGAGCGCAAACTAACCGCGTTCAACGACTCGTTGAACAAGGTGATCGCCTGGGCGGACGCCGAACGGTTCGTCTATCCGTCGGTGGGCGGGTTGGAGATCGAGGGGTGGCTGATGAAGCCGCACGGCTACGAGCCGGGCAAGAAGTACCCGCTGGTGTTCTACATTCACGGCGGCCCGCACTCGGCGTACGGCGAGAACTGGTTCGACGAGTTCCAGAATATCGCCGGCGCCGGGATGTGGGTGCTGTTCACCAACCCGCGCGGCTCGAGCGGCTATGGCGCCGACTTCACCTACAGCACGCGCGGCCGCTGGGGAATGGAGGATTACGAGGATCTGATGAAGGCCGTCGACATCGCCGCCGCACGCCCGGATGTGGACAGCACGCGGATGGGCGTCACGGGTGGCTCGTATGGCGGCTTCATGACGGCCTGGATCACCACCAAGACCGACAGGTTCAAGGCAGCGCAAGCCGACCGCATGATCTCGAACTGGTGGTCGTGGTATGGCTCCTCGGACGCGCAGGGGCTGACGGAGTTCGAGTTCTATGGCAAGCCGTGGGAGAACCCGGCGCTGTACGACACGCTCGCGCCGATCCGCTATGTCGATCGCGTCAAGACGCCGACGCTGATCGTGCAGTCGGAAGAGGATCACCGGACGCCGATGACCGACGCCGAACAATGGTTCACGGCGCTACGCAAGCGCGACGTGCCGGTGGAGTTCGTGCGCTATCCGCGCTCGAACCACGATCTGTCGCGCACGGGTGAGCCCTGGCTGCTCGTCGACCGGCTCGGCCGGCTGCGCCAGTGGTTTGGCTATTGGCTCAAGGACGAGATGCCCGACGGCAAGCCGCGGGTGGCGACGGAGCGGTAGAAAGGACGGGCACGAGCAGGAGGACGCCTGGGAGCACCTGGCGGGGGTGGCGAGAGGGACTCGCCACCCCCGCTTTCTCATAGCCCACAGCCCAGAGCCCCTGTTATCGCAACAGCAGGAACAGGTACACCGCATACACCGCCATCAAGATCCATCCCTCCAGCCGCGTGATCCGCCACCCGCTCCGCATCAGCGGGAAGAGCAGCGCCGACGTTCCGAGCATCCACCAGATGTCGGTCGAGATCATCGCCTCGGAGACCGGAATGGGGATGATCAGCGCCGTGATGCCGAGAATCGCCAGCACGTTGAAGATGTTCGACCCGATCATGTTGGCGACCGCGATGTCTGCCTGACGCCGGAAGGCCGCGATGACCGTCGTGGCGAGCTCCGGCATGCTGGTGCCGGCGGCGACGATCGTCAGGGCGATGATCCGTTCAGTCATTCCCGCCAGCCGCGCCAGCGCGACCGCTCCGTCAACGAGCAGCCGTCCCCCGACGACGAGCAGCAACACGCCGGCCACGAGGTAGATTGAGGGGATGATGATCGTGCGGCGTCCATGTCGCCGCACGGCTCGCCTGGCCAGGCTCTGCGAGTAGGCCGCCGCCTCCTCGCCCCGCACCTCGCGTCGCGCCACGACGACGCTGTAGCCGATGAAGGCGATCAGGCTGACGACGAAGAAGCCGCCTTCGAGTCGGTCGAGTGATCCATCCCGAACAAGCAGCAGGAGCAGAAAGCTCACCAGGAACATGAACGGCCACTCCTGCCGCACCGCCGCGCTGCGCACGACGATCGGCGAGATCGCGGCGGCGATCCCGAGACTCACGACGATGTTGAAGATGTTCGAGCCGACCACGTTCCCCATGCTGATGTCGGGCTGCCCGTCGAACGCGGCGAGAAGGCTCACCACCAGCTCGGGCACCGAGGTGCCGAACGCGACCACCGTCAGCCCGATCACCGCCGGGGTGAGGCCGGCCAGCCGCGCGACGTTGACCGCGCCGCGCACGAGCAGCTCACCGCCCCCACCGAGGGCGACCAGTCCGAGGACGATCAGCAGGACGGAGATCGTGACGCTCATGCGCTCGCGGTGCGGGTCAACGGCCGGGTCGCCGGCCGATACGGTGCGGCGGTGGCCTGATGCCTCACAGGCCGGCGGTCGGCGTCTGCTGCACGGGCGTGGCGTCCGTGGGAACGACCGACGGGGCGTCGCCGGTCATCACGTCGACCCAGACGCGCAGTCCCTCGCGCCCCGGGTAGCCGGGAAGGAAGATACTGGCGCGGCCGTCGACGTCCACGAAGAGGAAGGTGGGCGTGCCGGGGGTCTGTAACTCCAGCAGCGCGCGTTCCGCCGGGCCCACTGGACCCGTGTGCCGGGCCCCGCGAACGCCCGCCTCGCGCGCCATCGCCGCGCTCGATTCCGCGCCGTCGAGGGTCAGCATGAACAGACGCGGCACCGCGCGCCCGCCGGAGAGCGCCGCGACGTCGCGCAGCGCCTGACGACAGAACGTGCACGTCTCCGAGCTGATCATCACCACCGCCGGCGTCCCCCGATCGACGAGCGGCACGTTCGCGCCAGCGAGATCCCGGACCATGAACGCGGCCACGTCCGGCCCCTCGCCCATCACGACTCCGCTCCGGGTGCCCGATGGCGGATCGAGGCTGAGTCCGAACCAGAACGCGAGCGCGAGCGCGACCACGATCCCCACGGGCTCGAGCAACCGCCGTCCGATGGACCGTCCGTCGGAGTCGGTCATCGGGCGAGGGCCCGAACGCGCCGCGGCGGCAGCTCGTCGCGCTCGACCACCCGGTTCTCGGCGCCTCGCTCCAGCGCCAGGTCGATCATCGACTCGGCCAGGGTGGTCGCGTCGATCGAGCGAAGCCGCGCGCCGAACCGGCCAAGCCCCACAGCCCCGAGCGCGCGCACGGCCAGGTCCGTTGCTCGTGCGGCGATCCGCTCGAGCCGACGCGGCTCGGGCCGGTCGCCGCCGGTGATGAACGACGGCCGCACCACGAGGTAGCGCAGCCCGCTGTTGCGCAGTTCGCGTTCGAGACGGCCGCGGACGGCGATGTAACTGTTGCCCGAGCGCGCGTCGGCGCCGAGCGCGGACAGGTAGACCAAGGTCGGCTCCACCGCCGATGCCTGGGCGGCCCGCAGGAGCAGCGCGGTGAGCCCGTAGTCGACCGCCTCGTACGGATCGGCGCGCTCGCCCGCATCGTCGCTCCGACGGGCGCGGGCCCGCGTCGTCCCCAGCAGGGCGAAGACGTGCGTGGGTCGATGATGCTCGAGCGTGTCCTGCATGGCGTCCTCGTCCCAGGGCGTCATGTCCACCGTGGCACCGAGCGTCTCGAACCGGACGCGCCACTCGGCGAGGGAGGGCGAATCGGGGCGGACGTGGGCGATGACCTCCAGCCCCCGCGTGCGCGCACGCCGCACGACGGCCTGGCCGGTGTATCCCGTCGCACCAGCGACGAAGAGCCGGACTCGATCTGGACTCACGCGCGTGTTCTCCTTGGACCAGCAGCGGTAACGGAACGGGAAGCGGTACGGGTGCGCACCGATCGCTCGCGTCGAATAGTTTAACGATGGGCGCCACCGCTCCGGGTCGTCCGCCGCTCCGCTGGCTCGCGCCCCGCTCTCCCGCACCGCCCATGCCCCGTCTCCGCCGCCGCCGGCTCGCGATCCACGCGTCGCACGCCCGGCGTCTTGCCGCGGTGTTGCTCTGCCTCACGCCGGCCGCCTGCGAACGCCCGCCCGCCGCGATCGCGCTCGAGGCGCTCGAGCCCCCGGTGCGCGCCGAGAGCGCCATGCCCAACCTCACCGCGACGCCCGACGGGGACGCGGTGCTGAGCTGGCTCGAACCCGACGGCGACTCCACCTACGCGATGCGAGTGAGCCGGCTCGCCGACGGCGCGTGGAGCGAGCCGACGGTGGTCGCCCGTGGGCGCGATCTGTTCGTGAACTGGGCCGACTTCCCCTCCGTGCTCGCGCACCCGAACGGTGATCTGCTGGCGCACTGGCTCGTGCGCAACGGCGGCGGCCGTTCGGCGTACGACATTCACGTTGCACGGTCCACCGATGGCGGCCTGACGTGGGGCCCGGGGATCGTGCCGCACGTCGACGGAACGTTGACCGAGCACGGCTTCGTCTCGCTCTGGCCCGAGCCCGGCGATTCGGTCGGGATGATCTGGCTGGACGGCCGGGACTACGCGTCGGCGCCTGACGACTCGGGCGCCACGCGATTGATGGCGGGCGGACTCGCCGGAGTCACCGCCGTCGCCGCCGAACAGGTCGTCGACTCGCGCATCTGCGACTGCTGTCAGACGGGAATGGCCATGACCAGCCGCGGCCCGGTGGTCGCTTACCGCGATCGCAGCGAGGACGAGATCCGCGACATCGCCGTCGTGCGGCGTGTCGACGGTGTGTGGACCGAGCCACGAATCGTCCATGCGGACGGGTGGCGCATCACGGCCTGCCCGGTGAACGGCCCGCAACTCGCCGCCACGGGCGACACTGTAGCCCTGGTCTGGTTCACGGCCGCTACGGTCCCCACGGTGCAACTCGCGATTTCCACGGACGCGGGCGCGACATTCACCGCGCCCGTGCGCGTCGACGACGGCAACCCGGTCGGGCGCGTGGACGTCGTCACGAGCCCCGATGGGCCGATCGTCAGCTGGATCGAGAATACGGGCGACGGCGTCGCCGACGTGCGTCTCCGTCGCCTCACCTGGGCGGGGGAGACGATCCAGACTCTCACCGTGAATGCGGGCACGGCGGCCCGGGCGAGCGGCTTTCCGCGCATGCACTGGGCCAACGGATCGCTGATCCTCGCGTGGACCGACGTGGCGTCGAAGCGGGTACGGGTTGCTCGCGCCGTCGAGGACCCGCGGTGAGTGCAGCGCCTCGCCGTCTCCGGTGGCCCCTGCTCCCGGTCCCGCCGAAACGTTAACCTCCACAGGTTCGCCGTCCGTCGTGTCGCCCGCTCCGCTCCCGCCCATGCCGCTGCTCCAGACGCCGCCGATCGACATCACCGATCCCATCAATGGCCGCATCCTCGCCGTCTCGGAGGATCGGATCGAAGGGTTCCTGCGCGACCCGTTCGTCGAGATCGCGCGGGTTAGTGAGCTCCCGGTCGAAGTGGTGATCGAGCGACTGCGAGCGATGCTCGCCGGCGGCGTGATTCGCCGCGTGCGGCAGACGCTGCTGGCGACCAATCTCGCCCCGGGCGCGCTGGTGGCGTGGCGCATCGAAGCCGATCGGCTCGACGCGGGCTTCGAGTATCTGGCGAAGGAGGATCCGTTCTCCGGACACATCGTCATCCGCTCCACGGACGCCGAAACGCCGGGCTCGGGCTACCGCCTCTGGACGACGCTCAAGGTGCCGCAGGGCTTCTCGCTCATCGCGCACTGCGAGCTGCTGCGGCAGCGGATTGGCGCCGAGGCGTTCCGCATCATGCCCGCGAAGCGCCTCTTTGCCCTCGGCGTGGGGCACATGCGACGCAAGGGCACGTTGCCGGGCAGCCGCACCGACGAGCCGGGCCGCGTCCTCGACACGGTGCTGGTCGAGCTCTCGCCACTGGAGTGGCAGGTACTCGGCCCGCTCAAGCGCGAATTCGAGGTCGACGAGATCACCCCGGATCCGTGGGCGCCGCGGGCGGCGGAAGCCGGAGTGCCGCTCGACACCTTTCTCGAAGTCGCGCGCTCGCTCAATGCGCGCGGGGTGGTCGGCCGTTTTTCGACCTTCCTCGAGCACGTCAAGCCGTCCGCGTCAGGCGTTCGCGTCACGCGCTACAACGCGCTCTTCCACTGGCGCGTCCCCGAGGGGCGCGAGATCGAGGCGGGTCGGGAAGTCGGCCGTCACCACATCCTGACGCACGCCTACTGGCGCGAGGGTGGCCCCGAGTTCGCCAACGTCAACATTATGGCCGTCGCCCACGGCACGGAAAAGGACACCGTGCTCGCCCACAAGGCGGCGATCGATGCCCATCTGTCGGACGTCGGGATCCCCGTGCTGTACACGAACGTCTTCTGGGGCGGTCGGAGCGAGATCACGCCGAGCGAGATCCTGCCGTCGGCCTACGTGGCGTGGTGCGAGCGCGAGGGAATCGACCCCGAGACGATGCGCGCCGCCGGCGAACCCACAGCCGCGGCCTGACCCATCGTCAGCCGGCGCCTGACGAGACCGCAGGGTCAGCCGGCGCCTGACGAGACCGCAGGGTCAGCCGCTGGCGATCCGCGTGAGGGTGGGCGCGTCCATCCGGTGCCCGCCCTCGAAGCCGACCAGCTCGACGGGCACGCCGAGCGCTCGGAACCGTTCCCGCTGGCTCTCGATCACCCCGGGCGTCACCCACGGGTCCTCGCTCCCGTAGACGAGCGTCGCCCGCGCGGCCGATAGTGCGGTGCCCGTGCCGACCTCGTGAATGTCGCCCGGCAGCGCGCCGGCCCAGCAGATCAGCCGGTCGGCGCCGACCGGCCGCGCCGCGACCAGCGCGACACCGTCGACACGCCCTGCGAGAACCCGAAGACGACGAGCCGCGTTGCGCCGAGGTCGACGCGGTCCGCGACATGGCGTCGGAGCGTGTCCAGGTAGAGATGGGCGTCGTCGATCTCGACTTCACGATCTTCGCGGGTGAGCCAGGCGGCGCCGACGCGGCGTTCGGCGGGCGGGGCGCCGCGATGGCGCGCCGCGTCAGGCATCTCGTGGTAGAAGCGCGACAACGCCTCGGGCGCAAGGATCCACCGGCTGCCGTCGTCGAGCGGGGCGAAGTGGCGGATGAATAGCGCCGCCAGCTGGCCGTAGCCATGGCAGACGATCCAGACCTCGCGCACGTGCGGGCCGGCGTGGCCGCGCTGGGCGATGCGCGCGGTGCGGCGGACGGGGAGATGGAATTCGGAGGGGGCCGGGCTCGTCATGCCCGAATGCATAGGCACGGGCCGCGAGCGCGACCAGCCTTGCGGCTCGCACTCGATCCGTCGGTCAGGGTGCGGGGGACGATCCCGTCGCGGGGTGCTCGCCGCTGTCGGTCGTGTCGCGCGACAGCCACCGCCAGGCACGCCGCCCGATCCAGACCGCCGCCGCGACGATCAGCGCGAACTGCAGGAGCAGGCCGCCGATCGTGATCACGGCGAGCACGAGGAGCAGGACTCCGGCGCCGGCCAGCAGCGCGACGAGAAAGGGAAGCCCCACCGATCCCAGCAGCATGAACAGCGGCACCGCGATCACCGCAAGCACGCCGAATAGCGGCACCCCGATGAGCTTGAGGAGCGCGGCCGCGGGAATCAGCAGGAGGGTCGACAGGACGCCCCGGGCGACGACGCGAGCCAGTAGCCAGCGGACGACGACGGCCCGCATGAGAATCCACATCGCACACCTCGTGTGCTCGGGTAGGGAAAGCGATTGCGCTCTCTCTACGCCCGCTCCGCCCCTCCGGTTTCACCGCGCCGGGCGCGATTGACCGCGGCCCCGCTCACGCCGATCCCGATTTCCATCGCTCCAGCGTGCGCCAGACTTCGCGCGTCGCAGTGGCGCCCTCCGGGAAGTGCAGGAAGAAGTCGGCGCGGAAGGCGGCGGTGTGTTGCACGAGATAGCGCTCCAGATCGCCCTCCGTGGCGGCGACATATCGGGTGCGAAACCGACCGTCGTCCTCCCGCTCGAACGAAGCGTGGGCGAAGCAGCCGAGTGCCATGATCTCGGGAATGTGCTTGTCACGCATGTAGCGCTCGAACCGTTCCGCGAGATCCGCGCGCACCGCGACGGTCACCTGATAGTGGATCATCGACGTCTCCTAGCGCGCGATGTCGGGTTCACCGGCCCACTCCTGCCGAATCGCGACCGTGCGCTCGAGCTCGTCGACCGATTGGAGCACCTTGCGGCGCAGGTCCAGGGGCAGTTCGGTGTTCCGCGCGAGCCAGTTGCGCACCGTGGCGAGTGCCTCGGGCGTCGTGTGGCCGCGGACGAATGCATCGCTCCAGCTCACGAGAAAGAAGATGCGCCGATTCGCCTGGATGAACGGCAGCGCGTCGAGCGCGGGCTCGAGGAAGGGAAGAGTGAGCGATTGATGCTCGAGGGCGTTGAAGGCGCCGAGGCTGGCGGTGGCGAGATCCTCGTTGAGCGTGGAGTCGGCGAGGTAGCGCGTGAAGTAGGCCCGCTTCACCGCCGGGTCGGCGAACGCTGCCCCCGCGACGAAGGCGCGCCGTCGTCCGTCGCTGGTGGTATCGCGCGCGATTTGCTGCGTGAGGCGATGCTGGGCGGTTGGCGCACCCGTCTCGACCAACCGGGTGACGGCGGCCCAGCGCGTCGGAGCTCGCAGCGCGTCGCCCGCGGCCGAGTCGGCATCCAGCATTGCATCCACGTCGGCGAGCGCGGAGGCTGACGTCGCCACGGAGATCCAGGCGTCGAGGTGCGGCTTGCGGATGCCGTACGGTCGTGAGGCATCCCGCGCCCCCGCCAGCATCGCTGCTTCGACGCGGGGCAGCGCGCGGGCGCGCTGCACGTCGGAGAGATAGGCGCCGGTCGCCCGCGTCAGGCGGCCGAGGACCGAGGCGACCACCTGCTCGTCCTCCTCCCGCGGCAGGTCGCGCAGCACCACCGCGATGTACTGTTCGGGCGAGAGCCGGGCGGCGCGCACCTCGTCCCACAGCGCGCCCCAGAGCATCGCGCGCAGGAAGCCGTCCTGCACCCGCGCCAGCCCTCCGTC
>JBBQHX010000035.1:0-20113 GCA_038324385.1 Gemmatimonadales bacterium | reverse complement strand
CGCCGTGGCGATCGTGATCCCACGCTCGCGCTCCTCCGGCGCCTTGTCGATCTGGTCGAAGGCGACCTTCGACGCCAGCCCCTGCGCCGACTGAATCAGCGTGATCGCCGCCGTCAACGTCGTCTTCCCGTGATCAACGTGCCCGATCGTGCCCACGTTCACATGCGGCTTGTTCCGCTCGAATTTGGCTTTGCCCATTGCTCGGAAATGCGAAAGGTGTGGTAAAGAGGAAAGGAGCGACCGATTCACGTCAGGCGTCGCCGCCTGACGTGGCCTCGATCAGCCCTTCGCCTTGGTGATGATCTCTTCGGCCTTCGACTTCGGCACTTCCTCGTAATGGCTGAACTCCATCGAGTATACGGCGCGTCCCTGGGACTGCGACCGGAGCTTCGTGGAGTAGCCGAACATCTCGGAGAGCGGAACCGTCGCCACGATGACCTGCGCGTCGCCGCGCTGCGTCATCCCGCCGATCTTGCCGCGACGCGCCGACAGGTCGCCGAGCACGTCGCCCATGTACGCTTCCGGGCTCACGACCTCGACGTTCATCATCGGCTCGAGAATCACGGGCGACGCGGCACGAACCGCATCCTTGACGGCCATAGAGCCGGCGATCTTGAACGCCATTTCGCTGGAGTCGACTTCGTGATACGAACCGTAGATCAACTGCACCTTCACATCCACCATCGGGTAGCCCGCGATCACCCCGTTCTCAAGCGCTTCCTTGATCCCCTGCTCGATCGGACCGATGAACTCACGCGGGATGACACCGCCGACGATCTTGTCCTCGAACACGAAGCCCGCGCCCAACTCGGCCGGCTCCGCGTTGATGACCACGTGGCCGAACTGTCCCTTACCACCCGACTGCCGGATGAACTTTCCTTCGACCTTCTCGACGCGCTTCTTGATCGTCTCGCGATAGGCGACCTGCGGACGACCGATGTTCGCGTCGACCTTGAACTCGCGCTGCATGCGGTCGACGATGATCTCGAGGTGCAGCTCGCCCATGCCGGAGATGATCGTCTGGCCCGTCTCGGCGTCCGAGTGGACGCGGAAGGTCGGATCTTCCTCAGAGAGCTTCTGCAACGCGATCGAGAGCTTGTCCTGGTCGGCCTTCGTCTTCGGCTCGATGGCGACGTCGATGACGGGGGCCGGAAACTTCATCGCCTCCAGAATGATCGGCTTGTCCTCGTCGCACAGCGTGTCGCCCGTACGCGTGTCCTTGAGGCCGATCGCGGCGGCGATGTCGCCCGCGCGCACTTCCGGAATTTCCTCACGCTTGTTCGCATGCATCTGCAACAGACGGCCGACGCGCTCGCGCTTGTCCTTCGTCGAGTTGTAGACGTACGAGCCTGACGCGAGCACACCGCTGTAGACGCGGAAGAAGGTCAGCTTTCCGACGAACGGATCCGTCGCGATCTTGAACGCGAGCGCCGAAAAGGCGGTCTCGTCGCGGGTGTCGCGCGTCTCGAACGTTTCGTCGTTGTGCGGCAGGTGTCCCTTGATGCCGGCCACGTCGGACGGCGCGGGGAGGTAGTCGATGACCGCATCGAGCAGCGCCTGCACGCCCTTGTTCTTGAACGAGGCGCCGCACAGCACGGGCACGAACTCCATCGCCAGCGTCGCCTTGCGAATCGCGCGACGGATCTCGTCGATCGACAGCTCGCCACCCGCCAGATACTTCTCCATCAGCTCGTCGTCATGCTCGACCACGGCCTCGATGAGATCGTGGCGCGCCGTCTCGACGGCATCCTTGTACTCGTCCGGCACGTCCACGACCGTGAACGTCTTGCCGAGCGTGGCTTCGTCGAAGATGTACTGACGGCGCGCGACGATATCGATGTGCCCCGTGAACAGCTCGCCCGAACCCACGGGCAGCTGAATCGGATGCGCCTTCTTCGACAGACGGTCGCGGATCATCTCGAGGCAGCGCTCGAAGTTCGCGCCAACGCGGTCCATCTTGTTCGAGAAGATCATCCGCGGCACGAGATAGCGATCCGCCTGACGCCACACCGTCTCCGTCTGTGGCTCGACGCCGGCCACGGAATCCAGCAGCGCAACGGCGCCGTCGAGCACGCGCAACGACCGCTCCACTTCGACCGTGAAGTCGACGTGGCCCGGTGTATCGATGATGTTGATGCGGATCTCCGGACCGTCACCGGCGTCCGTCCGCTCGCCATGACGCTTCCAGAAGCAGGTCGTCGCGGCCGACGTGATCGTGATGCCGCGCTCCTGTTCCTGCTCCATCCAGTCCATCGTAGCGGTGCCTTCATGCACCTCGCCGACCTTGTGCTGCTTCCCCGTGTAGAAGAGGATGCGCTCGGTCGTCGTGGTCTTGCCGGCATCGATGTGTGCCATGATGCCGATATTGCGATAATGCTCGAGCGGTGTGGTCCGTGGCATAATCAGTCGTCAGCGAAAACCCGGGCTGTCGCACCAGGCCGCTCGACCCGCGCGCAGCGCGCGACAGGCAGATCGACCGCGATTGGTGCTCCAAGCAGCAAAAACGCGAATGGACCATACCCCGATGCCGGGGTCGGTATCCATCCGCCCAACCGCCGGGTATGCTCGTCACTGCTGCACGAGCCGGGACCCTTGGCGCGCCGCGATACACGTGGTACCGCGACAGATTGGTTGTCCGTTTGTTTTCCGGCCGCCCCGCCGCGTTCCATACAGCGGGCGCCAGTGCACTACAGCCTTGCAATGTATCGGGATACGGGCGGATGTCAATCCACCCGGAATCGGCGTGGCGCAGGGGATCGCGACGGCGCGCGACCCGTCCCATGCGATGCGACTGCTGCGGACCCGCGAGCCCTCGTTGGCCCGCGTGGGAGCACTCCATGACCCCGGCGAACGGCGCTGCCAGCGCCGGCGGGTCAGCCTCCGATGATCACCGCGCGTCCCCACGCCAGCCAGCGCGGACCGCGCCGCACCTCGCGCAGCAGCCGCTGGAAGAGTCGGCGCCCCCTCCCCGCAGCCGGGCGTTCAGGCGCGCCGGCCGTTCCAGACGCCGCGGCGACGGCTCGCGCCCCGCCCGCTGCCCACGGCCGCGCCGCCCCGTGACCGCTCGCCTGCGGCGACAGCGCCAGCATCCAACACGTCCGGCGCAGACGGGCCGTGCTCACCGGGGGCCCCGGCGGCGCGAGGTCGAGCACGAAGTGGCGCTCCAGCATCACACGCGTGGCACGTGAGCGCGGCGGACGGATCTCCCCGAGCGCACCTGCGGGGACATCCGCGTGGCCAAGCCGGCGCGCGAGCCGCGCCGCCCAGTAGAGGCACGTTCCGGCGCGCCGCTCGTCGGCCAGGGCGGCCGCCCGATCCCAGTCGACCTCGGGGGCGAGAACGGCGATGTCGCGCACCGCGGTCCAGCTCACCGCCCGCAGTTCGTGCGACCAGGCGAAATGCACGGCCGCGTGCAGCAGCAACTCCTCCACCGCCGGAACCAACGCCGCCACACCCGCCACCTGTACCGTCTCGGTGCCGGTCCAGAACGGATCATCGCGCCAGGCGAACGGATGCCCCGGTGGCAGGGCGGTGCGGTGGAGTTCGAGCAGCGCACCACTGTCGGGGCAGCTCAGCGGTGGGAGATGGTGGTGGGCCGCGTAGAACGCGGCGCGTCCCGGCCCCGGGTCGGCGTTCCAGCCGGCGCGACGGAGCGCGTCGTACGCCACGGGTGCGGCATCGGGAGTGACCAATACGTCGAGATCGCTCATCGGGCGGTCGAGGAAGCCGCCCGGATAGACGCGGCTCGCGAGCGCGGCGCCCTTCAGCAGAACGGACGGGATGCCCGCCTGTCCCAGCGTCACCAACGCCTCGCCCAGCGCCGCGGATAGCCGCGTCTGCCGGAAGTCGGCGACCATCGCCCCGCGTCGCCAGCTCTCGGCCTGCGCGGCAGGCACGCGAACACCGAACGCCGCCGCTCCACGCGATGCCACGCCGAGCGCTCGCGCGCCCGCGAGCCGGCGGGTGATCAGGCGCCAGTCGCCCTCCGTCAGTCGCTCGGCGGCCCATCGCGCCGCGGGACCGGCTGTCTCGCTCTGGTCGTGCCGGGCGCCGAGGGCGAAATAGAGCGCCGCCGCGGGGCGCAGGGCGACGCCCGGGAGTGGGCACGGCGGAATGCGCGGCATCGGCGTCTCCGCGCTCAGTACTGGGCGAGCGTGCCGACCCGCCGGGCGTGGCGCATCGCGATCACGAACACGCCCGTCCCGACCAGCACGAACACCACGTCGAACAGCAGCAGCAGCTCGACGTCGGGAAGCACCGCGGCCACGGTCGCCCCTTCGAGCAGCAGCCGCCGCAGTGCGCGCAGCCCATAGGTCAGCGGTATCCAGGCGGATACCTGCTCGAGCCACCCCGGCACGAGATGTGTCGGGTAGTAGACGCCGCCGAGGAAGACCGAGGCGAGCAGGGCGAGCTGGGCGACGGGCGTACGCGTGCGCCACGCCAGCACCGCGCCGGCGGACACGAGTCCCAGCGCGTAATACGGCACCACCGTCAGGATCAGCACAACGATCCCGGGCAGCACCCCGCCCCAGGCGATCTTCGCCCCCAGTAGCACGCCGGTGATCAGGAGCGCGACGGCCTTGGCCGCGCTCCAGAGGAACGCGTACCCCGACATCCCGGCGACCAGCGACCAGCGCGACGCGGGCGTCGCCAGCAGCGCTTCCCACGTCCCCGTCGTGATCCCCGAGCCGATCGCACCGGGGAGCGTCGTTAGCGCCGTCGTCAGAAAGAGCAGCGCGCCCGTCCCGACCACGAGAAAGGCGAAGTACTGCTCGCCCTCGCCACGCAGCGCGCTGGCCAACACCGGCTGCAGCGCATCCGAGACGAAATAGACCGGGATGATCGTGAGCAGCACCGACGCCAGGGAGAGCACCATCCGGAGACGGTAGCTCATCGCCGACAGCAAGGCGGCGCGAACGAGGGCGACTATCGCGCGCATGATCCCCCGCGCCCGGACCCATCATCGCGCGCGATGGCGCGCTCGAGTAGCTCGGCGAGCGGCACGGCCACCGGCTCGAACCGCGCAACGCGGATGTCGGCACCCGTCAACGCGGCGAGAATAGCCGCGTCCCCATCGCTGGAGACGAACGGCAGTCCGATTTCCAGCCCGACCCAGCCAATCTCCTCGGCCGACCAGGCTCCGTCGACCGTGCCGCCAGCCGCCGTCAGCAATGCCGCCGCATGACGCGCGTCCACGTCGCGGCAGACGAGCCGCCGGCGTGACCCGGTGAACTCGGCCGCGAGCGTCGACGGCGCCCCGTGCGCCAGCAACCGCCCGCGATGCAAAATGGCCACCCGGTCGCAGAGAGCGAATGCCTCCTCCGCCGTATGGGTCGCCAGCAGCACGGTGGTACCGAGCCGCCCCACGAGCTCGTCGCGAAGGAAGGTGCGCAGATCACGCGCAGTCAGCGGATCGAGCGAGCGCGTTGGCTCGTCGAGAAGCAGGATACGCGGACGCGCCAGCAGCGCGCGCGCGACGAGCAGCCGCTGTCGCATGCCTGACGAAAACTGACCCACCATGCGGGTACGCGTATCCGACAGCCCGACCACGCCCAGCGCTTCGTCGATGCGCCGAGCGGCGTCCGCGCCACGGAACCCGTGCAGCGAGGCGAACAGCCGCAGGTTCTCCACCGCGTCGAGGCGCCAGTAGAGACTCCGCTCGTCGGAACCCGCGCCCGCCAGAAGCTGCCGCGCGTCGGCGGGATCGAGCGCGACGTCAACGCCGAACAGCTCGGCGTGTCCCTCGTCAGGCAGCAGCAGCGTGGTGAGGAGGCGAAACAGTGTGCTCTTCCCCGCCCCGTTCGGGCCGAGCACGCCGAGCAGCGTTCCCGACGCGACGTCGAGCGTGACGTCGGCGAGGGCAACCTGCGACTCGACCGCGAACGGACGACGGATTGCCTCACGCCACGGTCGCCGGGCCGGGTAGCGCTTGCCGAGTCCAACGAGCCGCACGGCCGGTGGATCGCCGGTCACCGTCGCTGGCGGCGTATACGCCACGCCGGGCGTATACGCGGTGCTCTTCGGCGCGGGGGACGGAACGGCGAGGCCGCCGCTCACGCCGCGCCCCGCACCGGCTCGCGCGACAACGCGACGTCCGGCATCCTGATCCACTCCGCGATCGTCGCGGCCGCCTCGGGCAGACGCGCGAGCTCGCGCGTCAGGCGCAGTTCCCACACCGGCACCTGCGCCACCAGCGCCGCCGCCCGATCGACCAGCGCTGCGCCGCCGTCGGCGGCGAGCAGTCGCGCCGAGGTGGCGTGGGCGACGAGGGCCAGTGCCGCACGCGCGCCGCCGAGCGGGATTCGCTCCGCCGCCCGAGACCTTGATTCCGTCGGTACGGAGGAGATGAAGTAGAGCCCGCACAGCGGAACGGCGCTCGTCAGGCGCTGCGATGCGGGCAGCGCGGGGAGCAGTCGTTTCGCCGATGGATCCGCCGGCGACCCGACCGCTCCAGCGGCGACGTCCAGCACTGCTGCCGCGTCGGGCCAGACGCGCGCGCACGGTGCCCCCGGTCCGAGGGACGCGGGTTCGTTCTCGCTCCCGGGCCAGAGCGGCGCGACGTCGTCACCGGCGAGCCGCGCGCCGTGCTCGACGAGCGCCAGCGCCAGCGTGCTCTTCCCGCGTCCCTTCGACCCCACGAATGCGGCGCCGCGGCCCGCAATGGCCACCGAGCTTCCATGCACGCACAGCGCGCCGCGCGCATGCAACACCAGCGGTAGCACCCGGCCGAGCAGGTCGTAGCGGGCGACGGCCTCGCGCGCGCCAGCGGGAGCATGCCAGTCGAGGCGCGAGCGGTCGGGATCGATGTCCCAACTGCCGGCGTCGCTCGTCGTGAGGCGCCAGCGTGCACCGCCGCGCCAGAGCTCGAGCTCGGCCGCACCCGCATAGGTCGCCATGCCGACGCGCGTCATCCCCGGAACCGGCGCGAGCCCCCCGGACCGATGGAGCTCGATCCGCGGGGCGGCGTGGTCGGCGGGGGGCAGTTCGGGGAGTGCCAGCGCCGAATCGAGGCGAAGGCCGAACGCGGCGTAGGCGTTGAGCACGGTGGCGGGGTGCCGCAAGACGCGGAGCGGTACGGAAAGGGCGAACCAAGTGGGCTCGTCGGGAAGACCGGGCGGGCCGGTCAACGCCGGATGGTCATTCCTTCTCGTAGCACCGCTCGTCGAGGGCGCCGCCGGTGGTATTGGTGCCCGAGGCGGTGACGAAGCACGGGTCGCCGACCCCGGTCACGCCGGTCTCGGTCAGCTCCCGCAGCGTGCCGAACTTCTCCAGCTTGGGCTTCTCGTACATCGGCTTCCTCTCGAATGAACGCGGCGTCCTGCCGACACCTCGCGGGTCCACTTCTGAGACGCCCCCAGCGGACTCATCGTAACATCCGTCCACGCGTCGGCATCCTTGCCGAGCGTCCCGCGCCAGCGCTGCCGCCACCGCGCCCTTGCTTCAGCGCATGCGGCCGCGCACCCAGAGCTCCGTCCGAAGCGTGAGGAGCAGGGCGAGACCGAGGTCGTCCCCCAGCCGACCCGCCATCCACTCGTCGGCGGCGCGCCTCAGCGCGGCGGGCTCGACGACGCCCAATTCCGCCAACCCCGTGCACCCGGCGGCCGCCGCCATCAACCGGGGGAGATGCCGATCGAGCTCGCGTCGAAAGTAATCACTGCTCAGCCCGGTACGCGAGCTTCGCGTCGCAAGCACCGACGCCGGGACGAGTCCGCGGACCGCCGCGCGGAGCAGTCGCTTGGTCTCGCCGGCACCGGCGCGTTCCTCCCGCGGCCGCGAGGCCGCCAGCTCGACGACCCACCGGTCGAGCAGCGGCGAGCGAATCACGACTCCCTCGGCCAGCGCGACTCCGCTCTGGGCAGCCAGGATCCGCCCCGCGTAGGGCGTCGTCAGATACCAGCGCGTCTCGGCCGCCGAGGCACTCTCGCCCGAACGACGCACGAATCCGCGAGCGCGGCGGTGGAGTCCGGCGACGCCCTCCGCACCAGGGCGAATCCACGGCGGAATCGGCCGCTCGAGATGGCCGAGCGGCGCCCGCCCCGATCGCAGAAGCCCCATGACGTCTCGCACGACCGGGGGCATCAGCGGCCGCACTCCCCACCGCCACCAGCTCCAGGCGGCCGCGCGCCGCGTTCCCGCCGTCACCCCATGCGACCGTGCCTCACGAGCGGCCGCCCCCCACCGGCCGCGCCGTACGAGATCGGCCAGGAAGACGGGTGTGGCGGAGAAGAGCTGATCGCCGCCCGCGCCGTCGAGCACCACCCGCGCACCGAGCGCGCGGCTCGCACGCGCCATGGCCGCATTCCATCCGTCGTAGGCGTGCGCGAACGGTTCGTCGCGTCCGGCTTCCAGATCGAAGCCGCCTGGCGGCAGGAGCGGGACGTCGCCGATGCGCACCCATTCCGGAGTATCGCCCCAGTGACCGGCCACCGCCGCGATCATCTCGTCCTCACGCCCGCCATCGCCGACCGGATAGCTCATCGAAACGGCGCGCACGGTGTGCCGCCCGGCCGCTGCGCCGTAGACGGCGGTCGAGTCCCACCCGCCGCTCAGCCAGACAGCGGTGAGGCCGTCGCCCTGTGGGGTCACGCGTTCCGCGACGGCGGCGACGAGGCGCAACCGAAGCTCCTCCGCGGCCGCTTCGAACGGGATGCCGGAACTGGTCTCGAACGGTGGCGGCGACCAGAAGCGGTGGAGCCGTGGTGCCCCCCCGTCCTCGGCGATCAGCAGATGACCGGCCGGCACCACGCGAACCGCGGCGTACGCGGTCTCGTCGAGATCCTCGAACAATCCCGCCGCCATCGCGGCCAGTGCGGCCCGGTCCAGCGCACGCGGGCAGCCAGGATGCGCCACGATCACACCCGCGGTTGACCCCACCAGCAGCGCGCCATCGGCGCTCCGTGCCCAGTGGAGCGGCCGTCGCCCGACGGAATCGCGAATCGCCAGGCAGACGCCGCGCCGCTCGTCGACGATGATCGCGGCGTAGTCGCCGTCGAGGTGATCGCCGAGGCCGCGGCCGAACGCGCGCCAGGCGGCGGCGATCAGGGCGGCATCGTCGTCGTCAGGCAGCGGCCGCATACCGGCCGCGTCGAGCGACGCGCGGAGCGCCTCACGCCGCACCAGCGCCGCGTCGGCCACGACGAGCAACCCGTCGGCCGCGTGGATGAGGCACCGCTCGCCCGCCTCACGCCGCGCCGCCGCGCCGACCACTGCCGTCCCTTCCCCGACCGTCCGCGGCAGCTCATCCGATCGCCCCACCCCGCCCGCGACCATCGCCCCCACCAGTGCTGCCCGCTCGGCGGGTGGCTGCGTGCGCCCGCCGACCACCGCGGCGATCGCGCTCACGGCGCCGCGCGGAAATCCGCGAGCTGCGCGTATCGGCGCACGTGCTCGGCCTCGTCACCGACGACGTGACCGTCCAGCTCCACCCACGCGTGCGCGACCAGTCCCCCCGATGTGCGCCGCACCCCGACCCGGATGTCGGCAAGCAGTCCCTGCCTCACGAGCAGCCGCTGCAGCGCGATCGATCGCGTGAGGCAGCGCGGGCGGAACGGTCCGTATCGCGCCGCGCGGTGCACCGCGACGGCAACGTCCCAGGCGCGGCGGGCGTCGGATCGGTCGAGGCGTCGACCGGCGATGCGCGGTACCGAGGCGCCGGTGTCGGGAGTCGCGACCGGCTCGCGTGGCTCCGCGTCAGGCACCCCGCCCGTCCACCGCGCGCCGTCGGGGGCCACCGCGCCGAGCAGCCCGCCGATGGGGCGGGTACGTACGTGCCATTCCGCCGCGATGAGCGCGCGTTGCGCGCGGCCGATCGCCCGCCACTCGGCGAACGTCAGCGTCCAGATCGAGCGCGTGAGCAGCCGGCGGGCCGCCTCTATGCGAACGCGGCGACGGTGGGGGTCGGTTGCGGGCTCGGGGAGCGCCGGCGACACCTCAGCCGTCGCGGGGGGCGCTGGTCGCGTCACCGGCCGCCTGCATCATCACCAGTCCCTGCGCGCGCAGATCGTCCAGGAGTTCGCGGACATCCTGACCGATCTGCGCCGGATTGGCGTCGGCATGTCGCGAGGCCAGGGTCGCGATGAGCGCGTCCAGCGACGACGACGTTGGCGGGAGCAGCTCCCACACCTCAGCCCCCACGGTGTTCAGGCCGAAGTAGATCTCGGTGTCCGGCGCGTACAGTACCGCTCCGTCGGGGACGCGTCGAAAGACGACGCCCCCGCGGGGGGTGGGGATCGCTGTGGACTGCGGCATCTGGTGGCTCCGTGGCTTGGTCACCATGTCCGACGATCGGACAGGGGGCTACGCAAAAGCGCGCCGTCCGATGAGCGGACGGCGCGCTTGCCAACAGCAGCAGAGACAGCCTACCAGCGGTAGTGTGCGAACGCCTTATTCGCTTCCGCCATGCGGTGGGTGTCTTCCTTCTTCTTGACCGACGCGCCCTCGCCCTTGGAAGCGGCGATCACTTCGCCAGCGAGCTTCTCGGCCATCGACTTCTCGTTGCGGGCGCGCGTGTACTGAATGAGCCAGCGCATGGCGAGCGCGTTGCGGCGCTCGGGACGCACTTCGACGGGGACCTGGTAGGTCGCACCACCGACACGACGGCTCTTCACTTCGACGACCGGCTTCAGGTTCGCCAGCGCGGCCTTGAAAACGTTCACGCCCGGCTGCCCGGTGCGATCCTCGACGAGGTCCATCGCGCCATAAAAGATGCGCTCGGCGGTGGACTTCTTGCCGGCCAGCATCAGGTTGTTGACGAACTTCGACACGGTCTGGCTGTCGTACCGCGCATCCGGGAGGATGGGACGGCGAACGGCACTCTTGCGACGGCTCACCTCTTCTTACCTCCGACAGCGGGCTTCTGCCCGGGCTTCGGCCGCTTGGTTCCGTACTTCGAGCGGCTCTGATTCCGGCCATTGACGCCGGCCGCGTCGAGCGACCCACGCACGATGTGATAGCGAACGCCCGGGAGATCCTTCACACGACCACCGCGAACGAGCACGATGGAGTGCTCCTGCAGGTTGTGCCCCTCGCCGGGGATATAGGCGATGATCTCGAAGCCGTTCGTCAGGCGAACCTTGGCCACCTTCCGGAGCGCCGAATTCGGCTTCTTCGGAGTCGTCGTGTACACACGCGTGCACACGCCACGGCGGAACGGGTTCGCCTTGAGCGCCGGCGACTTCTCTTTCTTTACAACGTCGCGGCGGCTCTGCCGGACGAGCTGGTTGATAGTCGGCATACCCCTCGGGGACAAACAGAACACCACCCCTGGTAGGGCGGCACAGACGGTGGATTTTAGCGGTGCATGGTGCTGGTGTCAACCACTGCAGCGGTCGGGTTCGAGGGGCCGGATGCCGGCGTTCCACCCCGAAAGGTGGCTCGCCGACGCCCGGTTCCTCACCCCCGAACCGCCGTGCTACTCGTCGTTTCCGCCGAGCGGTCCGCCGAGGAAGCCGGATTCGGCCATCGACGGGGTGAGGAAGCTTGGCAGCAGCGACGTGGTTTCCGTCTCTGACGCCGGCTCGGGCGGAACGGGCAAGCCCTCGCTCTCCACCTCGACCTCCTGGTACCGGTACACACCGGTGCCGGCGGGGATGAGGTGCCCGATGATGATGTTCTCCTTCAGGCCGAGCAGGTTGTCGAGCGAGCCACGGATCGCCGCGTCGGTGAGGACACGGGTGGTCTCCTGGAACGACGCCGCCGAGATGAACGACTGCGTCGTCAGGCTCGCCTTCGTGATGCCGAGCAGCAGCGGCTCGCTGATCGCGGGCTGCAGCTTCTTCTTCTTGGACCGCTCGTTCTGCTCGCGGAACTGCTGACGATCCACGTTCTCGCCCTCGAGGAACTCGGTGTCCCCCGGATCGAGGATGCGAACCTTCTGCAGCATCTGCTTCACGATCACGCCGATGTGCTTGTCGTTGATCTTCACGCCCTGCAGGCGGTACACCTCCTGAACCTCGTTCAGGAGGTACTCCTGCACGGCGCGCGGGCCCTTGATCCGCAGAATGTCGTGCGGGTTCACCGGACCTTCCGACAGACGATCACCTGCGCGCACGCGGTCGCCCTCGTGCACGCGAAGGTGCTTGCCGGCCGGCACGTCATAGAGCTGCGCCGGCTGTCCCTCGTCCAACACGAGCGTGTTGTTCTCGACCTTCATCGGCTGGACGAACACCTCGCGCTTGCCGCGCTTGATCTCGCCGAACCGCACCACGCCGTCGATCTCGGAGATCGTCGCGGGGTCCTTCGGGCGCCGGGCTTCGAACAGCTCGGCCACTCGCGGCAGACCTCCCGTGATGTCGCGGGTCTTGTATGCCTCACGGCTGATCTTGGCGATCGTCTGACCGGCGTAGACCTGCGCTCCGTCATAGATGATGAGCACTGCGCCCACCGGGATGACGAAGTCACGAACCCGCTGATCCTTGCCGTCGACGTTCTGCCAGATCTCGATGTGCGGATGAAGCTTCTTCTCGCGGTCCTCGATGACGACGCGCTGGCGCAGACCGGTGAGCTCGTCGAGCTCCTCGGCGACCGACTCGTCTTCCACGAGATCCACGAACCGGATCGTCCCTTCGATGTCGGCGATGATGGGGTTGGTGTACGGATCCCAGGTGAAGATCACCTGATCCCGCTTCACCTCCTGCCCATCGTCGACCATGATCACGGCGCCGAGCGGCACCTGCAGCCGCGCGCCGATCGACGACGCCACGTCGGTCGACATCCGGATGACCAGTTCGCCCTCATACGAGGTGACGACGCGCTGCCCTTCCGGATTCTGCACCGTCACGAGACGGTCGCCGTAGGTCACCGTGCCGGCAACCTTCGACTTGCGGGCCGTCTGTTCGGCGATACGCGCCGCCGTTCCACCGATGTGGAAGGTTCGCAGCGTGAGCTGCGTTCCCGGCTCACCGATCGACTGCGCGGCGACGATGCCGACCGCCTCGCCGATGTCCACCATCGCCATCGTGGCGAGGTTTCGACCGTAGCACATCCGGCAGAGGCCGCGCTTCGCCTCGCACGTCAACACCGAGCGGATGCGGATCATCTCGATCCCCGACTCCTCGATGGCGCGTGCCGACTCTTCATCGATCAACTCGCCCGCCTCGACGATCAGAACCGGGCGACCCGACTCGTCACGTGCGTGCGGATCCTCGACGTCCTCACCCGCGACGTTACCGACGATGCGCTCGGCCAACGGCTCGATGATGTCCTCGCCTTCCTTCAGCGCGGCGATGTCGAGGCCGAGGATCGTGCCGCAATCCTCTTCCGTGATCGTCATGTCCTGCGCGACGTCGACCAGACGACGCGTGAGATATCCGGCGTCGGCCGTCTTGAGCGCCGTGTCGGCGAGTCCCTTTCGTGCACCGTGCGTCGAGATGAAGTACTCGAGCACCGACAACCCTTCGCGGAAGTTCGAGCGGATGGGGCTCTCGATGATTTCACCGATCCCACCCGTGAGCTTCTTCTGCGGCTTCGCCATCAGTCCGCGCATGCCGGCCAACTGCCGGATCTGATCGCGCGATCCACGTGAACCCGAGTCGAACATCATGAACACTGGATTGAACCCGCCCTGCGACTCGCGCATGGTTTTCACCATGGCGTCGGCAATGTCGGAGTTCGCGTGCGTCCACGTATCGATGACTTTGTTGTAGCGCTCGCCGTTCGTGATGTTACCGGTCTGATAGGCGCGCTGGAAACGCTCGACGCGCTCCGTCGCTTCCTTGAGCAGCGGCTCCTTCTCGGCGGGGATGTGCAGATCCTCGATACCGATCGAGATCCCGCCGCGTGTGGCATTGAAGAAGCCGAACTCCTTCAGGCGATCGAGGAAGCCAACCGTCGCCGACATACCGGCGTGCCGGTAGCTGTCGAAGACGAGCTCACCGAGCGCCTTCTTCTTCATGTCGCGGTTCTGGAAGCCCAGCTCCGGCGGCACGATCTCGTTGAACAGCACACGGCCGGCGGTGGTGGCTTCCCACCGTGCGCCGTCCTTGTCATCCACCCAGAAATGGATGGGCGAGCTGTGCGTCAGGCTGCCATGCGCCATCGCGAACTCGACTTCCGCGGGCGTCGTGAGGCGCGGCGCGGTGGCGAGTCGGTCGGCCATGTCGTACGGAGCCTTGGTCGCGAAATAGCAGCCGAGCACGATGTCCTGGCTGGGCTCCGCGACCGGACGACCGTCCGACGGCTTGAGGATGTTGTTCGACGACAGCATCAGCACGCGCGCCTCGATCTGCGCCTCGGGCGACAGCGGCACGTGCACGGCCATCTGGTCGCCGTCGAAGTCCGCGTTGAACGCGGCGCAGACGAGCGGGTGAATACGAATTGCCTTGCCTTCGACGAGCACCGGCTCAAACGCCTGGATACCCAGACGATGCAGCGTCGGCGCGCGGTTCAGCAGCACCGGGTGATCGCGAATGATCTCTTCGAGAATCTCGAACACTTCCGGCGACTCACGCTCGACGATCTTCTTCGCGCGCTTGACCGTCTCGGCGATGCCGTTCTCGACCAGCTTGTGGATGATGAACGGCTTGAACAGCTCCAGCGCCATCGCCTTCGGCAAACCGCACTGGTGCAGCTTCAGCTCAGGTCCGACGACGATGACCGACCGGCCCGAGTAGTCCACGCGCTTGCCGAGCAGGTTCTGACGGAACCGGCCCTGCTTGCCCTTGAGCATATCGGACAGCGACTTGAGCGGACGCTTGCCGCGGCCGCGGATCGCCTTGGAGCGGCGCCCGTTGTCGAACAGCGCGTCGACCGACTCCTGCAGCATGCGCTTCTCGTTCCGGAGAATGACTTCCGGCGCGCGATGCACGATCAGCTTCTGGAGGCGGTTGTTGCGGTTGATGACGCGGCGATACAGGTCGTTCAGATCCGACGTCGCGAAGCGGCCGCCATCGAGCGGAACGAGCGGGCGCAGGTCCGGCGGAATCACCGGCACCACGTCCATGATCATCCACTCGGGCTTGTTGCGGATGCCGCCGTGATCGCCCGAATTGCGGAAGGCGTCGACGATCTTGAGTCGCGTCAGCATCTGCTTCTTGCGATGCTGCGACGACTCGGTGATCACGGACGCGCGCAGCTGTTCCGCGACCGCGTCGACGTCGACGCGGCGCAGCAGCTCGCGCACGGCCGGCGCGCCGATGTCCGCCAGGAAGGCGGCGTCGTTCTCGTCGCGCGCCTTGGCCTTGAGCGTGAGATATTCGTCCTCGTCCAGGAGCTGGTTCCGACGAACCTCCTGCTCACCCGGCTCGATGACGACGTAGTTCGAATAGTAGATGACCTTCTCGAGATCACGCAGCGTGAGGTCGATCAGGTTCCCCATCGGGCTGGGGAGGGTCTTGAAGAACCAGATATGGGCGACCGGCACGGCCAGCTCGATGTGGCCGATACGATCGCGCCGCACCTTGCTCAGCGTCACCTCGACGCCGCAGCGGTCACAGATGACGCCGCGATAGCGGATGCGCTTGTACTTGCCGCAATGGCATTCCCAGTCCTTGACCGGACCAAAGATGCGCTCGCAGAAGAGACCATCCTTTTCCGGCTTGAACGACCGGTAGTTGATCGTCTCGGGCTTGGTCACCTCGCCCCACGACCACCAGGTGCGCAGGCCGCCTACTTCGAGGCGCTCGCGCTCCTTGGGGTCCTTGGGGCCGCGGATCTCTTCCGGAGAAGCGATCCGCACCTGGATGTAGTCGAACGCGCTCGCGCGTGCTTCACGCGTGCTGCGGAAATCAATCATGTATTACTCCTCGCTCCCGCCAAGGCCGTTGCCGTCGAACGCACCACCCGGTGCGTCGCCAGCCCCCAGCGCGCCTGTCGCGCCGTTGCTGTCCACCGGCGCCCCGTAGGCGCCCGTGCGCGAGCCCATCTTCACATGAATACCGAGCGCCTGCAGCTCCTTCACCAACACATTGAACGACTCCGGGATCCCGGGCTCCGGAAGGTTCTGCCCCTTCACGATCGCCTCGTACACACGGCTGCGTCCGTTCACGTCGTCGGACTTCACCGTCAGGATCTCCTGGAGCACGTGCGACGCGCCGTACGCCTCGAGCGCCCAGACTTCCATCTCTCCGAACCGCTGTCCACCGAACTGCGCCTTCCCCGCGAGCGGCTGCTGCGTCACCAACGAGTACGGACCGATGGAGCGCGCGTGGATCTTGTCGTCGACGAGGTGCGACAGCTTGAGCATGTAGATCTCACCGACCGTGACCGGGAAGCTGAACTGCTCCCCGCTTCGGCCATCGCGCAGCCGCACCTTGCCCGCCGGGGTGATCCCGGCCAGACGGAGCAGCTCCGACGACGCCGCGTCGAGATCGGCTTCGGACTTCTTGCCGAGCATGCTGGCGAGCGCCGGCAGCTCCTCGCTGAGGAGGATCTGCACGGGATCGCGCCCGCGCAGCGCTTCCAGCTCGGCCAGTGACTCCCGGAGTGCCGCACGACGCGGCTCCGGCGTCTCCTCGTTCTCCGACGCCTCACGATTGAAGGCGATGCGGTGTTCGACTTCCTGCTCCTCGCGCGCCACCAGCTCTCGTGCGGCAGCCCCGAGGAAGTCGCGCAACCGGCTGTACAGCCCCTTCACCTCGGCCGACATGCCGCGGTTGTTGAGGTCGTCGATCGTCGCGTCCTTGAGCAGGTCGACCTTGTTCTGGTCTTCCGCCGACGGAAGGATGTCGGCCAGGATGTTCCGGACGTCCGCGTCCGTCACGCCGGGCGGCACCGCGCGCAGCTCGAGCGCCTCACGCGCCCAGGTCACGCCCGCCAGCTTCAACAGCAGGCCGATCTCGCGCTCGTTCGCCCCCTGGAACACCGGGGTCTTCGCGTAGAAGCCGAGGATCTTCGCCGCCCACCCGAGGTGGGTTTCGAGGATCTGCCCGACGTTCATGCGGCTCGGCACGCCGAGCGGGTTGAGCACGATGTCCACCGGACGCCCGTCCGGAAGGAACGGCATGTCCTCCTCCGGCACGATGCGGGCAACGATACCCTTGTTGCCGTGGCGTCCGGCCATCTTGTCGCCGACCGAGATCTTGCGCTTCTCGGCCATGTAGACCTTCACGAGCTGGATCACGCCCGGCGGGAGCTCGTCAGGCTGCAGGATGCGATCGATCCGCTCCTCGGCCCGCTCTTCCAGACGCGCCTTCTCCTCGTTCGCGGCGTCGATGATCCGGCGCACGGCATCGTTGACCTCTCGGTCCTCGACCCGGAACGTCTTGAGATCCATCGTCGCGAAGTTGAGCTCGTTCAACATCCCGGACGTGAACACCGTGCCGGCGGGAATCGCTTCCTCGACCGTGCCCGACTTGAGCGCCAGCGAGACCGTCTGCCCGTCGAGCAGTTCGGCCAGCTCGCCATCGCGCACTTCGTTGACGCGCTGCTTCTCCTCACCTTCGAGGCGACGCACCTCGCCGATCCGCTCGCCGCGATCCTTCTCAACGACCTGGTCCTCGATGCGCGAGAAGATCTTCACGTCGATGACCACGCCTTCCATGCCGGGCGGCACCTTGAGCGACGAGTCCTTCACGTCCTTCGCCTTCTCACCGAAGATGGCGGTCAGGAGCTTCTCTTCCGGCGAGAGCTCCGTCTCACCCTTCGGCGTGATCTTTCCGACCAGAATGTCGCCCGGCTTGACGTGCGCACCGATGCGCACGATGCCGCGCTCGTCGAGATCCACCAGCGCCTCTTCCGAGACGTTCGGGATTTCGCGGGTGATCTCCTCCTGGCCGCGCTTCGTATCACGAACGTGCAGCTCGAGCTCCTGGATGTGGATCGACGAATAGACGTCATCCTTCACCAGCCGCTCCGAGAGCACGATGGCATCTTCGAAGTTGTGTCCGTACCACGTCATGAATGCGACGGTCACGTTCGCACCCAACGCGAGCTGTCCGAACTCGGTGCCGGCGCCATCCGCGAGGACGTCGCCCTGCTGGACTTCCTGGCCGAGCCTGACGAACGGCCGCTGGTTGATCGCGGTGTCCTGATTGGTCCGCCAGAACTTCTTGAGACGATACCGGTCCTGCTGCGTAAGGCGCGCCAGCGGCCGGTCACCCGACCGACGCTCGCGTCCCTGCGCGCCCAGTCCACCCGAGCCCGCGTCGACGATGATTTCGTCGGCGGTGACCCGCGTGACCGTGCCGCCCCGACGCGCGATGATCACCGCGCCGGAATCCCGCGCCACCTTCTCCTCGAGCCCCGTGCCGACGACCGGCGTCCGCGGGTTGAGGAGCGGTACCGCCTGACGCTGCATGTTCGAGCCCATCAACGCGCGATTGGCGTCGTCGTGCTCGAGGAACGGAATCAGCGCTGCGGCGATCGAGACGAGCTGTTCCGGCGCCACGTCCATGTAATCGATGCGGCTCGGCGGCACGAGGGGGACATCGCCCTCCTGTCGGCAGAGCACGACGTCGTTCACGAACGTGCCGTCCGGATTGAGCGGCGCGTTCGCCTGCGCGATCACGGCGCCTTCCTCACGGTTGGCGTCGAGCCACTCGACGTCCTGCGTCACCACGCCGTCGCGAACGACCAGATACGGCGTCTCGACGAAGCCGAGATCGTTGACGCTGGCGAAGCAGGCGAGCGACGTGATCAGGCCGATGTTCGGACCTTCCGGCGTTTCGATCGGGCACATGCGCCCGTACTGCGAGTAGTGCACGTCGCGCACTTCGAAGCCGGCGCGCTCACGCGTCAGGCCCCCCGGTCCGAGTGCCGACAGACGACGCTTGTGCGTCAGCTCGGCGAGCGGATTCGTCTGGTCCATGAACTGGCTGAGCTGCGACGATCCGAAGAACGCCTGAATGACCGCCGAGACCGTTCGCGCGTTGACGAGATCGTCGAGCGAGATCTTCTCGGGATCGGTGTTGATCGACATGCGCTCCTTGACCAGCCGCGCCATGCGCGACAGACCGACGGAGAACTGGTTGGCGATCAGCTCGCCGACCGAGCGGATGCGTCGGTTGCCCAGGTGATCGATGTCGTCCGTGTGACCGCGCCCCTCGTTGAGCTCCACGAGGTAGCGGATGATCGCCACGAAATCTTCCTTCGACAGCACGGTGTCGCTCAGCGGGCGCGTGAGCGCGAGGCGCTGATTGATCTTGTACCGGCCGACGCGACCGAGGTCGTAGCGCTTGGGGCTGAAGAACAGCCGCTCGAGCGCCTGACGCGCGGTCTCCTTGTTGGGCGCCTCGCCCGGGCGCAGCAGCGAGTAGATCTGCTTGAGTGCCAGCGCCTCCCCTTCCTCGCTCGTGACGCGCTCTTCCTGCTTGTCACGGATGACGCGGGCGGTGGGATCCTTGGCGAGCGTGTTCTTGATGAGCGGCGACTCCACCCGACCCGACGGCGCGAACACCTGGGTGCGGATGATGTTGGCCTTGCGCAGCTTCTTGGCCAGTGCGGCCGTGAGCTCCTGCCGCGCTTCGGCGAGCACCTCGCCCGACTCGATGTCGATGACGTCGACGGCGAGCATGCGCGGCGTTTCACGCTCACCCGCTTCGAGCGCTTCGAGCTCGTCGCGGACGTCGATCATCATGTATGACGCGAAGACCTTGATCTGCTCGATGCCCTGGCGACGGAGGCGGTTGTACACCTCGTCGGTGAGCTCGTCGCCGACCTTGACCAGCTTGTCCTGCGCGGCGCGCTCGGCTTCGGCCTTGGCCTTCTTGGTCTTGGGCTTGGGCGCGTCGTCCGCCGGCTCCTCACCCTCGAGGGTGATGTCCTCGGCGATGATGGCGCCGATCGCCACACGCTGATCGGTGCGGCTCTCACGGACCTTTGTGAGGTCGAGCTCGCGGACGGCGAAGAAGAGGTGGAGCAGGTCGGCATCCGACCCGTACCCGAAGGCGCGCAGCAGCGCGGTCGCCGGGAACTTCTTCTTCTTGTCGATGTGCACGTAGACGACATCATGGATGTCGACCGTGAACTCGACCCACGAGCCGCGAAACGGAATGATGCGCGCCGAGAGCAGACGCTGCCCGTTCGGGTGCGTCGCTTCCTCGAAGACCACGCCCGGCGAGCGATGCAGCTGGCTCACGATGACGCGTTCGGCACCATTGATGACGAAAGTCCCGAGCTCGGTGAGCAGGGGCAACTCGCCGAGATAGACTTCCTTCTCGATGATGTTGCGCGGGCGCTT
>JBBQHX010000034.1:0-20413 GCA_038324385.1 Gemmatimonadales bacterium | reverse complement strand
CTTCTGGCCCTGTACCCCTACGCCCTCGGATGCGCCTTGCGATAGACCTGTTTCAGGCGCTCGACGCTGGTGTGGGTGTAGATCTGGGTCGTCGAGACGGAGGCGTGACCGAGGAGTTCCTGGACGGCGCGGAGGTCGGCGCCGGCGTCCATGAGGTGGGTGGCGAAGGTGTGGCGGAGGGAGTGGACGCTGAGGCCGGCGTCCTCGTCGACCCGGGCGAGGTGGGCGCCGACGATGCGCTGGATGGAGCGGGCGCCGAGTCGGGTGCCGCGGTGGCTGAGGAAGAAGGCGGCGTGCGCGACGCCGCGGCCGCGCTGCCTGACGAGCGCGTCGCGCGCCGACTCGTAATTGCGGAGCGCGAGCGAGGCATGGTCGCCGATCGGGACAATGCGCTCCTTGCGCCCCTTGCCGAGCACCCGGACCTGCTGCGTCACCAGATCGAGCGCGCCGCGGTCAAGACCGCGCAGTTCCGACAGCCGCAGCCCGGCCGAGTAGAACAGTTCGAGGATGGCGAGGTCACGGACGTCCTGGAACCTCCCGTCCATCGCCCGCGCGCTGGCCGCGTCGAAGAGGCGCTCGATCTGCGAGCGGTCGAGGTGACCAGGGAGATGGCGCTCGAGGCGCGGCGACCTGACGCTGCGCGCGGGGTTGGCCTCGACGACCTCCTCGCGGTGCATCCAGCGGAAGAAGGTGCGTACGGCGGATAGCGCACGCGACATCGAGCGCTTCGCCAGCCCGCGGCGTTGCAGGTGCGCGAGAAAGCCGCGGATCGCCAGCCGATCGACGCCGCCCCAGCTCCACGCATCGCCGCCATAGTAGTCGCCGAGGAAGACCGCGAAGCCGACGAGATCGCGGCGGTACGCGCCCAGCGTGTTCGGCGAGAGCTGGCGCTCCTTCGTGAGATGCTCGAAGAAGGCGTCGAGCGCCGCGCCCGCGTCAGGCTGCGCTGGCGCGTCCGCCGCAGCGTCGGCGTCAGGCGGATCGATCACCGCGCGGCGGTCGCGGCGAGGGCGCGGTCGCGCCAGGCGGTCATCTCGCCAAGCGCGCGTTCGGCGAGCATCTCCTTCTTCTGCCGCTTGTCGCGCACGCGCCGGTTGAGATCGTCGACGAGGCCGAAGTTGGCGTTCATCGGCTGGAAGTGGCGCGGATCCGCCTCACGCATGTAGCGGTAGAGCGCGCCGAGCATCGTGGTCGGCGGAGGAAGCACCGGCTCGTCGCCGTGCAGCAGGCGCGACAGGTTGATCCCCGCGAGGAGGCCGGTCGCGGTGCTCTCGGTGTACCCCTCGACGCCGGTGATCTGCCCGGCGAACAGCGTCGTCGGTGACTCGCGAAGGGCGAGATGCGGCGACAGCGCGGCCGGCGTGTTCAGATACGAATTGCGGTGGATCGACCCGTAACGCAGGAACTCCGCGTCGGCCAACCCCGGGATCAGCCTGAACACGCGCTGCTGCTCGGGAATACGCAGTCGCGTCTGGAAACCGACGAGGTTCCACATGCGTCCGCCGCGATCCTCCATACGAAGCTGCGCGACCGCCCACGGCTGCTGCCCGGTCCGCGGATCGACGAGCCCGACCGGCTTCATCGGGCCGAAGCGAATGGTGTCGCGCCCGCGTTCGGCCATCACCTCGGCGGGCATGCACCCGTCGAAGTACGGCACCTCGTCGAACTCCTTGCCGTGATATTGATCGCCGGCGATGAGCGCGTCCATGAACGCCTCGTACTCGTCGCGCGTGAACGGGCAGTTGAGGTACGCGCCTTCCTCGCTTGCGCCGTCCATCGTCTCCTTGCCGTAGCGTGAGGCACGGAAGACGATCGACTGATCGATGCTCTCGTACGAGATGATCGGCGCGATCGCGTCGTAGAACGCAAGCGCGTCGACGCCCAATCGCTCGCGCATGGCGGTGGCGAGCGCATCGGAAGTCAGCGGGCCGGTCGCGACGACGCCGACGTCGGGGATCGCCGTGAACTCCTCCCGCACGATCGTGATGCCGCCATGCCCCTCGATGCGCGCCGTGACCGCCTGCGCGAACAGCTCGCGGTCGACGGCGAGCGCGGAGCCCGCCGCCACACGCGCCTCGTCGGCGCACTCGAGAATCATCGACCCCAGCAGGCGCATCTCGGCCTTGAGCAGGCCGTGCGCGTTGCTCGTTTCCGTGCTCTTGAACGTGTTCGAACAGACGAGCTCGGCCAGCCGGTCGGTGTGGTGCGCCGGCGTCGTCCGAACGGGGCGCATCTCGTGGAGCACGACCGCGTGGCCGCGTTCGGCGAGCTGCCAGGCGGCCTCGCTCCCGGCGAGGCCCCCACCGACCACGTGCACCGTCGGCATGCTGTGGGAATCAGCCATCACTGGCACCGGCTCGACATGCGGCGGCGGTCAGGCGACCACCGCCTCTTCCGTCTCTTCAACCTCGGGCGCGGCAACGTCCCACTCGTTGCTGCACTTGAGGCACTTGCGATACGTGCCGCGCGCCTTGCTGCTCTTCGCCTCCGCGCCAAGGTTCCCGCACTCCGGGCACACCTCGGGCACCGGGCGATCCCAGACGACGAAGTCGCAGGTGGGGTAGTTCTCGCAGCCGTAGAACGCCTTGCCGCGCTTGGAACGCCGCTCGGTGATCTCACCGCCGTCCTTCGGGCAGTTCACCCCGGTCGGCATGCTGCGCGTGCCGCGGCACTTCGGGAACCGGCTGCAGCCGAGGAAGTCGCCGGTTCGGCCGGAGCGCTTGAGCATCGGTGCCTCGCACTCCGGGCACTTGTAGTCCGTCATCTCGGCGACCTTGCGTTCGCCGGACATCGGACGCGTGTACTTGCACGCCTTGGGATGGTTCTCACAGGCGATGTACGGACCGAAGAAGCCGCCCTTCGCCACCAGATGCCCCTGGCACTCCGGACACCGCTCCTCGGCCAGCGCCGACAGATCGTGCGCCTCGCCGATGAGCGAGGTCACGTCGACATCCTTGAGCGACGCGGCAAACGGCCCGTAGAACTCCTTCAGCACGTCGCGCCAGCCGACCGTTCCGCCCTCCACGCGATCCAGCTCGGATTCCATCTCCGAGGTGAAGGCGGTGTTGAAGACATCGGGGAACTGGCGCACCATCACCTTCTCGACGCTCTCGCCCAAGGGTGTCGGGAAAAAACGCCGCTGTTCGAGCTTCACATAGCGGCGATCGGCGAGCACCGAGATGATCGACGCATAGGTTGACGGACGCCCGATGCCCAGTCGCTCCAGCTCCTTGACCAGACTGGCCTCGGAGAAGCGCGGCGGCGGCTCGGTGAAGTGCTGCGTCGGCGTGATTGCCTTGACTGGCACGGCGATTCCGACATCGAGCGCGGGCAGCGCCTGCTCGTCCTCGAGCCCCTTGGCGTCCCCGTCCTCCCGTGCCTCACGATAGACCTTGAGGAATCCCTCGAACTTCATCACCGACCCGGTCGACCGGAACAGGTAGCGCCCGAGGTCGAAGTCGACGGTCGTGGTATCGAAGACGGCAGGCGCCATCTGCGAGGCCATGAACCGCTGCCAGATGAGCTGGTAGAGCTTGAACTGATCGGGCGAGAGAAAACGCTTGACGAGGTCGGGACGGCGGGACGGATCGGTCGGCCGCACACCTTCGTGCGCGTCCTGGGTGTTCTTGGACTTGGAGTCGCCGTAGAGCTGCGGCTTGTCCGACAGGAATTCCTCGCCGAAGAGCGTGCGCAGGTGGGTGCGCGCCTGCTGCGCCGCGTCATCCGAGATGCGCGTCGAGTCGGTTCGCATGTACGTGATCAGACCCGCCGCGTCATCCTCGCCGACGTCCATTCCCTCGTAGAGGTCCTGGGCGAGGCGCATGGTGCGCTTGGAGCCGAAGCTCAACTTCTTGGCGGCCTCCTGCTGCAGCGTGCTCGTCGTGAACGGCGCCGACGGATTCTTGCGCCGCTCGCGCCGCTTGAGCTCGGTGACCTCGAATGTCTTGCGCCCGTCGAGATCGCGCAGGATCGCCGCGGCCGACTCCTCGTTCGGCAGCTCCGGCCTCTGCCCATCGACGTGGTGCAGCTTGGCGGTGAACTCCTGCCCCTGGTGGGCCAGCAGTGCGGCGATGGTCCAGTATTCGACCGGATTGAACGCCCGGATGTCGCGCTCGCGCTCGACGATCATCCGGAGCGCGACGGTCTGCACCCGACCCGCCGAGAGCCCCTTCTTGACCGTCTTCCAGAGCAGCGGGCTGGCCTTGTAGCCGACGAGCCGGTCGAGCACGCGTCGAGCCTGCTGCGCGTCGACCTTGTGCTCGTCGATGACGCCGGCGCGGGCAAGCGCGCCCTTCACCGCGTCTTTCGTGATCTCGTGGAAGAGCACACGACGAATCGGCACGTCGGCGCCGGCGCCGCCACGCGTGCGGAGCTGCCGGGCGACGTGCCAGGCAATGGCCTCACCCTCGCGGTCCGGATCGGTTGCGATGTAGACGGTGCTGGAGAGGCGCGCGGCCGCCTTGAGGTCGGCCAGCGTCTTCTCCTTGCCGGCGATGGCGACGTACTCGGGCTCGAAGTTGTGCTCGATGTCGATTCCGAGCTTCTTCTCGGGGAGATCCATCACGTGGCCGACCGTCGCCTTCACGCGGTAGGCGCGGCCGAGGTACTTGCCGATCGTGCGCGCCTTGGCCGGCGACTCGACGATGACGAGCGACGTCTCGCCGGCGGCGGGCGGCGGCAGATCGTCGTCCGGATCGGCGACGCGCCGCGCCCGCGCCTTGGCGGTGGCCGCGCTGCCGCGAGCCGCCGTCTTCTTGACGGCGCTCTTCCTGACCGTGGTCTTCCTGACCGTGGTCTTTTTCGCGGCGGACTTCTTTGCGGGAGATTTCCGTGCGGACTTCTTGGCGGTCGTTTTCTTCACAGCCATGCTCAGTGCACCGTTCCAGCATCCGCCCCGTCACGCCCGCGGCTGACCCCGGCACCGTCGAGGAGGGCCCGCAGATCGTCGAGCGAGATCCGCCCGTCGAACTGCCCCAGTGCCCGTTCGATCACATGCTCGAGCTCAGCCGGCGAGAGGACGCCGGACCCAGAGAGCCAGAGGAGATGTCCCCACGCATCCGAGGCGAACCGCCCCAGTTCGTGAGGACCCAATACGCGTATTGACATATGTGTTGACGGCGCGCGCCCTCCCGATCAGAGGGCTGGCGTTTCGCCACATCCTTAAAGGAAGGCTAACCTACGCCGCGTCGGAAGGGGAAGCAAGGCGTGCGATCGCGGACACAACGTCTTGTAAATCAACGCCTTCCGTGCGCAGAACGAGATCGGCGGTACGATACACCCCCTCCCGTTCGGCCAGCAATCGTTCCAGCGCCCGCAGTGGCTCGGGGCCGCGTAGAAGGGGCCGTCGGGCGACACCCCGCCCCAGATTGGCCAGTGCCGCACTCGGCGACACGTCGAGGTAGATGATACGCCCCGGAGGGCGGAGAAGTGCCGCCAGCCCCGAAACGGCCATCCAGCCGCCACCCGGGGCCAGCACCGCGGCGGCACGCCCGCGAAGCTCTTCCGTGATTCCGCGCTCGAGACCGCGGAAGTGCGTCTCCGAGTATCGCGCAAATATCTCGGCCACGGGAAGCCCCGCCCGCCGCTCGATCTCCTCGTCGAAGTCGAGGAACGGCCAATCGAGCTGGTCGGCGACCCTCCGCCCAACGGTGCTCTTCCCCGCCCCGGGTAGGCCGACGAGGATCAGATGCGCCCCCGCCCCCCGTTCCGGCCCTGCCCGCTGCTCAGCCACCCAGGCGCGCGGCGATATGCGCCAGATAGGCGTCGCGATTCCGGCGAAGTTCGCCCAGCGAGTCGCCGCCGAACTTCTCCAACATCGCGTGGGCGAGCACGTACGCCGCCATCGCCTCGGCGATCACTCCCATTGCGGGAACGGCCGTCACGTCGCTCCGTTCGGCCACCGCCGCCGCCGGCTCGCCGGTGCTCACGTCGACCGTCTCGAGCGGCCGCATGAGGGTGCTGATGGGCTTCATCGCCACGCGGACGACCAGCGGCTCGCCCGTGGTCATGCCGCCCTCCAGCCCGCCCGCGCGGTTGCTCCGCCGCGTCACGTGCCCGGTGCTGCCGCGGCTGGTATCGCGGGCGATCTGATCGTGCACCTCGGACCCGGGACGCCGTGCCGCCTCGAAGCCGAGGCCGATCTCGACCCCTTTCACGGCTGGAATCGAGAGCATCGCCGCGCCGAGCCGACCATCGAGCTTGCGATCCCACGACACGTGCGAGCCAAGCCCGACCGGGAGCCCCGTGATCACGACCTCGCAGATCCCGCCGAGTGTGTTCCCGTCGCGCTTGGCGGCGTCAATCGCGGAGATCATCCGCGCCTCGGACTCCGCATCGAGCACACGCAACGGCGACTGATCGGACGCGGCGTTGAGGTCGTCGGGGAGCGCGTCGGGCACGGCGACGTCGACGCCGCCGAGGTGGACGACGTGGCTGCCGACGCGCACGCCCAGCTCGGCGAGCAGGCGGCGGCAGATCGCTCCGGCAGCGACGCGGGCAGTGGTCTCGCGCGCGGAGGCCCGCTCGAGGATGTCGCGTCCGTCGGCGCGGTCGAACTTGAGCATCCCGGTCAGATCGGCGTGCCCGGGGCGCGGACGGGTAACGGCACGGCGGCGCGGGGCCGGATCACCCTCGCGCGGCGCGGGATCCATGACGTCTTCCCAGTTCTTCCAGTCGCGGTTGCGAACGAGCATCGCGATCGGTGAGCCGAGCGTTTCGCCCGCACGCACGCCGGAGAGGAACTCCACCGTGTCCGTCTCGATCTGCATGCGCCGGCCGCGGCCGTAGCCCTGCTGGCGGCGCGCGAGCTCCTCGTTCACCTGACCGGCGAGCAGCGGCAGCCCCGCGGGCATCCCTTCGAGAATGCTGACAAGCGCCGGGCCGTGGGATTCGCCGGCAGTGGTGAAGCGCAGTGGCACGAAGTGCGGGGTCGGGGTGGGCGAGGACTCGGGACGTAAAGTACCCAGCCGACGCCCCCACCGTCGACCGGCGGGGCCGCCGCCGGGCGTTACGGCGTGACCTGGACCCCGCGCCAGAACGCGACGTAGCCGGCGATTTCGGCGGCGGCCGACTTGGGCGTCGGGTAGTACCACGCGGCGCCGGCGTTGCGGTCGTCGTTGACGACCACGTCGTAGTAGCTCGCCGTTCCCTTCCACGGACAGGTGGTCTGCGTCGCACTCGCCGCGATGTGATGCGGATGCACCGCGTCGGGCGGGACGTAGTGATTTCCCTCGATCACGATCGTCGCGTCGCTCTCGGCGATCGTGGCGCCCATCCAGGTTGCTCGAGCCATCGTGTCCTCCTCGTCATCGGGTGTTCGCCTGTTGCACCGGCACGCCGCCGTGGCATGCGAGGGCGACCGGTTCGCCGGAGGCGGCGCGCGCAGGCGACTGTCCGAGGACAACCGGAGGCGAGGGTCGGTCGTTCCCGAAACGGAGCCGGCACCCGCCGCTTGCATCTGCCCGTCATCGCCGGCTGACGCGAAACAGCCCGGTGCGAAGAACTCGCACCGGGCCGCTCCGATCGGCGTGCTTCCCAGCCTAGCGCGACGGCGGGACCGGGCGGAGCACGTCACCATCATCGAGGATGCGCGGCGTGAGCAGGATGAGCAGGTCCTGCTTCACCTCACGCGAGTCGGTCTGGCGGAACAGTCCGCCGATCAGCGGCAGGCTCGAGAGGAAGGGGATTCCCGACTGGTTGCGCGTGATCTGCGTCTGCGTGAGCCCACCGATCACGGCCGTCTCGCCATCCGCGACGAGGATCTGGCTGCGCGCCTTGCGCTGGTCGAAGACGAAGCCGAGGTCGCCTCCGACGTTGTTGATCTGCGACTGTTCGGCGCTGACGTTGAGCAGGATGTGGCGGTTGTTCGTGATGTGCGGCGTCACCTCGAGGATGATACCGGTCTCCTTGAACTGAACCGTCGAGCGCACGGCCTGACCGACGGCACCGGCGTCGATGACGCGGATCGGGGTCTCCTGTCCGACCGTGACCTTGGCCGTACGATTGTCGAGCGTGACGATGCTCGGCTCGGCCTGCACGTCGGAGAGATTGGCTTCCGACAGTGCGTCGAGGAAGGTCGTGAGGCTGTACTGCCCCAGCATCGTCGTGAAGATCAGGTTGAGCGCCGAGCCGTTGCGATACTTGCGGTTCGCGTTGGCCACACCGGCGAGGGCGTTGCCGCCGAGGCCGACGAGGAACTCGTTCGCCGGCGCGGCCCCGTTCGGCCCGACGCGCGGGGCAAGCGTGTTGTAGAAGGCGTCCGCGCTGCCGATGTCGTAGCTGACGCCGAGCTGCTCGGTCTGCGTCCGGTTGACCGAGATCAGCTTGGCCTTGATCGCGACCTGCGGCGTGCGGACGTCGAGCTGGCGGACGTAATTGATGATCTCCGCCACGCGCGACGGGGCTTCGCTGATCAACAGCGTGTTCGTCGAGCTGTCGGCCGTCACCTGGCCACGGACGACGCAGGTCTGACCGGCGGCCTGACCGGCGTCCGGATTGGCGCCGGGTCCACAGTCGCGGGAGAGCAGCGAGCGAACGGTCTCGACCAGGGTGCCGACGGCGGCGTAGTTCACCTGCACCAGTCGGGTGACCAGCGGCTCGCTCGACTGACGCGCGGCGATGTTCTTGTAGCTGTCCACCGTAATGATGCCCGACGCCTCGGCGGACGCGGCGAGCCCCTGCGCGGTGAGGATCGCACTCAGCGCGACATCCCACGGCTGATCACGAATCTCGGCGGTGATGTCGCCATCGACATCGCGGCCGGTGACGATCGTGCGGCCGGAGAAGGACGCGAACGCGGCGATCACATCGCGGATGTCGGCGTTCTCGTACGTGACCGTGATGCGGCGCTCATCCGACTTCGCATTGGTGCCGAACGCGGCCGGGGCCTCGACGGCGGTTCCGCGGAAGGCGGTGCGGGTGTCGCGAACGGCGGAGTTCTGGACGAACGGAGCGGCCACCGGTGCCGCGGTCAGTGCCTGGTCGTTCACGCTCACCGCGCCGACGGTCGCCGGCTGGCGGGCTGGCGCATCGGCACCGGCGCTCCACTCGGCAAAGTCGGCGGAACCGGCGATCGAGATGCGCACGTCGTCCGCGCCGTTGACCACCGAGTATTCGTGGGCCGCGTCGAGCTGCAGTACCACGCGAACCACGTCGGTGCGATACTGCGACATGCGCAGGTTCGCGAGCGGTCCGCGCTGCCGGCTATCGTAGGCATTCGCCGGCATGCCGAGCTGCGCGCCATGCACGTCGAGGACGATGCGGTGCGGATTCTCGAGCTTGAAGTCCTCGATCTCCACATCGCCGCTGACGCTGATGACGATCTCGGTCTGTCCCGTGGCCGGGGAGACGCGGATGGACGTCACCGCACCGAGGGGCGGCATCGGAACGATGCGGGGTGTCATCGCCGTGGCCGGCGTGCCGGACGCGCCGGCCGGAGACACCACGCCGAACGAGAGGGCGGCCGCGACCAGCGCGGCCGGCATCAGTACACGGCTCATTGCTGCGTCCTCTGAGTTGGTGAGTCACCCAGCGACAGCGTCTCCTGACGGCTGAAGCCGAACTCCTCGATCGTGAAGGTGATGGACTTGCGCGCGATGCTCGTCACGCGCAGGCGACCGAGAAGCTGGCCCACCTTGGCGCGGTACTGCTCGTTGGTCTGGAGATCGCGGAGAATCGCGACCGTGCTGCTGCCGTCCGAATCCCACGCGACCGCGACCAGGCGCAGGTCGCTCACGAGCGGCCGCAGCTCCTCCGTGGCCATCAGTGAGACGAACGGGTCGCGCCGGCCGCTGGTCGTGTAGGTGAACAGCTCGCGGCGCAGCGTGAGGCGGTCCTGCTGCTCCACGCCGACGATCGGTACCGGTCGACTGTTCGAGTCGGCGGCCGAATAGGCGGCGCTGGAGCTGCCGGCGACTCCGCGGCCGGGACCGGGCCCCGCCGAGCGCGCCTGTGCACTCGCGGCCGCCGGCACGATCGCCAGCAGCGCGAGCCCGACCAGCGCCGGTCGCGCGGCGGCAAGCGCGGAGCTCACCTCGCGCAGACGCCGCGTCAGGAGAGTGAATGCCGTGTGTGCGATCATCGGTTGCTCCGGGCGGCGGTTTCGGTCAGCACGACGGGCGCGGAGCGGTCGCCGACGGACGACGGGCGCGCAACGAACGTCTGGATCTCGAACTGTGTGGTCATCAGCGCTTCATCGCGCGGCGAGGGACGCGACCGGGCCTTCGGGTCGGGCTTTGGCGTCGCGGCCTTGTCCATCTCGAGCTGCAGGTTGACCGGTGCGACGATGCGCGAGAGCGATCCGACGTTGGCCAGGAACGCACCCACGCGGTGGTAGCCGCCGTTGAGCGAGAGCCGATAGCGATAGGTGTCGAACTCCTCACCCGTGATCACCGGCACCGGCTCCACCGAGGCGATGTCGAGTCCGACGCGGCGCGCGGCCGTCGACACCTGCTCGAGCAGCCCCGGCAGCTCGTTCTCCGACGGCACGAGCAGCCGCATGAGCTCCAGATTGTCGGCGTACTCGGCTGCCTGACGCTTGAGATCATCCGGGTTGCCGCGAGCCAGCTCGGCGCGGGCGCGAGTATTCGCCGTTTCCATCGACTCGACGCGGGCCGAGAGCTCCTCGCGAGCGACGTTGCGCGGGTCGAAGAAGAAGTACCAGTACGCACCGGCGGTGAGCACCGCGCATAGCGCGACGACGACCATCATCTGGTCACGTTGATTCTGCGGACCAATCGCCATGGGGTTTACCTCACCACGAGGTTGATGGGGACGGTGCGCAGCAGCGACGGCGGCGGCACCTCATATTCTGCGTCGAGGTGGAACTCGGTGATCTGCTTGCCGTCGACGATCGCGACGTCCGAGCGCGCCAGTTGTACGCGCTGGATGAACGGCGACGCCTCGAGCTCCTTCATGAATCGCGTCAGCGCCTGGATGTCGACGGTCTGGCCGACCACCCGGAACTTGGGCGCGCGCGTGGAGCCGTCAGGCACCGCAGCCTTCGTTTTGCCCTTGCGGGATGCCGCGGAATCGTCGGCGGGCTTCGCGGTTGGATCGGCGACCTCGGTCGCGGCGGCGGTGACCACGGCACTCGTCTGCCGGACCGAGGTGAGCCAGGTGTACGCCGGGAGGGCGCGGCTGACTTCCTCGAGAATGTGCGGCCAGACGAACCGGTCGTCGTCGATCGCGCGGATGATGTCGAGCTGACGGATCACCGAATCCCGCTGCGCCTCGGCGGCACGACGGTCGGCGATCACCGACGCATACCGCGTCGAGTCAGCCTGGGCGATCTCATAGCGGGCCTGGACGACCTCCTCGGCCCCGACGTGCCGCACGTGCAGCAGTCCGACGATCGCGACCGCGGCAAGCGCGCAGCCGACGGCACTGGCGAGGTAGGGATCCTTGACCTTGGCGCCGAGGTCGGACGCGAAGTTCTTCAGATTCAGTCCCGCACCGATGCCACGCGTCTTGCGGGCGGATCCGGGGAGCAGATTGATCTCGATCATGACAGGCGCCGCGAAGGGTGATGGGCCGCTCTGGAGTGCTGCGTCGGTATCAGGCGGCCTGGCGAAGCGCGAGGCCGATCGGGAGCATCAGCATCGGGGCGATCTCGTCGGTGACGAGCGAATCGAGAGCCCCGTCACGCACCTTGAGCATCGCCAGCGGGTTCGCCTGCGAAACCGCAATACTCAGACGGCTCGCCAGTGCCTCGGCGAGACCCGCCACACGAGCGCCGCCGCCGCACAGATAGACGCCGCTCAGCCGCTCGCGTGACCGCGAGTTCTGCTGCAGGAACGCCGCGGCACGCTCGATGCCGCTCGCGATCTCCTCGCCCCGCGTCTGAATCACCGCATCGAGATGCAGCGACCGATCGAAGCCGCGCAGCAACTCGTCCGCGTCGGTCGCGCTGAGGCCGCGATCACGCTGCAGATCCTCCTCGAAGCGGCGGGTGCCCACCGTCAGGTCGCGCGTGAGGATCGGAATGCCGTCCTCGAGGATGTTGATCGTCGTGAACTCGTGGCCGATGTTCACGAGGCCGACCACGCCCGTCATCGCGTCGGGATGGTTGATCTCGAACGCGTTATGCAGGGCGAACGCATCGACGTCGACCATCGACGTCTGCAGCCCCGCGTCCGCCAACAGTCGGATCTTGTCCTCGACGAGTTCGCGCTTGGCGGCGACGAGCAGCACCTGCATCTCCACGCCCAGTCCTTCGGGATCGAGGATCTGGAAGTCCATCTCGACGGAGTCCATGTCGAAGGGCACATGCTGCTCGGCTTCCCAGCGCATGAGCTCGCGCGCCTGCTGCTCCTTGACCCGTTCGATCTGGATCTTCTTGATGATCACGTCGCGTCCGCCGACGGCCGTCACGACCTTTTTGGTCTTGACACCGGCCATCAGGAGTGCGGCGGAGATCGCCTCACAGACGAGCGTCGGATCCATGACCTCGCCCTCGACGATGGCGTCGGGCGAGAGCGGAACGATCGCCGCGCGCACGAGCTCGGGCTCCGCGCGGCTATGATCGATGACCGCGACCTTTACGTGGCTCGACCCGATGTCGAGACCCACCGTCAACTTCTTACGCCCGAAGAGTGCCATGGTCGGACCGGGATCGTTGTGACGGGAACCGCCGCCGCGTGACTCGTGCGGCAGGGGGGGACGGGGCGCATCGGTACGGTACCGGGGTCGCCATCCGCACAAGACACGACCCGGGGCGCGCGAAGGTAACGCGTTGCGGCGATGCGTTCTGGCGTTTCGCCAGTGTGTGACGTTTCACGGTAGCCCGGCCCACGCCGCGCCTGTGAGCGGCGTCACGTAGGACGCGGCCATGAGCGCGCGGCGCACGGCGCAACTCGAGCGCGCAACGAACACCGCACCCGCGACCACATGGGACGACGTGCCACTAACGCCCGCCACGAGCAGTCCGTCGATCGCGACATCGGGGCCGACCAACTCGACGTCGCCCTGCACGACGATCAATCCGGTCCAGCGAAAGCCGCCGGCCACCCGCAGGTCGCCGTCGACGCGCAGGATCCCCTGACCACGTCCGGCGGGCGCGAGGAGATCGCCGGCCACGCGGATGTACGGCGCGTAGGCCGCGCAAGACGATGCCCCACCGGGATCGCCGGCATTGATCGTGGCGGGGAAGCCGGCATCGTCGAGCGCGCATCCGTCCGCGCCGAACGCGGGCCCGAAACGCGTCCCGGTGGCCGGCGCGGGAAGAGAGAGCGTCGGCGGTGCGAGGGCCTCGAGCGCGGCGACGATCGACGACGACGACGCGGCGGCGTCCGCGGCGAGAGTGGGCAGCCCCACGATCGCGGCGCCCGACCCCACCGTGACGGTCGAGAGATCGTCGACGACCAGCGCGGCACGCATGGTACCGTCCGCCACGCAGCCCGGGAGTGCAGTCAGGTCGGCGCCGCTGATCATCGATCCCGCACCGACGACCACCGGGCCTAACGCGAGCATTGCGGCCAGCGGATCCAGCGGTGGCGGACGGTGGCGGAGGTAGAGTTGCGCGACGCGCCGAGCGCGCGCCGCCGGCACCACCGCGCCCATCGAACTCGCCTCGGCGGCGAGCCTCACGACACCGGCCGGGAGCAGCGATGCGCGCACCGCCAGCTCGATGTCGCCCACGGCCGTGACCGCGATGAAGCCGCCGGATGCGCGGGATACGGTCTTCGCGTTCCACTCCGCCTGCAGCGTCGCCAGGGCGTTCTCCGCCGCGAGTTGTGCATCATCCATCGCCCGCCCCGACGTCGCGTCGCGGGCAGTCGCGGTGACCATCATGGCCAGCGTCGCGACGCTCATTCCGAGCAGGACGAGCGCGCCCAGCGCGAGGATGATCGTCGACCCGCGCCGCGCGCGGAGGCCCACGACGGTGCATCCACCCCGCACCATCGGGACGGCTCCCCTGCCCCGTGTCCGCGGGCGGGCGCTCATCGGCCGGGCCGTCGAACGGCACCCACGGTCGGGCCACGGGCGTCGCGCGGGCGGAGCCAGAGCTGGATGAGTGCGACATCGGTCCAGGTCGCCGGGTCCACGATCGGCACGCCGTTCGAGTCGGCGTACGCCAACCGGATTCCTCCATCGGCCGCTCGAAGGAACGGCCCGGCGACTGGCTGGGTCGGATCGCACGCGGAGCCATCCGCATCACACCGCCGACGGCCAAGCCACCATGCGCCGTCGCCGCCGCGTGTCACCGCCCAGCGGACGCGCCGCACGACCTGCAGGACGAGCGAGTCTCCCGCGTCGCCGGCGGGGGCGGGATCGAGCGTGAGGAGGGCGGCAGGGGCGGCGCTTCCCACGGGCCGCGGGCAGGAAGCGTGGACGGCGATGGAGGTCGTCGCGTCGAGAACGGCGTGTGTACTCCATGCGTCGAGCGTATCGTGCAGACCGCTCTGCTCTTGCAGGATCAACGCCCGGTCACGCGTGGCCGGCAGCGTGTGCCAGGCTCCGCCCGACGACACGGGGTCGACACGTTTGGCGATCAGGACACGTCCGTCGGGGAGAATGCAGCCCGGCCCGTCGAGCACGAGCGTCGAAAAGGCGGCCGAACTGTCAGTGAGCAAGGGCTCGGGGACGGTGCTCGCCGAGCGCAGCTCGAGGGCGAACGGCGCGAGCGCGAGCTGCGCCTCGCGAGCAGCGAGCATCTCGCGCGTGGTATCGCTCACGGCGCGCAGGGTTCGCACGAGCACGCCGACGATCGCCGACGCGACCATGCCGCCGACGGCGATCCCGATGACCAGCTCGATGAGCGTCGTGCCGCCACGGCGGCGCGGCGCGCTACCGGCAGGCACGAACGCTCTCCACGCGCCGCGTGCCGGCGACCGTCTCCCCCTCGACCGCGGTCAGGGCGCGTCGCGGGGAGACGGTGCGGTTCCAGCGCAGGTCGACGGGCGGCTCGCGGCGGCTCCCTGCCGCAGGGACGCAGGGGGCGCCGCGTGCGGCTTCCGTCACTGCCGCGACGGAGGCCGTACTGAGCAGCGTCAGGCGGCTCGCCGTCGCTGACCGCTGCAGCCGGGCGACCGGTGCCGCGACGGTGAGCACCCCCAGCGAGAGGAGGGTGGCGGTGACGATCACTTCGAGCAGAGTGAGGCCGGGGCGCGACGACATACCAGGGCTCCGAATGATGGGAGCCTGACGATGCGGTGCCGCGCAGCGAACTGGGGATCATCTAATGCCGGGTCGGCGCATTCCAGCGCCCGAACGGTCGGTGCATGAAGACGCGAGCAGCCGACGTATCCACCGGTTCCTCCGACCGAACGTGCACGAGGGCGCGTGGGAGAATGCTCCCTCGCGCCCTCGTCCTGATCGGGACTTCAAGCCAGCCGCGCTCAGCCGTTGTCGGGGATGTTCGGGTTGGCGAGCCGCTCGACGTCCGGCAGCGGCCAGCAGCGCTGATCGCCGTATACGCCACCCTTGGGGTATGCAGCCCCAACGACCGGCATCTGGGGCAGATTGCCCCGCCGCTCATCGAACCAGCGGGTTCCCTGCAGCCAGAGTGCGCGGCTGCGCTCCTCGAACAGCGTGGCGACGAACGCCGACGACTCGGCGGCGGTGAGAGCGGGAAGGCCGGCGCGGGCGCGCAGCGCGTTCAGAATCGCGACTCCCTCGGAGCCGCCCCTCGCTTCGGCGAGAATGAACTGCGCCTCGACGCCGGTCGCGAGCGGAGTCGGTGCAGTGAGCGAGGTGTATTTGAGCTGTTCCCAGTATTGATTGTTCTGGTCCGCGGCGAGGACGCCCGTGTTCCGCACGGGCACGCGGGGATCGGGTTGGCCGCCGACGGTCAGATTGCGGTAGCCCGGCGCGACCGTGGTGGTGGACCGGGTGTTCTGAGCGAACACCCGGTTCTGGGCGCGTCCGTCGACCGTATTCGCCTCGAGCGCGAAGACGAAATCCGGAGGCACGGCTGCCGCGTCCGCCGCAGCGCCCGCCATGTCGCCGGAGTTGAGGCGCGCACGGGCTCGGCCAACGCGGGCGAGCGCTAACAGCTCCGTCTGTCCCGTCGCCTCCGCCGCCGTGATGGCGCGCGTGAAGCGCACCTTGGCAGAGTCAAAGAATTGCTGCGAGGTCAGCTCCGGGCTGGCGCCGATGGCACCAGAGCAGAAGCCTTCCCCGAGCAGGAGGAGACTGTAGCCCGAGTACACCGCCGCGCTGGTGATGAGGCGTTCGCGGTTCGGCACCTGTTGCACCGTCCACTCCGTGAGCCGCTCCAGCGCCTGGTCGTTCGTGAAGCGAGCGGTGTTGAGCGGCGTGTAGACACCGATCCCCGCACAACCGGCCGAGGCGTAGAGTGCGTCGGCAGGACGCACGTCCCGACGGTCGTAGGACCAGCGCGCGGCCGTCTGGCTCCCGTCGGCAAGCTCCCCAGCGGCCAGGCCGCTGGCGACGATATAGCCGCCGTACGCACACTGGAAGTCAGCTGCGGCACTGTTCACGATGAGCGTGGCGTTCTCCGGCACGAGGAGGGCGTCGCCGGAGAGCCTGCTCGGTGTTTCGATCGTGAGCAGCTTGTCGATGGCATCGCACGAGGCGGTCGCGAGCAGCGCAAGTGCGAGCGCTGAACGCGTCACCCGCGACGTGCGGCGGGCCGATGGAGCACCGGAGACGATGCGTCGCGGAGCGGTCGGTCGCACGGGGTGCGACGTGCGCGCGGGATCCATTGAGGGCATCGGCATCAGAAGCTCAGGTTGATGGTGGTCACGAACTGGCGCAGCTGTGGCAGAACGTTCTGCTCCCACTGCCCGAAGGCCCCACCGCGACCGCCACTGTTGAATGACGCCTCGGGATCGATGCCTTCATAGTCGGTCCAGAGTCCCAGGTTCCGCCCGGCGACAGTGATCGTGGCGCGCGACGCGCCGAACGACTGCGTGAACCGCGCCGGCAGGGTATAGCTCACCGCCAGCTCGCGGAAGCGCGTGAAGCTTGCGTCCTGAATCAGCCTGGTGGTGAACGCCGTGCCGCTTCGTGCCTCCGCCAGCGTCACTGCATCGAACTTCTCGAGATGCGGGAAGTAATTCTCCTCGCACAGCGAGAAGAGGTTGCAGCGCACGCGACGATTGCCGTCGAGCTTCTTGTACCCGCCGCGCCAGTCGACGAACGCGTTGACGCGCACGTCGCGGAAGAGGGTCAGCCCCGCCGCGAAGGAGCCTTCGTAGCGCGGAACGGAGTTGCCGAGGAAGACGCGGGGTGCCTCGCTACACGCCACCGATCCGCCGGCACCGTTGTCGCACATGATGTCGGTGATCGTGACCGAGTTGTCCGGTCCGACGGTCTTCGTGGCGCTGACCAGGCGTCGATCCCACCACGCGCCCGGCGCATACCCCTCCACGTGCTGGATCTGGCTCGACAGGGAAATGCGTTCCGTGCCCTGGCCAAGCGAGCGGATCACGTAATCGTTCGTGCTGCCGCTCACCGTGAGGTCCAGCGCCACCCGCTCACCCGCGATCGGCTGCCCGCGCACCAGCCACTCCAGACCGGATCGATCCACCTGGCCGGCATTGAAGAACTGAAGCCCAGTGAACCCCTCCGACGGCGGCGCCAAACGGGACAGGATCGCATCCTCGGTGGTACCGTCGAAGTAGGTGAACTCCACTGCCAGTCGATCGTTGAGTAGCCCGGCGTCGAAGCCCAGTTCCAACTCGGTGCTGCGTTCCGGGCCGAGGTCCGGATTGCCGGGAGAGAACGGCGTCACCAGTCCGCCGACCGGGACGTAGGTACGGATCGCGTCGAACGCGCCGGGCTGCAACCCGCTGGCGCCATACGCTCCGCGCAGACGCAGCGTGTTCACCACGTCAGGCACGTTGAAGAACGGTTCCTCGCTGAGCACCCACGAGGCGCTGAACTTGGGATACGTCACCGCGTCGAAGTTGGTGCCGAACGCCGAGTTGTCGTCGGTCCGGATGGCGGCGGTGAGAAAGACCCGGTCGTTCCAGGAAAGCTGCTCCTGGATGAACCCGCCAACCGTATTGTTCTCGATCACGGCATCCGCGTTCAACTGCTGCACCTCGGCCGCGGCGAGCGAGAGCAGCCCTGACGACGGGAATCCCTGCGCATAGAAGCCACGCCCGAGTGTGCGCCGCCCGTAGTACTGCCCGCCGATCGACGTGACGCTGCGCCAGGCAGGACCAAAGGCGAACGTCCCGTTGGCGACGTAGTCGAACGTGCTATTCAGCGCATCGCGCGTGGAAACCTCCAGGAATCCGCGCGTCGTACCGCCGACCGACGAGAACGACGCGTACCTCGCCGCGAGCGGATCGTTGCGTGGCGCCTGCTCCTGATTGTCTTCCGCCAAGCGGTCGACGCCAAGGATCAGGCGATGATTGAACCATCCGGCGGGCCGATGGTTGAATGTCACGCTGCCGGTAAACCGGTCGACGTCCTGGAAAATGCTGTACGCATCGTAGTAGACGTCGGGAGGCCCGCTGCGGAAACCCAGCTGTGGATTGCCGGGAGCCCCGCTGCTGTAGAGAAATCTTGGCGAGGAGAAGTAGGTGGCCCATGTCGCGCCGCCGCCGCCTGACTCGAGCGGCAGGTTGGTGCGCCCGGTGGTATACGCCATCGAGGTCTGCAGGTCCCAGGTGCTACCGGGCGATACGGTCACGTTGGCGCGAACGCTGGTGCGCCGCAGGCTGTTCGCCCGCTCCACCCCCTCGTTCCGCTCGTGGTTGCCGCCGACGTAGTAGCGCACGCTCGGCGTGCCGCCCCCGACGCTCAGTTGAAAGTCCTGCAGCATCCCGGTCCGGAAAATGTCCTCGCCGAAGTTCGCCTGCAGGGAGTCGTTGAGCTGACGCGCATTGATGGTGACCGTATCCAGCGCGGTCGCCGGACCACCGGCCACCGGGACGGCGCCGTAGTTCGTGAATAGCGCACCATCCCGCCAGTCGGGCAGCACGTTCGCACCGACGCGAGCGGTGAAGTTCCAGACCGGGCGGCCGGCGGCGCCACGCTTGGTGATGATCTGGATGACCCCGTTCGAGGCCTCGGTGCCGTACAGCGTGGCCGCCGCCGGACCCTTGATGATCTCGAGGCTCTCGATGTCATCAGGGTCGAAGTCATTCCAGCGCGAGATCGATTGGGACCCGAATCCCTGGCTGGTGGGGCCCGACGCCTGATCGTTGTCGACGCGGATGCCATCGACATAGATGAGCGGATTGTTGTTGAGCGAGAGGCTCGACGCGCCGCGGACGCGAATACGGGACCCGGTGCCCACCTGTCCGGAGCTTCCGATGACGCTCACGCCGGAGGCGCGCCCCGTGAGCAGATCCTGGAAGGAGCGCACCGGCTGGGTCGCCACGACGTCCGCTGCATTCACGGTCGCCACGGCATTGCCCACGGCGCGCCGCTCGGTGGCGCCGGCCGTCCCGGTGACGACCACCTCGCTCAGTTCGAGCGCCCGCGTGGCCATCACGATACGCAGGTTCATGGTGCCGACCGGCACCGTCTGATCCGCGGGGCGAAAGCCGATGCGGCGCACCACCAGGTTCACGGTCGGGCCGGACAGCCCTTCGAGCCGGAACTGTCCGCTCGCGTCAGTCCGCGTGCCGAGCGGCGTACCCGGGACGGTGATCTGCGCACCGCTCACCGGCTGCAGCGTGCGTTCCGCGAGCACTGTACCGGCGACGACGCCCTCCTGCGCGGTCAGCGCGGGTGCGGACAAGAGCACCGCGACGAACGCTACCATGGATGCCCACCAGACAGATCGGCCCTCCGACGACCGATCGAGAGGAAGTCGTTTGTTCGACCGAGTCTGCTGCATCGTGGCCCTCAGGCATGTGTTGACGTGGATGCCCGGCGCTCGGCTCGAGGGCGCCGGATGGCAGGCACCGGCGGCGGCGCCGGCGATCACCGCTGACGGACCGAGCGCTTCCGCTGCGCCACCTTACGTCCCCCGTCCGGAAAGGGCAAGGCTAGCGCACGGCCGATCCCGCGCCGCGTGAGGAGTGCGCGGCGGCGGTAGCTTTCGCCGACCGGCGACCGCTCGGGTGCAAACGCCTCACACCGGCGCGACGGGGGAGTCTGGCGGAGCATCACCGTACCCAGCGCGGACCGTCGTCAGGCGAAGCGGGCGGCAGGGGACCGTTCGCCACTGTCACCAAGGGCCGCACGTGTGGCGGGCGCCCGTGTCGTTGGAAGGCGAGGGATCGCATCGCGGGCCAGATGCTGACCTCGCGCTGCCACGCACAGGAGCTTGGACTCCACGCTGCGGAAGGCCGGTACGTCGGCCGGCAACCTCGCCCGTACCATTCCGGTGTCGCATGAGAAAACGCCCGGCGGCAACGGCCACGCGCCCGTAGGCGCATAACGCGATACGGGGACCGCCAGTTGGCGGCCCCCGTATCGTTCGTAACTCGTCGTGCGGTGCTGCGGGCGTGAACCTGGATCAGGTTCTCACCGGGTGATTACGAGCACT
>JBBQHX010000033.1:0-20666 GCA_038324385.1 Gemmatimonadales bacterium | reverse complement strand
GGCGTCGCACAGGTCAACGGGACGGTGAAGGATTTCGGCGGGCAGCTGTTCTATACCAACCGCGAGCGCCGGTGGAACTGGGGTGCCAGTGCGGGCCGCTCGCCCTTCCTCGGAATCTTCGCCCAGTTCGGGCAGATCGAGGAAAACGGGCAGGTGTTCGACGTCTACGATCAGGTGATCCAGCGGCAGTATCTCGACGCCGCGAGCGCCTTCATCCAATATCCCTTCTCGACCACGCGCCGAGTGGAGTTCTCGGGGGGAATTCAACGCATCAGCTACGACTTCGATATCGAGCGGCTCTTCCTCATCGGCAATCAGGTCGTCGGGCGCGAACGGATCGAGCAGCCAGGTCCCCCGGCGCTCAACCTGGCGCAGGGCTCGGCCGCCTTCGTCGGCGACTACTCGTTCTTCGGCTTCAACGGGCCGATCGCCGGCGGCCGCTACCGATTCGAGGTCGCGCCGACCTTCGGATCGCTGAACTTCCAGACCGCGCTCGCCGACTACCGGCGCTACTTCTTCGCCCGTCCGTTCACACTCGCGGTGCGCGGACTCCACTACGGCCGCTACGGCCAGGATAGCGACGAGTTCCAGCAGCTCCGGCCGCTCTCGCTCGGCAATCCGTTCTTCATGCGCGGATACGAAACGTTCACCTTCGACATCGCCGCCGAGTGCACGCCGGCGGCCGAGGGTGACCCGTTCCTCGGCGGCGGCAACTGCGCGCAGTTCAATCGCCTCAACGGCTCGCGCATCGCGGTGGTGAGCGCGGAGTTCCGCATTCCACTCCTCGGCCCGGCGCCGATCGGCCTGATTAACATCCCCTTCCTGCCGACGGACATCTCGCCGTTCGTCGACGCGGGCGTCGCGTGGACCAAGGCCGAGAGCCCCGATTTCCGCTTCGATCGGACGACGGTCGAGCGCGTGCCGGTTGTGAGTGCGGGCGTGAGCGCGCGCTTCAATCTCCTCGGCTTCGCGGTGGCGGAGGTGTACTGGGTCTATCCCTTCCAGCGTCCGGAGAAGGGCGGGTTCTTCACCTTCCAGCTCGCTCCCGCCTGGTAAGCGCCCCCGCCTGGTAAGGCGCGCCAGCCGGCACAACCCGCTCGTCGCGCAACCCTGACGCGGCGTGTGGCAACACGAGCTCGCGCGGGGCGGACAAGTACGGTATCTTCGCTCCGCTGGTGACGCGGTCGGTTTCCTGCGGTCAGCCGACCTTCGCGCGGAGCCCTCCCGTGTACGCCACCTGCCTCTTCTGCCACGGCGCCCTCGGCCGGAATGAGGCGCTCGAGCATTTCCCCATCGGCCGCCGCCTCGCCTTCGACGCCGCTCGCGGCCGGCTCTGGGTGGTGTGCCCGACGTGCGCACGCTGGAACCTCTCGCCGCGCGAGACCCGGTGGGAGGCGATCGAGGAGGCGGAGCGAGCGTTCGGGGGCACCCGGCTCCGTGCGTCGACGCCGAACATCGGGTTGGCGAAGCTGAGGGAGGGGACGGAGCTCGTCCGCGTCGGGCGGCCGTTGGTGCCGGAGTTCGCGGCGTGGCGGTATGGCGCGTCGTTGCTCCGGCGGCGCCGTCGCGAGACGCTGCTGGCATGGCCGAGTAACGCCGTCATGCTGCTCCACTCCGCACTGATCTTCGGCCCCTGGAGCCCCCACATCGCCGCCACCATGGTGCTCGGCGCCGCCATGACCGGGGCATTCGCCCACGACTACACCCGCAACTATCGGAGGACGCGGGCCCCTCGCCTGCTCATCCGAACCAATGCCGGCGAGGTGCTCAGGCTCTCGGGGAACGACGCCAGGCTTGCCGAGATCGGCGGGGCGGATGACGAGCGCTGGTCGGTGCGCGTGCGGCATCGTATCGTCGAACCGCAGGCGCCGCTTCGCCGCGCGTTGCGCGCGCCGCCGCGAACCCATGCCGCCCCTGAAGCGGTCGTCCTCGAGGGGCTGGCGGCGCGGAACGCACTGACGACACTTCTCCCGTCGGTCTTCATCTGGGGCGCCTCCCGGCAGGAGATTGCGAGCGCACTCGAGATCGTGTCCGATCGCAGAAGCCTTCACGAGTCCATGGTGACGCGGGCCGATTCGACCGGGAGATCATTTCTGCGAATGGGGAAGCTGCGGGTCGATCAGTTGCGCCCGGAGCAGATGGTCGGCCTCGAAATGGTGCTGCACGAGGAAGACGAACGCCGAGCCCTGGAAGGGGAACTCCGCGAGCTCGAGGAGCGGTGGCGCGACGCCGAAGAGATCGGGGGGATTTCCGACACGCTCCTCCTGCCGCCCGAGGTGGAGGAGCGGCTTGACGCGCTACGCCGCCGGGGTTGACCGTCGGGGCTATGGCGCGCGGGCGTCGACTCGCATCGGAATCGGCCGGTCGGGCCGCAGCGTGATCAGCGCGCGCACCCCCACTGGGCGGTCGTCGTGGGCCACCAGGCGCCACCGCCGGGCGAGCGTCGCCAGCACGAGCACCGCTTCGGTCCACGCGAACTGCTCGCCGATACAGACACGCGTGCCCGCGCCGAACGGGAAGTAGGCGAGCCGCGGCCGTTCCGGTTGCTCCTCGGCGGGGACGAGCCACCGCTGGGGATCGAAGCGATCGGGATCGGGAAACCAGCGCGCGTCGCGATGAACGAGGTACTGGCTCATCAGGACGAGCGTGCCCGTGGGGAGCACGTGGCCGCGGAGCTGATACGGCCGCAGCGCCTGACGACCGAGGATCCACGCTGGCGGATACAGGCGCATCGATTCGGCGACCACGGCGCGCGTGTAGGGCAGGCGCCGCGCGTCGTCAGGCACGGGGAGACGGTCGCCGAGCACGGACGCGAGCTCCGCGTGCATCCGCGCCTCCACCTCCGGGTGGCGCGCGAGCAGCCACCAGCTCCAGGTAAGCGCATTGGCGGTAGTTTCGTGCCCCGCGAGGAAGATGGTCATCACCTCGTCGCGGATCTGGAGATCGGTCATGCCCGTGCCGTCCCCGTCCTCGTCGCGTGCGGCCAGCAGCATCGAGAGGAGATCGCCGTGATCGCGCCCGTCGGCCCGTCGTGCGGCAATCATCCGCCCGATCGTCTGGTCGAGGCGCGCCCGCGCGAGGAAAAACCGGCGGCCCGGTCCGAAGGGGAGATGATCCATCAGTTCGCTGAACGGAATCACCGCCGTCGCGAACGATTCCACGGCCACCTTCACGGCCGCGCCGATCTCCGCCGCCTCACCCTCGACGCGCGAGCCGAACAGGGTGCGCGCGGCGATCTCCAGCGTGAGGCGCATCATCTCGCCGGCGATCTCCACCGTCGCGCCGGGCGTCCATCGTGCGGCATGTGTGCTCGCCAGATCGATCATCGTCGCGGCGTAGGCCGTGATGCGGTCGCGATGGAACGCGGGCTGCGCGAGGCGCCGCTGTCGGAGATGAAAGTCACCCTCGCTGGTCAGCAGCCCCTCGCCGAGCAGCCGCTTCGCGCGCTGGAGCCCGCGCCCCTTGATGAAGTGCCGCTGCTGCGTCACCAGCACATCGCGGATGTCGTCCGGATGCGAGAGGAGCGCGACCGGCTTGGGGCCGACGCGAAACGCCAGCACGTCACCCCATTCCCGCTTCGCGTCCTCGAGGAAGCGCAACTGGTTGCGGAACAGCCGCACGGGGAGGCGGCCGGGGATTCGCGATCGCGGGCCGGGCGGAAAGCCGCCGCGTGAGGCGTGGCCACTGGTGGGGACTGCGACACGATCGGGCGCGACCGTCATCCGGCTACCAGAGCTCGAAGGCGAGGCGGAAGGTGCGGCCCGGCTGCGGCAGTCCGCACTGATCGTAGGCCGCGATGTCGCCCAGGTTGTCGAGCGCGAACACCGCGCGGATGTGCGAGAACACCGCGGACGGTGCGCCGACGCGCCAGCTTCGCTCGAGCGACGCGTCGGCGCGAGTCCACGAGGCCAGCCGCTGCTCGCGCCCGAGCTCCGGGTGCAGGCAGTACTGCGGTCCTGACGCCGCGACGCGCATGCTGCCGCGCAGCGCGAGCGGCAATGGCGCCGCCACCTCCGCCGATGCGCGAACGGCCGGCTGATGCTCGGCGCGCCGCTCCGTGTCGTCGACCGGGTCGGTGATGCGCGTGCGCTGGATGACCAGGTCGCTGACGACGGAGATGCCGAGCGCGCCTGTCCAGTTGGCCAGCAGTTCGACGCCGCTGGTGACCAGATGGTCGCGATTCTCGCGGCGGAAGCGCCCGTCGCCGGTGGTCACGCGAACGACGGCGTCGGTCAGCCGCGTGTGGAAGCCCACCGTCTGCACCAGCAGCGCGCCGCGCGCGACAGTCGCGCCGGCCTCCGCCCCCAGCAACAGCTCGGGGCGCAGCGACGGATTGGGAACGAATCGACCGAGTGAACCGGAGTACAGCTCGCGCAGCGACGGCGTCCGCGTGCGGCGGCTGACCGTGGCGTGCGCGAGGACGCCGTCGGTGAGCGCCGTCGTCAGGCCGAGTCGGCCGCCCCACGCGCCGACCTCCCCGAGCGCGGGCTTGTCGCCCGAGCGGGGCGTGTCGGCGCCGTCCCAGACCAACCCGGCGGTGAGATCGGTGCCCTCGAGCGCGGGGGGACGATAGGTCGTCTCCAGCCCCGCGCTCCAGAGGCGCTGTCTGTAGTCGCGCGCGGGATCGGCGTCGAGCTGCTCGCGGTAGCGGACGTCCGCCCCCGTCAGCGACGCCCCGACCGTGGCCGACGCACCCAGATCGTGTTCGGCGAAAAGGCGCGCCGACGTCGTCGCCTCGGTGCCGCGCTCGCCGCCGATCACCGTGCCGTAGCTCGCGTCGCCGAACCGCTCGACGAGGCTCCGGCCGCCGCTGACGCCGACGCTGGCGGCGACGGTGCCGAATCCGAGCGGCGTGCGGCGGGGGCCGCGCGTCCCCGAGAGCACCGCGAGCCCCCGCCGAACGGTGGGATACCGCCACCAGCGCGGCTCCGTCAGGTGCAGCTCGGGCGGGACGCCGCGTTCGGCATCGTAGCCGATCAGCGTCACGCCGCCTGACGCCCCGCCTGACGCGGTCCAGCGTCCGGCGAGAAAGGCGTCGGCCAGGCGGAGATCGCTGTTCGTGCGCACGTCGCGCCGTGCCGCCCCGATCACCGCATCGCTCTTTGCGACGCCATTGCGATCACGCCAGCCACCGCCGCCGCGCAGCTCGAGCATGCCGGGGCCGAGCGTTCGCACCAGCGACGACCGCGCGCCGATGACGCTCGCGCCCGTCTGATCGATGCCCGTCGTCAGGCGTGTCGCGATCGCGTCGTCGCCCGCGCTCCCGGGATCGGCCCCGGCGACATCGATCTCGATCAGCCCGCCCAGGGTGTTGGGTCCGGCGAGCACGGTCGAGAGCCCGCGGGTGAGGGCGAGGCGGCGCGCTCCGCCGAGCGGGACGAGGGAGGGGTCGGTGCGGTGGTCCCACCCGAGCGTCAGTGGCAGCCCATCGACGAGCACGGCAGCCTGACGCGAATCCGAGCCGCGAAGCGAGAGTTCAGATTCGCCGCGCGAGTTCTGCCGCACGAGCACGAATGGCAGCGCACGGAGCGCCTGCTCGAGCGTCGGGAGCGGCGCGATCCGCAGGGAATCGAGGCGGATCTCGAGCGTCGCCGTGCCGCCCGCGACGGCCGGGGTCCGCCCGCCGGTGACGATCACCCCGGGCATCCGGCGCGCCGCCGAATCGCGGGCCGTGGAATCGCGCGGAGTGGACCCGGGCGGCCGCTGGGCGCCCACGTTGGCCGTGGTGGCGGTGATGGCCGCCAGCACGGTTGCCGCGACCGCCGCCGCTCGCACGCCGCCCAGACGGCGGCGTGCGAGTTCCCGAACGTCAGCGCGCGAAGCTCGGGCGGAGTGCAAAGTGTGCCGGGCGGGCGGGCGGATCCGGTTGGGCATACAGCGGCGGGCAGGGCGAGGCTGGGCAGCGGACGGAGACGCCGGTCCGCGCACGTCTCAAAGCTACGGCGCTGGCCGCCACGGTGTTGCGTTCCCGCGCGGAGCCGAGGGCCAGCGACACGGTCGGGGCCCGTCGTCAGCCGGGCAACCCAAGCGCCACCGCCCGCGGCGTCGAGGTCGGCTCGAATGGGGACGGTCACGAAATCGTTGCAGACAACCGGAAACCAACGGCGCATCGGTTCCGTACACCGTTTCGGCGGCCGGATGCAAGTGATTGCTTCTCGCGTGCAAGTGTTTACTTGCATTCGCAGTGTGGAACCCGTAGCTTCTCCGCGATGATCAGCCGACAGAAACTGCTCGACGCCGCCATTCGCGTCTATCAGGCCCACGGATTCCGCGGGGCGACTACGCGTCGCATCGCGGACGAGGCGGGGGTCAACGAGATCACGATCTTCCGGCTCTTCGGCTCGAAGGGCGCGCTGATCGAAGCCGCGCTGCAGGCCGAACAGGACGAGACCCCGGAACCCATCGCCCTGCCGGCGGAGCCCAGGGACCCCGAGCGCGAGCTCGCAGCCTGGTGCGCCGTACAGTATGCAACGATGCGCGACCGGCGCACGCTCATCCGCAAGACGATAAGCGAGGCCGCCGAACGACCCGAGGTCCACCCGTGTGGCACCGGCGAGGCCGAGTGTAACGCGCTGGAACTGAAGGCCTACATCGGACGGCTGGCGCGCGATGGGTGGATCACGTTCGATGAGCGGCGGGGGCGGACGCGGGACGATCTCGTCAGCGCCGCCGTCGGGATGTTGATGGGCGCGATCTTCGCCGACGCGATGGCGCGCGATCTGATGCCCGAGTTGTATCCCGTGCCGGCGGATCGGGCGCTGGCGCTGTACGTTCGCCTCTTCCTCCGCGCCATCGGCGTGGTGCGAGCGAGTGATCGGGCGCGGTCGCGCCTGGTCCCGTCTTCATGATCTCCGCAGTCCAGGTATCCACCATGGCATCGTTTCCGGCCCGCCGGCTGGCCGCCCGCGTGAGGCATCACGCGCTCGTCGCCGCGGCGACGGGCGTCGGGCTTGCCGCCCTGCTCGCCACGCCGCTCGCGGCGCAGCAGCCCGCGCTGTCCCGCGCGGCCGCGGCTACCCGTCCACTCTCGCTGGAGGAGGCGATCACGATCGCCGAACGCCAGTCCGAGACCCTGCGCATCGCGCGGGCCGGCCTCACGCGGGCGCGCGGCCAGCGTGCCCAGGCGCGCTCGGGATACTTCCCGCAGCTCTCGGCCACGGCGAGCTATCAGCGCCAGTTGCAGAACCAGTTCGCTGCAATCACCGACCGGTTCGGCGATGGGTCGGACTCCGAGGCCCCGCCGGCCGACTCGGGCAGCGGGGGCGGCCTAGCCGACAGTCCGATCACGCGGATCTTCGCGTCCGAGAACACGGTCGTGCTCGGCCTCAACTTCTCGCAGAATCTGTGGACTGGGGGGCGCCTCAGCGCACTCGTCCGTGCCGCACGAGCGGGGGAGCGCGCCGCCGACGTCGAGATGCTCGCTCAGCGCGCGCAGCTCCAGCTCGACGTCGCCCAGTCATACTATGATGCGCTGCTCGCCAACCGCCTCGTCGCGATCGCCGAGTCGTCGCTGGTGCAGACGGAGCGCACGCTGCGTCAGGCACAGCTCGCCCGGCAGGTCGGCACTCAGTCGGAGTTCGACCTGCTGCGGGCTCGCGTCACGCGTGACAATCAGCGTCCCGTTCTCATTCAGGCCCGAACGGGTCGCGACGCGGCCTACCTCCGGTTGCTGCAGCTCCTCGATCTTCCGCTCGACGAGCCGCTCGACCTGACGACGGGCATCGAAAACGGGCTCGTACCGGTCCGGCAGCTGGCGGAGGCGCCCGTTACGCCGTCCCCAGCCGGTCAGCCGGTGCAGCCCATCTCCTTGCAGGTCGATGTCGACGACGTGCTCGCTCCCGACCCGCTCGTTCGGGCCATCGTCGACAGCGTAGCCGCCTCGACGGACACGGTCACGATCAACCGGGCACCCGTTCGTCAGGCCATCGAGAATGTCGAGGCGCTCGACGCGCAGTTCCGGGCGACGCGTGCCTCACGATTCCCGGCCGTGCAGTTGCAGTCGCAGTATCAGCGGTTCGCCTACCCGCCCAACCAGGTGCCGGGCTGGAATGACTTCTTCCCGAACTGGACGGTCAGCTTCGGGCTCTCGGTGCCGTTGCTGACCGGTGGCCGGATCCGCGGTGAGGAGCTGGTCGCCGAGGCGAATCTCGTCGAGGGGCGCGAGCGGCTGCAACAGGCTGAAGAGCTCGCCGCGCTCGATGCGCGCCTCGCGATCGACGCGCTGGAGCAGGCGGCGGAGGCGTTTGCGGCGAGCCAGGGCACGTCGGAGCAGGCGAACCGTGCATATGAGATCGCCGAGGTGCGGTTCCGTGAAGGGATCTCGACGCAGCTCGAGCTCGACGACTCGCGGCTGTTGCTGCAGCAGTCGCAGGCCAACCGGGCGCAGGCCGCGCGTGATCTCGCGGTCGCGCAGCTCCGGTTGGTGCTCCTGCCCAACCTGCCGCTGGGCACGGTGGCGGCCTCGGCGCAGGCGGGCGGTCGGGGTGGTTCGATGGGTGGCGTGTCAGGTGGTGGTGTTGGCGGTGGTGGACGCGGCGGAGCAGCTCCGTCGCAGGGTCGGGCGGCCAATGCCGCCGGCCCCTCAACTGGTGGAGTGAATCCCGGAGGCGGACAGCCGTGAAGGACATGATGCGTAGTGCCTCCGCGCGACGCGCGATCACGTCGGCGGGGCTGTTGACCCTTGTCGCGGTCGCCGCGTGCGGTGGGACGGAAGCAGCCGACGCCCGTGAACAGGCGGCCGCCGACGCACCGATCAGTGTGGGACCGGAGAACGTCGCCGTCGTCGAGCGCGCGACGTTGGCCGTGGGCCCGCTGATCTCGGGGTCGCTGACCGCGGAACGTGAGGCGACGATCCGCGCCGAAGTGGGCGGTCCGGTACTCGCCGTACTCGTCGAGGAAGGGCAGCGTGTGAGCGCGGGGTCGGTGCTCGCTCGTATCGATGACACGGCGCTCCGCGCACAGATGCTCTCCGCACGTTCGGCGGTCGCCAGCGCCACCAGCAGCTCCGCCACTGCCGAACGCGAGTTGCAGCGCGCGACCACACTCGTGCAGGCGGGCGCGATCGCCGACCGCGATCTCGAAGCGGCGCGCAATGGGTTGGACGCGGCGTCGGCGCAGCTGGCCGGTGCGCGGGCGCAGTTGGCTGCGGCCGAACAGCAGCTCGGTAACACGCGCGTGACGGCGCCGTTCACGGGCGTGGTGAGCGCGCGCCCGGTGAACGCTGGCGACGTCGTGTCGCCTGGCACGGCGCTGGTGACGATCATCGCGCCGGGCGAGATGCGGCTCGATGCCTCGGTGCCCGCCGAACGACTATCGGAAGTGCGGATCGGAGCGCCGGTGACCTTCGCGGTCAACGGCTACCCGTCGCGCACCTTCACGGGCCGTGTGACGCGCATCAATCCCGCCGCCGACCCGGTGACGCGCCAGGTGCGTATCCAGGTCGCGATCCCCAATGCGGGAGGCGCGCTGGTGAGCGGGCTGTTCGCCGAGGGGCGGGTGGCCAGTGAGGAGCGGGACGTGATGGTCGCGCCGCTCGCCGCGATCGATCAGCGCGGCGTCACACCGGTGGTCTACCGCGTGAAGGGCGGGCTCGTGGAGCGCGTCGAGGTGCAGCTCGGAATGCGCGACGAGCAGACCGAGCGCGTGGAACTGATCGCCGGCGTTACGGCCGGCGACATCCTGCTGGTCGGCGCGGCACAGGGGATCAGCGCCGGGTCGGCGGTCCGGATCGGACCGTCGGGCGATGCGGCCCAGACGCGCACCACCCCAGCGACACCCGCCGCGCCCGCTGCGCCGACGCCGCCCGCGCCGGGCTCCGACACCACCCGCTAGAACGATCGTGCGGTGCGGGGCGTTCAGCCCCGGCCTCACGATGCGCGACGCCATCACCTGGATCCGCTCCCATGTACATCTCAGATTTCGCCATCAAGCGACCACTCGTCACCATCGTCTCGATGCTGGCGCTCGTGGTCTTCGGGATCGTCGCGCTGTTCAACCTGGAGACCGACGAATTTCCAGATGTGAATCCACCGATCGTCTTCACGACGATCATCTATCCGGGCGCGTCGCCCGATCAGGTCGAACGTGAGATTCTCGACCCGATCGAGGAGGCGATCCAGGGAATCAGCGGCGTCGACAAGGTCTATGGCGAGGCGCGCGACGGATTCGCGCAGCTCACCACGATGTTCGTCTTCGAGAAGGATCTGCAGGAAGCGACGCAGGACATCCGCGATCAGATCTCACTCATCCGGTCGGATTAGCCGCGGGAGATGGAGGAGCCGATTCTCCGCCGTCTCAACCCGAACGATCGTCCGATCGTGGTGCTCTCGCTGTCGTCGGAGCGCCTGACGACAGCCGAGCTGACGCGACTGGCCGACCCGGGCATCGTGCGTGAACTGCGCTCGATTCCGGGTGTGGCGCAGGTCAACATTTCGGGCAAGGTAGAGCGCGAGCTCACGGTCGAGTTGCGGCCGAGCGCACTCGAGGCGTCGGGGGTGAGCGTGTCGGAAGTGGTGCAGGCGCTGCAACTGCAGAACCTCGCCGCTCCGGTGGGCCGCATCGAGAGCTCGCTCAACGAGCAGACGATCCGTCTGCGCGGGCGGCTCGAGTCGCCGGAGGATTTCGAGCGCCTCGTGGTCGCCGAACGCGGCGGGCAGCTCATCCGCCTCGGCGATATCGCCGCGATCAAGGACGGCACCGAGGACCAGCGCACGCTCGCCCTGTACAACGGGCGTGAGGCGGTGGGCATCGAGATCGTGAAGAGCCGTGACTACAGCACCACCGAAGTCGCCGCCAAGTTGATTCAGCGTGTCGACGCGCTGCGCCCAACCCTCCCCGAGGCGACCGAGCTCGACATCATCCGCAACGCGGGCGCGACGGTCGAGGCGTCGGTCGGCAACGTGCAGGCAGCGATCATCGAGGGCGCGATCCTGACGGTGTTCACCGTCTTTCTCTTCCTCAACTCCTGGCGTTCGACGGTCATCACCGGACTTGCGCTACCGGTCTCGGTGCTCGCCAGCTTCATCGCCGTCTGGGCGTTCGGCTTCACGCTGAACACGATGTCGCTGCTCGGCCTCTCGCTCGCGATCGGCATCCTGATCGACGACGCCATCGTCGTACGAGAAAACATCGTACGACACGTGGAGATGGGAAAAGATCACTTTACCGCCGCCAGGGAGGGTACCGACGAGATCGGGCTGGCGGTGGCCGCGACCACCTTCTCGATCGTCGCCGTCTTCGTGCCGGTGGGCTTCATGTATGGTGAGGCGGGACAGTGGTTCAAGCCGTTCGCGCTCACCATCGCATCGTCGGTGCTCGTGTCGTTGTTCGTCTCCTTCTCTCTCGACCCGATGCTGTCGGCCTACTGGCCCGATCCGCACGTGCCCGAGGACAGGAAGTCGTGGATCACGAAGCGCCTCGACACCTTCAACCACTGGTTCGATCGTCAGGCCGAGAACTACAAGAAGGTGATCGGTTGGGCGCTGGATCATCGCCTCGCGACCGCCGGCATCGCGATCGGCTCCCTCGTGATCGCGCTCGCCATGCCGGCGCTCGGCTGGGTCGGCGGGGGCTTCTTCCCCGAGGACGACCGCTCCGAGCTGTTCATCGGCATCGAGACACCGCCGGGGTCCAACCTGCAGTACAGCCGCCTCAAGGCCGACGAGGCGACGCGCATGGTACGGGCGAATCCCAATGTGCGTTACACATTCACGACGCTCGGCGGCGTCTCGGGCGCGGTCGACGAGGGCAGCGTCTATGTCCGCCTGACGCCGAAGAACACGCGATCGATCTCGGCGGAGGAGCTCGCGTCGGAGTTCCGCGGCGAGGTCTCGAAGATCGCCGGCGCGACGATGTCGGTCTATGCGAGCGACTTCCAGGGAGACCAGAAGCAGGTGCAGTTGCAGTTGCGCGGCAACAACCTCGCGTCGCTGCAGGAGGCGGCGCAGCTCGTGCTCGCCGAGGTGCGTCAGGTCGAGGGCGCGGTCGACGTCGGGCTGTCGAGCAAGGGACAGAAGCCCGAGCTCGACGTGCAGGTGAATCGCGGGCTGGCGGGCACGCTCGGCATCACCGTGGGCCAGGTGGCGCAGGCACTCCGCCCAGCCTTCGCCGGTCTCGAAGCTGGCCGCTGGGTGGATCCGAGCGGAGAAACGCGCGACGTCGTCGTGCGCCTCGACCCGGAAAGCCGCCGTCGCGCGGCCGATCTGGAGCGGCTGCCGCTCAACGTGCCCGGTGGCGATCGCAGTGCGCCGACGACGATCCCGTTAGGCCAGGTGGCGACCATCTCGTCGTCGGTCGGTCCGGCGATCATCAGCCACCTCGACCGCGACAACGTGGTCACGGTCGAGGCCAACACCGCCGGCCGCTCGCTCGATAACGTGCTGCGCGACATCGACGGTCGCCTTGCGGGGCTGACGCTTCCCGCCGGCGTGACGATGACGCAGGGCGGCGAGGTGGAAAGTCAGCAGGAGGTGTTCTCGCGCATCCTGCTCGCGCTCGGGATCGCCGTGCTGCTGATGTATTTGATCCTCGTCGTGCAGTTCTCCTCCTTCCTCGAACCGCTGGCGATCCTGCTCTCGCTGCCGTTGTCGCTGATCGGCGTGATGCTCGCGTTGGTGCTGACGGGGAACACGCTCAACCTGATGAGCATGATCGGCATGATCCTGCTCGCCGGCATCGTGGCCAAGAACGCGATCCTGCTCATCGACTTCGCCAAGTGGGGGCGCGAGCGCGAGGGAATGGGACGTCGTGAGGCGATCATCAACGCGGGCGCGATCCGCCTGCGCCCGATCCTGATGACCACGTTCGCGCTCGTCGCCGGCATGATCCCGGTGGCACTCGGCCGTGGTGAGGGCGCCCAGTTCCGCGCCCCGCTTGGCATCGCCGTCATCGGCGGCGTGCTCACCTCGACGCTATTGACACTGCTCGTCATCCCGACCGTCTACGATGTGCTGGACGAGATGCGCGAGTGGTTCATGCGCCGCGTCTTCAAGCGCCACACCGGCGAGTACCGCCTCCCCCCCGCCGCAGAGCCGGTTGCTGGGGACTGAGCGGCAGAAGATGGGAGATGGGATCCAGAAGGTGGAAGATCGGAGATCGGAGGCAGAAGGTTGAAGATGCGAGTAGACAGTGTCATCCCGCAGGAGGGCGCGTAGCGACCGAGTGTCGGGACGGGCTCCACAGGCAACCGATGCGAGTAAACAGTGTCATCCCGCAGGAGGGCGCGTAGCGACCGAGTGTCGGGACGGGCTTCCACTATCCATTCGCTCGCTATGAGCGAGGGTGAACCCGTCCCGACACTCGCGCCTGACGGCGCTCCTGCGGGATGACAACCTTCGCGCGCGGCTTCTGTCTCCGATCTCCGATCTCCCGCCCTTCTCAGTCCGGATTCGTCGCGTGGACCGTGGCTTCGACCAGCATGCCGCGGTCGTCCATCTCGAGCATGGCGACGATGGCATGGGCGATTTCTTCGCCGCGGAGTTTGCGGTCGCTGGGCTTCTGGGTGCGGCCGGCGGCGCGGAAGAAGTCGGTGACCACTTCGCTGGGGTTCACCAGGAGCACGCGGATGTCGTGCGTGCGGAGTTCGGCGCGCCAGCTCTCGGTCATCCCGCGTAGCGCGAACTTCGTCGACGCGTAGGCCGAGCCGCCAGGGCCCGCCTTGAGGCCGGCCGTGCTCGCGACATTGACGATGTTTCCGCGTCGCTGGCTGATGAAGTGTTTCGCCGACTCACGCGCCATGAGCATTGCGCCGAGCACGTTGGTCTCCCAGACGCGCCGCATCTCGTCGGACGTGGTCTCGATGAGCGGGGCGAACGTGCCGATGCCGGCGTTGTTGATCAGCACGTCGTAGCCGCCCAACTGATCGATCGTCCGCGCAACCAGTCGCGTCACATCGGCCTCGTCGCTCACGTCGGCCGGGATGCCGATCGCCCCCGTCTCCTCGGCCGCCTTGCGGAGGCGCTCCTCGTTGCGGCCGCAGATGGCGACCTTCGCGCCGCGTGCGTGCAGCATCCGCGCCGTAGCCTTGCCAATCCCCGAGCTGCCACCCGTGATCAATACCTTCGCGTCGTCGAGCTTCACGTAACGATCTCCCGTGTGTGAGGTGCGGCGGTGACGGCGGAACGCGCAGAGCTGCGGTCGCGCGCCGAGACCATGCCGACCGGAAGATGTGGGCCGTGGCGCACCGGATGACGGGGGGACCGGGGGTTCGAGCGTGACCCCGCGCCGGAACGGGGCGTCTTTCGGGGACCACCCGGTCCGCCGTCTCACGCCCCGCGCATGCTGCCTCGACACCGCCTCGCCGTCACTCGCACACCGTCACGCGTTGCCCGCGTCGCATGGAGCGGCCTCCTGGCCGCGTCGCTCGCGTGTGGCGACGGCGGCCCGGTGCATGTTGAGGCACCGGTCGGGAGTGTGGCATTCACCATTACGGAAGACACGATCACCGCAGGCACCGCGCGCACCTTCGCGGTGAATGTGCAGACCGCCGACGGTCAGCCGATGCCCGACGCGGCCGTCGTCTGGGGGAGCACCGACGCGGCGATCGCGACGGTCGACGGCCGCGGACGGGTGAGTGCCGCGCGCGGCGGCGCGGCCCGTATCGTCGCGTCGGTGCGCGGTGTGTCGGATACGCTGACCCTGACCGTGCACCGCGCGACGGTCTTCCAGCTCTCGGTGTCAGGGATCGCGGAGCCGCTGGCCGAGGGCGACAGCGCGCGCCTCACGATCACCCTTCGTGCGCCTAACGGAGCCGTGATCGACGACGGGCGCGCGGTGCAGTATCGATCGTCGGCGCCTGCCGTGGCGGTCGTGGACGCCAGCGGCGTGGTCCGCGCACTCACGCCTGGCCACGTCACGATCACCGCGACGAGCGACGATCGCACCGGCACGCTGGAGCTGGACGTCGTGCGGGCCAGCGTGGCGTCGGTCGACCTGCGCGCGGGGGCGGCGCTGCTGATCCCCGGACGCGCACTGCAGCTGTCGGCGAATCCGATCGATCGCCACGGCCGGACCCTCACAGGTCGGGCCATTACTTACAGCTCGTCGAATTCGACCGTCGCGAGTGTCTCCGCGACGGGATTCGTGACCGGCCACGCGATCGGTTCGGTGAGCGTCACAGCGACGGCAGAGGGAACACGAGCGACGATCGCGGTGCAGGTCGTCGTGCCGCCGGCCAGCGCATACTCCATCGACACACGATTCATCGGACCTGTCGCGCCTGACGCGGCCGACGCGGTGCGCGCCGCGGTGGCCCGATGGTCTCGCGTGATCACGGGCGATCTACCCGACGCGCAGATCACGCTCCCGGCCAACGGATGCTTCGCGGGCACCCCGGCGGTGCACGAGCGCGTCGACGACCTGCTGCTCCTCGTGATGGTCGACTCCGTCGACGGAGCGGGCGGCGTACTCGGGCACGCGGGCCCCTGCGTCGTGCGCACCAACGGACTCCCCATCGTGGGCGTCATTCAACTCGATCGCGACGATCTCGCATGGGTGATGCGCGACGGTCTCGCCGTCGATCTGATCGCACACGAGATCGGACACGTGCTCGGCATCGGACCCTTCTGGGATGGCTCCAGCAGCGTGGTGGGGCTTCGCTCGGCCAGCCCCGGGTTCGTCGGGGCCCGTGCGCGTGAGGCACAGGCCGCGGTCGGTTATGCAGCCACCGCGGCGATGCCGGTGCCGATCGAGAACGAGGGCGGGCCCGGCACGCGCGATGCCCACTGGCGCGACCGGACGTTCGGGGACGAGCTGATGACCGGCTGGCTCAATGCGCGCGGCAATCCACTCAGCCTGATCACCGTGAACGCCCTCGCCGACCTGGGCTATGCGGTCACGCCCACGGGCGCCGAGCCGTTCGCGTTCTCGTTCGAGCGTCAGGCGCCGAGTGCGCAGCTCTCGCGCCCGGAACGGCGCGTCGCCGAGCGCGAGATCCTCCCGCGCTGGCTCGTTGATGCCGACGGACGCCTGACGCGCGCCCGTTAGGTCTCCGCCGGCTCCGCCATGACCGTCCTGGCCGCCTCACGCAGCAGCGACCAGGCGTCGGCCACATGCCGATGCTCGGTACGGATGTTTCCGATCGCCAGCCGAATCACACGTCGCCCGTGCAGCACCGTGTGCGAGAGGAAGACACGGCCGCTGGCGTTCACCGCGGCGATGATTCCCTCGTTGAGCGCGTCGCATTCCCTGTCGGTGAGCCCGGCCGGCGCGAAACGGCAGCAGACCGTCGACATCGGGACCGGCGCGACGACGTCCCACCCCGGTTCCGCGGCCACCCACGCCGCGAATTCCCGCGCCAGCGCGACGTGCGCCCGGATCCGCGCCGCGATGCCATCGCTCCCGAACCCCCGCAGCACCATCCACAGCTTCAGCGCGCGGAAGCGCCGGCCGAGCTGCACGCCATAGTCCATCAGATTCGTCGCGCCGCCGTCGTCCGTCGTGAGGTAGGCGGGGACCAGCGCGAACGCGCGGCGCAGGACGTCGGGGCGGCGGGTATAGAGCGCCGAACAGTCGATCGGCGTGAACAGCCACTTGTGCGGGTTCACCACCATCGAGTCCGCGCGGTCGACGCCGTCGAAGAGCGTGCGGAACTCCGGGACCACGGCCATCGCGCCGCCATAGGCCGCATCCACATGCAGCCAGATCCCGTACCGGGCGCACAGGTCGGCGATCGCCGGCACCGGATCGACGCTCGTCGTGCTCGTCGTCCCTACCGTGGCGACGCAGGCCGTGGGGATGTACCCCGCCGCCACGTCGACGGCGATCGCGTCGGCGAGCAGGTCCGCGCGCATCCGGAACGCATCGTCGACCCCGATGCGCACCACGTTCTCGTGCCCGAGCCCGAGCGTGATCGCGGCCTTGTCGACCGATGAGTGGGCCTGCGCCGAGCAGTAGACGCGCATCCGCGGTAGATCGGGGCGTCCGGCCAGCCCGCGCTCGCGCACGGCAAGCTCTTCGCGCACCTCACGAGCAGCCGCCAGCGCGAGCAGCGTCGAGATCGATGCCGTGTCGGTGATCAGGCCGAACCACTCGTCGGCGAGGCCGAGCATCTGCCGGAGCCAGCCGAGCGCGACCTCCTCCAGTTCGGTGGCGCTGGGCGACGTGCGCCAGAGCATCCCGTTGACGTTGAGCGCCGCGGCCAGCATCTCGCCGAGGATGCCGGGCGTCGACGCCGAAACCGAGAAGTAGGCGAAAAACCCCGGGTGATTCCAGTGCGTGACACCGGGCACGATCAACCGTTGGAAGTCGGCCAGCATCGTCTCGAGCGACTCGCCTGACGCGGGCGCGGACGCCGGAAGCGAAGCGCGGATCTCACCCGGCGCGACGCGCGCCAGCACGGGATAGCGATCGATGTCGCGGAGGTAGTCGGCGATCCAGTCCACCGCCTGATGCGCGGCGCGACGGAACGTCTCGTCGTCGAAGTCGCCGGTTCCGGGCGTGCGGGTGGCGACGGCATCGGTGGAGGCTGGACTCGACATGTGGAGCGGACGGGAGGGAAGGGAACAAACGACCGGTGCACCGCCTGACGGCGACGCGCCGGGCTCGTCAGGCGGCGGTGCGGGTCAGCGTCGGCGCCTCTCCGTCGGCGGTCGCGTCGGGGGCGGGGGGTGGAGGCGCGGGTTGCCCGCGCACCACCAGCGCGACCGAGGCGACGATGATCGACGCGGCGATCACGGTGGACAGCGTCAGCGGTTCGCCCGCGAGCGCCCATCCGAGAAAGACCGCGACCACGGGATTCACGAAGGCGTATGTCGCCACACGCGCCGGCGGCTCCACGCGCAGCAGCCAGAGATAGGCGCTGAACCCGATGAGCGAGCCCGCGATCACCAGATAGAGAAGCGCGAACAGGGAGGCGGTGGTTACCATCGTCGGGTCGAAGGTGGCGGGCTCGCCACGGATGAACGCGGCGACAAGGAGCAACGCTCCGCCCGCGAGCATCTGCGTCGCGCTCCCGAGGGCTGGCGCGGTAGGCTGTGGCGCGCCGCGCGAGTACATCGAGCCAAGTGCCCACGACAGCGAACCGAGGATCAGGACCAGGCCGCCCACGGGATCGACCCGGCCGCCCCCGCTGAACGCGTCGGGGCCAACGAGTACCGCCACGCCGAACAGCCCAAGCGCGATACCGAGGATGACGCGCCCCGTCGGCCGCGGGCCCCCTTGCGCCCAGCCGATCAGGACCATCCAGAGCGGCAGCACGGCCACGAACAGTGCCGCGATTCCCGATGGAACGCTCTGCTCGGCCCAGACCACGGCGCCGTTACCGCCGAGGAGGAGAAAGCCGCCGACGATCAACCCCGTGCGCCAGTGCAGGCGCGTCGGCGGCGGTGCGCCGCGCAGCCGCATCCAGACGTACAGCAACGAGCCCGCGACGAGGAAACGCACGGACGCCATGAGCATCGGCGGCAGCGACTCGATCGCGAAATGGATCGCAAGGTAGGTCGACCCCCAGACCACATACAACGCGGCGTAGGCGGCGAGCACCGCCAGGCGGCTCGGCGGAATGGCGGGGGGCGACGCAGGCATCCCGAAGTGTAGTCGTCGGTGGAAGGCATCTTCCAACAGGCGGTGCCCACGCAATCGGCCGGGGGGGCGCTCGCGCGCGACGTCGTTGTTGTGACCGCCGTGTCACGTCCACAGATTCGTCTCGTGCTGCTGACTTCCGATTCCCGACGCGAGGGCGACGCCGCCCCGCCGCGACCATATCGGCGGAGCGTGCGAGCCGTGTGGCTCCCCACCGCGCTCGCCCCCGCGCTGTTCGTGCTCGCGGCGTGCGCCGGCGCACCGGCGCGGGTACTTCCGCCGGCCGACCCCGCGCCCGTCGCCGCGCCAGCGATCGACACGGCGCGGCTCAGCGCCCGCTGGTACCGGGCGATCCCGACCGCCGACTCGCTCGGCGGATATCTGCGCGACGGCAGTGCCGCCGGCGTGCTCGTCAGCGCGCATCGCGGAGGTCCAGCCCCGGGCTTTCCCGAGAACGCGATCGAGACCTTCGAGCGTTCAGTCCAGCTCGGCCCCGTGCTCCTCGAGACCGACGTCCGGATGACGCGCGACAGCGTGCTCGTCATGCTACACGACGACGCACTGGATCGGACGACCAGCGGAACGGGCGCGCTCGACGCGCAGCCGTTCCGTATGGTGCGCACGCTCTTCCTGCGCGATCCCGACGGCCGCCTGACGCTGACCCGCGTGCCGACGCTGGCCGAAACGCTCGCGTGGGCCGAGGGCCGCGCCATTCTGATGCTCGATGTGAAGCGCGGCATGCCCGCGGTGAAGATCGTCGGCGCGATCCGCAGTGCACGCGCTGAGAACCGGGTGGTCGTGATCGTCTACAACCACGACGATCTGCTGACGTATCACCAGCTCGCGCCCGACCTCAACCTCTCGATGACGTTCGCCACGATGGCCGACGTCCAACGGATGCTCGACATGGGCGTCAATCCGCGCCGCGTCATCGCGTTCGTCGGTGTGGGCGCGGCCGATCGCATGCTGGTCGGTCGCCTGCGCGCGCTTGGAATTCGTAGCCAGGTTGGCACGTTTGGCGCGATTGACGACCGTGCCGCACGCGACGGTGCGACCGTCTACGATGCGCTGCTGAGCCTGGGCGTGGGCGTGCTGGCGACCGACCAACCCGCGATCGCGCTGGAGGCCGCGCGGCGGATGGATGCCGCACGCGGCGTGCGGCGGTAGGGTGGGAGCTGGAATGTCGAGTCGGGCGATGGACGCGCACGCCGCGTCGACGCGGCGGCACACTGCTGACGGGGGAGGCCGCGTGCGGCGCCTGACGTCGGCAACACTCGCGTGCATGTTGGCGCTCGTCGCGCCGCTGCACGCGGTGATGGGTCAAACGGTGGGGGCACCACCACTGGCCGAACCGAACAGCCGCTCGCTCGCGGTGCTGGGGGTCAACGTCGTCACGTCGGCCCTCGGCGCCGGGTTGATGGCGCGCCTCACGGGAGGCTCGTTCTGGCGTGCCGCAGCCGCGGGGGCCGGGGGTGGCGCGCTGGGCTACGCCGGGAAGCGGCTCGCGGTGCAGGAGTTCGAGGGGGCGGGGCTCCTCGGACGGCAGGTCGCCTCGGTGGGCGCCTCGGTGGTGCAGAATGGCATCGCCGGCCGGGGCATCGTCGATCGCGTGGTGTTGCCACTCTGGATCGGCCGCCTGTACATCGAGCGCGACGCCCAGGGCGACGGATTGTTCCGCGTGCAGCCGCGCCTCGATCTTCTGGCCGCCGTGCTGACCACCGCCGCCGTGATCGACCCCGACCGTCGCTTCAATTTCAGCCGCACCCTCGCTGCTGGGGCGCCGGTGTTCGTGATGCGCAGCGACGTGGCGAAGTGGCGCGGGGCACAGCTCTCGGGCGTGATCTGGCTCGAGGATCAGTTCGGCCCCGACGCCCTGCGCACCACACTCGCCCACGAACTCGTGCACGTGCTGCAACACGATGGCGCGTTCCTCTCGTGGACGGAGGCGGGCGAACAGCACGTGCTGTCGCTCCTGCCCGGCGTACGGCGCGCCGGGCCGTGGATCGACGTCGGCGTGCACACCGGAATCCGCGGTGCGCTGAGCGGAATGATTCGCTACGACGATCGCCCGTGGGAGTGGGAGGCGCGCAACCTCTCCGGAACCGCCCGGAGTCACCACGACTGATGAGCGCCCGTCTTCCACCGGCAAC
>JBBQHX010000032.1:0-20720 GCA_038324385.1 Gemmatimonadales bacterium | reverse complement strand
CGCCTCCCACGAAGTGCACGAGCTCGAAAACGTCGCCCTCGTCGAGCACGAGGGCATCGAACGCGTCGCGGTCGCGCAGGATCTCGCGGTTGCGCTCGACGACGATCAGACGCGGGTCCAGCTCCAGGCGGCGTAGCAACGCGCCGAGCGTCTCACCCGCGGGAATCTCGCGCGGCTCGCCATTCACCGTGATCGTGACCGTGGCTCGCATCGTCTCCGGCGTGGTCATGCGCGGTAAGATAGTCGGTCGCGGCGGCCCCGGCATCCGACGCGTCCCAGATCCCGCGAATCACCGCCAGGCCATGCGCCCCGGCCCGCCGCACGGCCGCCACCCGCTCCGGCGTGAGGCCCCCGATGGCGATCACCGGCACCCCCGCGGCGGCGGCCACCGCACTGGTCAGAAACGCCAGCCCGCGCCCCGCTTCACTCGGATGGGACGCAGTCTCGAAGACGTGGCCAACGACGATCCAGCTTGCCGCGTCGCTCGCGGCCGCGGCGGCCTCGGGGGGCAGGTGCACGCTCGCCCCGATCGGATGGTCGGGGCGCAGCCGACGGAGCGCCGCTACGGAGACCGACCGGGACGTGAGCTGGGTTCCCCACGCGCCCGTCGCCAACGCGATGTCGGCGCGGTCGTTGATGATCAGCCGGCAGCCGGTGCTCACCGACACCGGCATCAGAGCGAGGGCGATCTCGAACAGCTCGCGAGCGGCGATGCGCCCGCCGCGCAGGTGCAGCGCGCCCCGCAGGCCGGTGGCTCGCATCACGCGTTCGGCATCGTCGCGAAAGGTGGGGCCGAGCAGCACGCCATCGGTAGTGAGCGCGTGCAGCACGGGGATCGTCACGGGCGGGGTCCGCGCGAGCCGAAGCGGTCGCCGACGGCCACGCCGCGTCCCTGATGCCAGTCCAGCGCGGCGACGCGGCGGCGGCCGGCCGGGTGGACATAGGCGATCCGCACCGCGCCGGTGCCGCACCCCACCAACATCCCGTGCTCCTCGACCTCGATCACCTCGCCCGGCTCCCCCTGCCGCTCGGGCACCGCGCGCGAACCGAACAGCTTGACGTCCGCCCCGCCGAGCGTGGTGAATGCGCCCGGCGCGGGATCGTAGGCGCGAATGGCGCGCCCGATCTGCTCCGACGGCGCCGTCCAGTCGATGCGCGCCATCTCGCGCGTGATCTTGGGCGCGTAGGTCGCCGCGGCGTCGTCCTGCGGCTCCGGCGGCAGCGCGCCCATCGAGAGCAGCGAGAGCGCCTGCACGATCCCCCCGGCGCCCAGCTCGGAGAGACGCAGGGCGAGTTCCCCGTACGTCTCGTCAGGCGCGACGGGGGTGGTCAGCTTGAGCAGCATGGGCCCCGCATCGAGCGCGGGCACCATCTGCATGATCGTGATCCCGGTCTCGTCGAGGCCGTCGAGGATCGCCGCCTGAATCGGCGCCGCACCGCGATAGCGCGGCAGCAGCGAACCGTGGATGTTGAGCGTGCCGTGCCTCGGCAGGTCGATTGCCGCACGCGGCAGGATCTCGCCATAGGCGACGACAACGTTCACGTCAGGCGCCAGCGCGGCGAGCTGCTCGAGAAAGACCGGGTCGCGCGGCTTCTCCGGCTGCAGCACCGGAATGCTTTCGGATACGGCCACCTGCTTCACGGGCGACGGATCGAGGGTCGACCGCGAACGGCCGCGCGGCCGGTCGGGCTGCGTCACCGCACCGACGACGTCGAACCCCTCGCCGATCAGCGCGCGCAGTGCGGGCGTCGCGAACTCCGGCGTTCCCCAGAACACCACGCGCAGGGAGTCGTCCATCGTCAGGCGGCCGTCACAGTTCGTCGCCGCCGTGATGCTCGGCGATGTCCTTCGCGGTCAACGTGCGCCGCAGTCCGGGAAAGTCGATCTTCGCCTTCTCCCATTTGGACATCAGCGAGCGCCGCTTGAGCGTGCTCAGATAGTCGATGAACAGTCGCCCGTTGAGATGATCCAGCTCGTGCTGCATGCACCGGCCGAGCAGATCGTTGGCCTCGAGTTCGAACGACTCGCCCTCGATGGTGAGCGCGCGCATCCGCACCAGCTCGGGGCGCTCGATCTCGGCGAACAGTTCGGGCATCGAGAGGCACCCTTCCTCCGCCCGCGCCCGTCCCTCGCTCGTGACGATCTCGGGATTGATGAACACGTGCCGCACGTCGTCGACCTCACAGACGAACAGCCGCTCGGTGCGCCCGACCTGTGGGGCGGCCAGGCCGACCCCCTTGGCGATGACCATCGTTTCGAACATGTCGTCCACGAGGCGGCGGATCCCGTCGCTGATCGATGCGACGGGTGTCGTCTGCTCGCGCAGAATCGGCGAGCCGAGCACGTGAATGTCGAGCAGGCTCACGGCGTCGGCGTGACGGGGGTGATCACGCGGGCGACGCGTCCGCGCTCGATCACCAGCCGCGACTCGCCCGACTTGATCGTCAGTCGATCGTCGAGCGTGGCGACCGGCTGTCCGTCCTTGAGCCCCTTCTTCACCTCGACCACCTCGCCGATGATCCCGCCCGTGGTCACGATCTCGTCGCCGCGCTTGAGCTCGAGGAGACGCGCCTCGTGCGTCTTCCGCTGCTTCTGCTGCGGCCGGATCATCAGGAAGTAGAAGATCGCGAAGATCGCCACCATGTTGAACAGCAGCCCGGACATCGGCAGGCCGCCGGTCTGGAGCAGCGCGAGCGCCGCATAGGTCGAAATCGTGCTCATGGCGATCCGGAAGTGCGAGAGTGGTAGCGCTGAAGCCAGCTCGTGCTCCAGCCGTCGAAGGTGCCACCAAGAATGGCGGACCGCGCGTCGCGCATCAGCGCAACGAGGAAATGTACATTGTGCAGCGAGAGAAGGCGCGGCGCGAGCATCTCGTCGGCGATGTAGAGGTGCCGCAGATAGCCCCGCGTGAACGTGCGGCAGGTATAGCAGCCGCACTCGTCGTCCAGCGGCCGCTCGTCCAGCCGGAACTCCGCCTTTTTGATGTTGATCCGGCCGTCGGCGACGAAGGCCGTGCCGTTGCGCCCCATCCGCGTCGGCGCGACGCAGTCGAACAGGTCGATCCCCCGCCGCACCCCCTCGACGAGATCCTCGGGGAATCCCACCCCCATCAGGTAGCGGGGCCGGTCGGTGGGGAGGGCGTCGTCACAGACTTCTAGCATCGCGTACATGTCGGGCTTGGCCTCGCCCACCGACAGGCCGCCGACGGCGTAGCCCTCCCATGCGCCGAGGTCGCGAATGGCGGCGGCGGCCTCCCGGCGCAGGTCGGCGTGGATCCCGCCCTGAACGATCGGGAAGAGCACTTGTGGTGGGTACGCATGCCGAACGGCTCCGTCGGCCGGCGCCGGGGCGGCACCGCCCACCGAGCGCCCGGTCGCGGAGGGCACCACGTCGTACCACCCCCGTTCCTCGAGACGGGCGAACTCGTCGACGCACCGCTGCAGCCAGCGCAGGCTGCGCTCGCTCGCGTCGCGCGCCGCGGTCGCGTCCGACTGCCCCGGGATGACATGGTCGAACTGCATGATCACGTCGGCGCCGAGGTTGCGCTCGATCTGCATCACGAGCTCGGGGGTGAAGGCCATCCGCGCGCCGTCGACGTGGCTGCGGAACTCCACCCCCTCCTCGCGCACGCGGTTGAGCGTAGCGAGCGAAAAGACCTGGAAGCCGCCGGAATCGGTGAGCATCGGGCCGTCCCAGCGCATGAAGCGGTGGACACCACCCATCGCGCGCACCACTTCGTCGCCCGGCCTGACGTGGAGGTGATAGGCGTTGGCGAGGATCATCGACGCGCCGATCTCCACCAGCTCGCGCGGGTCGAGCGACTTGACCGAGGCCAGCGTCCCGACCGCCATGAATGCAGGCGTCTCCACGGCGCCGTGCGGCGTCTCGAACCGGCCCGCGCGGGCGCGTCCCTCCGTGCACTCTACCGTATAGCGAAAGCTCACACAGGCTCCACTCGGATCGCGATCGCGGCGCTAGCGCCGCACGAAGCGCACGTCGACGGGCGAGGTGCACCGGTACATGATGCGCACGCGCGCATCGCCCCCGTCGGGAAATTCGTCGGGGAAGGCGAGCTGGGCCACCACCGCGCCGAAGATCCCGTCCAGTCGCTCGTCGCGCGAGGTGCCCTCCAGCTCCGCCTCACGCGTGAGCCCGCCCGGGCCGACGCGGGCGAGAACCTGCACCTCGCCGCTGCCCAACCCGGCCTGCGTCAGCCGCGGGCACTCGATCGTCGCGAAGCGAAGTACCGTGACGCGCGCCTCCTCCCACGTCAGGCGCGGACGCTCGGACTCGGGGACATAGGCGACGGTGGTGGTCGTCGTGCAGGCGGCCAGCGCGAGCAGGGCGGCGGCGAACGCCGCGGACCGCGCCCGGATCACAGGATCACCATCGCGTCTCCGTAGGAATAGAATCGATAGTCGTGCGCGATCGCCTCGCGATAGGCATGCATCGTCAAATCGTAACCGGCGAACGCCGCCACCAGCATGAGCAGTGTGGAGCGGGGCAGGTGGAAGTTGGTGATCAGCCGGTCGGCGCCGCGCACCTCGTGCGGCGGCCGGATGAAGATGCGCGTCTCTCCCTCACCCGCCCGATAATAGCCGTCGCGCTGAACCACCGTCTCCAGCGTGCGCAGCGCCGTCGTGCCCACCGCCCACACCTTGCCGCCGGTCCGGCGCGTCAGGTCGAGCACCGCGGCACTCTCCGGTGCCACCCGGAACCACTCCTCGTGCATCAGGTGATCGGCCGGGTCTTCGACTTCCACCGGCTTGAAGGTGCCCACCCCGACATGCAGCAGCAGCTCGGCGCGCGCCACCCCCCGCCGACCGATCGCGTCGAGCAGCTCGGGGGTGAAGTGGAGCCCCGCCGTCGGCGCCGCGACCGAGCCGGCCACATGGCCGAACACCGTCTGATAGCGCTCGGCGTCGGCCGGCGCATCGGGTCGGTCGACATACGGCGGCAGCGGAACGTGTCCATGGAGCTCGAGGGCGTCGTGCATGGGGAGCTCGGTCTCCAGCCGGACGATCCGCGTGCGGCGCTCGGTCATCTCCTCGATCACCACGTCGAACCCCGGCGCCACGTGAACCACGCGCCCGGGGCGCAGCTTCCCGCCGGGGTGCACCATCGCCTCCCACCGCGCCCCGTCCAGTTGTCTGACGAGAAAGACCTCCGCCGGCGCGCCCGAGTCGCGGCGGCCGAGGAGGCGGGCCCGCAGCACACGTGTCACGTTGAGCGCCAGTGCGTCACCGGGCTCCACGAGATCGACCAGATCACGAAAGCGGCGGTGCTCCAGCTCCCCCGTCGCCCGCCTGACGACGAGCAGCCGGCTCTCGTCGCGGCGTTCGGCCGGCATCTGGGCAATCCGCTCGGGTGGCAGATGGAAGTCGAACGCCGATGTCGGGTACATGCGCGGGTGAACGGGCTGTGGCGTCAGGCGAACAGCCCGCCGATCGCCGGCGGCTCGTAGCCGAAATGGCGGTACGCCTGCGGCGTCGCGACGCGACCGCGCGGGGTGCGCTGCAGGAAGCCGTTCTGCACGAGATAGGGCTCGTAAACCTCCTCAATCGTGCCGCCGTCCTCGCCCACCGCGGCGGCGATCGTGCTGATGCCGACCGGGCCGCCGTCGAACTTCTCCACGATCGCGCGCAGGATGCGTGCATCCATGTCGTCGAGCCCGAACTCGTCGACGTCGAGCATCACCAGCGCCTCCTTGGCGACGGCCTGGGTGATGATTCCGTCGGCCCGCACCTGCGCGTAGTCGCGAACGCGGCGCAGGAGCCGGTTCGCCACACGCGGCGTGCCGCGCGCGCGCCGCGCGATCTCCTGCGCACCCGCGTCGTCCACCGTGACGCCGATGACCTCGGCCGTCCGCCGCACGACGTGCTCGAGATCGGCCGACGGGTAATAGTTGAGCCGCTGCTCGATCCCGAACCGGGCGCGCATGGGGGCCGTCAGCATGCCGAGCCGCGTCGTCGCGCCGATCAGCGTGAACCGCTCGATCGCCATCGAGAGCGTCTGCGCCTTGGGGCCCTCGGAGAGCCGGATGTCGATCTTGAAGTCCTCCATCGCCGGATAGAGAAACTCCTCGATCACCGGGCGCAGCCGGTGGATCTCGTCGATGAACAGGAGATCCCCCTCGCGCATGTTGGTCAACGTTCCGACGAGATCGCCCGGCTTCTCCAGCGCCGGCCCCGAGGTCGTCCTGATGTTGACCCCGAGCTCGCGCGCGATGAGTTCGGCGAGCGTGGTCTTGCCGAGCCCCGGCGGGCCGAAGAAGAGGACGTGGTCCAGCGGCTCGCGGCGCGCGATCGCGGCGTCGATGTAGATCCGCAGGCTGTCCTTGACCTTGGACTGGCCGATGAACTCCGCCAGCCGTTGCGGGCGGAGCGACAGTTCGACGACGCCCTCTTCGGGCAGCTCTTCCGGCGTGGTGATCTCGGCGCGGCTCATGGTCGGGAAAGTGTAGAGCTCCGGCAGGACTACGGACACCCTCCGAATATATGCCGAAGATCGCCCCAGCGGAGACGCTACACCGGCGTCCCGCCGCGCAAGGCCGTCTCGACCATGATGTACTCGCTCACGTTCTCCAGCGTCAGCAGCCCGACCAACCGTCCATGCTGCACCACTGGCAGCGTCCGCACGGGTCCGGCGCGCAGCGTCGCCATCACCGCCTCGACCCCCGTTTCGGGATCGACGACGGCGAATTCCCGCGACATCGCATCGTGGACGATCGAGGCGGGCCCGCCGCCGCCGAGCGCCCGGATCAGCGCCGCCCGGGTCAGCAGCCCGACCAGCCGACCCTGATGGTCGAGCACGGGGAAGTCCTGCTGAAAGCCGGTGAGCACCTGATCCACCGCGCGGGACAGCGCGTCCTCGGGCGACAGCGCGCGGAAGTCGGTGATCATCACCCGGGATACCGGAACGCCGCCCAGCGTGACCGTCTGCCGCTCCGCCGCCGCCTCTCCCGACGCGCCGAGCCAGATGAAGAGGGCGATGAAGACGAGGAAGGGGTTGGGCTGCACCACGCCCGGGATTCCGAAGATCCCGACGATCGCGAACAGTATCGCGAACAGGCGCCCCACCCGCGCAGCGATCTCGGTCGCCTGCACGTACGGCCGGCGCATCGCGATCAGCGCCCGCAGCACGCGCCCGCCGTCCATCGGGAAGGCCGGGATCATGTTGAACACGGCGAGCACCACGTTCACCCAGAGCATGCTGCCGAGGAACGCCGCCAGCGCGAACCCCGCTCCCCCGACAAGCGGCGACTCAGCCCGCGTCGAGAGGCCGGTGGCTTCCAGCACGCCCCAGATGACCAGCCCGAGCACGACGTTGACCGCCGGACCGGCCAGCGCGATCACCAACTCCTGGCGCGGGTCGCGCGGCATCCGCTCGAGGCGCGCCACGCCACCGATGGGGAGCAGGGTGATGTCTCGCGTGGGAATCCCGTAGCGGCGGGCAGCCAGCGCGTGCCCGAGCTCGTGCAGCACGACGATCGCGAAGATCGCCACGATGAAGAGCACGCCGCCGAGGACGGCAGCGAGCGTGCTCTCCCGCTGATAACCGCGGACGGCGATGAAGGCGAGCAGGAGCAGGAACGTCGCGTGCACGAACACGTCGATCCCCGCCAGCCGGCCGATCCGGAACGACCACTTCACGTCTGAACCTCTGGAACGGGAATCCGCGCGTCAGTGCGGCGAGCGCCGTTGATGGCAGCCCCGGTCGGGCCGCCGGCGCCAGCGCTCGGGCACTCAACGCGCGGAGCGTGCCCAACGCGCGGAGCGTGTTGAATGCGCGGAGCGTGCCCTCCTGCTGCGCCGGACTGGAATCCATAACGCCTCGGCCGAATTCGCGAATCCCCAGAGGGGCACTCGACGTCGCCCGCGACGCGCCAATCGCCCGGCATCCCGCGCGCCTCGCTCACCCTATATTATGGCAGTTCCCCCGCAGCACGTCCCGATTCCCGGACAGCCATGGCCGGTCACAGCAAGTGGAAGTCGATCAAGCACGCGAAGGCGGTCACCGATTCGCGGCGCAGCGCCCGGTTCACAAAGATGATCCGCGAGATCACGATGGCCGCCAAGCTCGGCGGCGGTGATCCTGGCGGCAACCCGCGACTGCGCACGGCCATCGAGACGGCGCGATCGCAGTCGCTGCCCAAGGAGAACATCGAGCGGGCGGTCAAGAAGGGCACCGGTGAACTCGAGGGCGCCGACTACGTCGAGGTGCTCTACGAGGCGTATGGCCCCGGCGGTGCCGCGCTCATGATCCAGACGCTCACCGACAACCCGACGCGCACGGTGGCCGACATCCGCCACAAGCTCTCGCGCGGCGGCGGCAACCTCGGCACCACGAACTCGGTCGCGTTCCTCTTCTCCCGACAGGGGCTCCTCACCTTCGACGCAACCCGGCACGACGAGGACGCGCTGATGCTCGCCGCACTCGACGCAGGCGCCGAGGATCTGACGCGCGAGGAGGAGCAGTTCGTCGTGAGCTGCGAGGCCGCGCTGCTGCACGCGGTCAAGAGCGCGCTCGAGGAGCAGGGGTTCATGGCGATCGAGACGGAGCTGTCCTGGGTGCCGGGGAGCAGCGTCCGGGTGGAGGGCGAGAGCGCCGAACAGCTCGTCAAGCTGCTCGAGGCGATCGAGGATCTCGACGATGTGCAGAACGTGGACACGAACGCCGATCTCGACATCGAAGCGCTGAGCGCGGAGTGATGCCCGTGTCCCGCGTCAGGCCATCGGCCCCGGCGACGCGCCCGCCCGCATGATCGTCCTCGGCATCGACCCCGGTACCGCCGTCACCGGATACGGCGTGGTGCGCGGTGACGGACGCGGGCTGCCGTCGCTCGTCGAGTGCGGGGTGATTCGCACCCGCGCCCGCGAGCCGCTCGCGGATCGCCTGCTGGAGATTCACGAGGGGATCCGCGAGCTGATCGCGCGGCACCAGCCTGACGTGGTCGCGGTCGAGGACGTTTTCTACGCGCGCAACGTCCGCACCACGATCGTCCTCGGCCACGCGCGCGGCGTGATCCTGCTCGCCGCGCGTCAGGCGGGTCTCCCCGTGCACGAGTTTCCGCCGGCCGAGATCAAGAAGGCCGTTGTGGGCACTGGCGCGGCGACGAAGGAGCAGGTGCAATTCATGATCGCGCGGATCCTTCGCCTCAAGGCCGTTCCGACGCCGTCGGACGCGGCCGACGGCGTCGCCGCCGCGCTCACCTGTCTGCTCGGCGCGCACCTCACTCCGCTCGGCGGCGGGCGCGTCGTCGGTACCAGCCCGCCTCCCGCCCGTCGGCGTGTGCCGGCGATCCCATCTCCCGTGCCTGACGAGTCGCTTCCGTGATCGCACTGCTCGAAGGTCTGCTCGTCACCAAGGATCTGGATCGCATCGAGGTGCTCACGTCAGGCGGCGTGGGCTACGAACTGATGATCCCGCTGTCGGCGTACGAGTCGTTGCCGCGCGCGGGTGAACAGGTGCGGCTGCATACGCATCTCGTCGTCAAGGAGGACGGCTGGCAACTGTTCGGCTTCACCGAGCCTCACGAGCGGCGCGTCTTCCAGCGGCTGCTGACGGCGAACGGGGTCGGTCCCGCGCTGGCGCTCGGCATGCTCTCGACGCTCTCGGCCGCGCGCGTCGTCCAGGCCATTCGCGATCGCGACCTGGTGACGCTCCAGCACGTGCCGCGCGTGGGGAAGCGGAAGGCCGAACGGCTGATTCTCGACCTCGCCGAGAAGATGGACGACCTCGCCGGCGGGACGGCCGCGGCCCGTCGCCCCGAGGGCGCGGCGGCCGAGGACGCCGTGCGCGCCCTGGCGGCGCTCGGCTATGCCCAGCCTGACGCGGAGCGTGCCGTCCGCGCGGCGCTCGACGAATCGGGTGGCGGGCTGGCGACGGCCGAGCTCATCCGCGCGGCGCTGGGGAAGGTGAAGTAGCCCCGATCTGGCGTCGGGTTAGTGCGTGCTACCGGCCACCCAAGTCCGACGGCAACAGACGACCGGAACCTACCGCGTGCCATCGTCAGGCGGCTGCCCGTGCCGGCTGCCGAGCCCGTCGAGCAGCGCGTCGCCGTGCGCCTTCAGCGGCTCGTCGTCCGGAACCGGACGATCACTGGCCGGCGATCCTTCCCCGGCGGGACGAGCCGCCGGACCGCGGTCGTCAGGCTCGGCGGGCTCGGACTTCGAACGCTCGGCATCGGTCATCGGCGGCACTCCTCTCGTTGCGGAGGCCCGACGCGTTCGGGCTACTCCTCGGTCATGTCCTCGAACCGCATCCACTGGCGGTAGAAGTACAGATCGGCATAGCCCGTGCCCCCGCTCCGGTTCTTGAGCACCAGCAGCTCCGTCGCCCCTTCGATCCCGACCGCCGGCCGGTACATCTCCTCGCGGAAGAGCGTCAGCAGCACGTCGGCCTGATCCTTGGCGGCCCCCGTCGCGCCGAGGTCGTCGAGCGTTGGGCGGGGGTCGGCGCGCTCGCGGACCGGGTGGGCCAGAGGCATCGTCACAAGGATGGCCACATCCAGCTCCAGCGCCAGCCGCTTGAGCGTCGCCAATGCGGTGGCCATCTCCTCGCCGCGCGGACGCACTCCCGGGGCGAGGTGCGGCAGCCCGTCGATCACCGCCAGGTCGAGGTCCAGCGCCCGCCGGAGCTCCTCGCACACCCCGTCCGCGTTCGGTGAGGGAATCCGCGTGATCGCCGGGAGGATCTCCCGCAGGTCATGCGCGGCGCGGCTGGCACGGATGCGCGTGTCCTCGTCCAGTGCGCCGCGGCGCAGCTCGTCGAGCGACAGTCGCCCCTCGATCGCCACCGCCCGTTCGAGCACCCGATCCGGGGTCATCTCGCCCGAGAGGATCGCCACGCGCCGCCCCGACCGCGCCGCGCGGATCGCGAGGGCGAGGCTGAACGCCGACTTTCCGCATCCGGCGTCGCCCGCCAGGATCGTGAGGTCGCCCGGTCGGAGCCCGCCGGCCAGCAGTGCGTCCAGGCTGGCGAAGCCGGTCGGCACCGCGTCGAGGGCGGGCGCGCCGCTGGCCGCGGCGTCGAGCCGGCGGAGGAGGAAGGCGAAGGCGGGGGTGGCGGCGGTCTGTGGCATGGCGGGATCAGCGGGCGGAGCGGGCGAGGGCGGCGTGCAGCGCCTCGAGTTCGACCACGGACGATTCATTCAGGTAGCGCGTGACGGCGAGCAGGCTCGCCCGCACCGCGTTGGCGACATCCCCAGGGTCGGCCGCGCCGGTGGCGTCGAGCAGTCGGGCCACCGGCACGCGGACGTCGGGCGGAAGCATCAGTGCCGCCGCCCACGTCCGCGCGGCCGTCGCTCGGGTGTGGCGGACCCGCACGTCGAGCGCGGTCGGTGGGAGGACGGAGCGTGCGAGGCGGGCCGCGACGAACATCGCCAGAGCGACCTCGCGGGCACCGCCGAGCCCGGCGCGTCCGACCAATGTGGCCAGTGCCGGGGTGGGGAAGCGCAGCGGCGCGACGCCGTACGGCGGGGTGGAATGCACAGCGGGCAAGGTACGAACGCGCCCCGCCGAGCGCGAGGGTCGGCGGCGCGCCGGGTGCCTCCCCGGGTCCGTGCGCGCCCGAGACGGAGGCAGCTTCACCCCCTCCGTGTTGCCCCCCATTTTCGCGACCCCTAAGTTGCGCCCTCATGACGCATGCGGCGAAGGCACATCCCGCGCGCACGGTACTTTGGGTGGACGACGAGGCGGAACAGCTCGAAGCCCACCGATTATTCCTGCGCGAGAAAGGGTATGAGGTCCAGTGGGCCCGGAACGCCGACGACGCCGTCGAGCTGCTCCGGCGCCACGAGTTCGACATCGTGCTCCTCGACGAGCAGATGCCCGGCAAGCGCGGGCTCGAGGCCTACCGCGAGCTGCGCGAGCTGCGTCCGACCATACCGGTGGTGATGGTCACCAAGAGCGAGGAGGACGCGACGCTGCGTGAGGCGCTCGGCGCCAATATCAGCGAGTATCTGGTCAAGCCGGTCAATCCGCGCCAGGTGCACACCGTCATCACGCGCATTCTCGACGGGCCGGCGATTCGCCAGCAGGCGGTCGCCCGCGAGTTTGTCGAGTGGTTCCGGGCGCAACAGATGGAGCCCGCCCCGCCCCAGGATTGGCGCGCCTGGATCGAGCGCTACGCCGAGGTCAGCCGGTGGGACGTCGAGCTGGCCGCGGCCGGCGAGACGGGGCTCTATGCGTCACTCCGCTCGCTCTACCCGGCGATGCATCGCGAGTTCTCGGCGTTCATGAAGCGCGCGTATCCGGGCTGGCTGCGCGAGCTCGAGGGCGACCGGCCACCGCTCTCGATCGACGTCGTGAGCGAGTTCGTGCTCCCCGTGCTCGATCGCGACCGGAGCGTCGCGCTCGTCGTCGTCGACTGCTTGCGGCTCGATCAATGGAGCGTGCTCGAGCCGCTGCTCGCCTCACGCTTCGAGGTCGAGACGACGCACTACTACTCGATTCTGCCGACGGCGACGCCGTATTCGCGGAATTCGCTCTTCAGCGGGCTCTTTCCCGGCGAGATCGCCGCGCGGCTCCCCGATCTCTGGTTCGATAAGGACGACGAGACGCTCAACGCGCACGAGCGCGAGCTACTCGAGACGCACGTCCACGAGCTGCGCGGCTACGTCCCGGTGCGCTACACGAAGATCTCCAGCGCCGCCGACTCCGACGACCTCGCCCGACATCTGTCGGGCGCGCTGGCGCAGGACGGCATCTCGGCGTTCGTCTTCAACTTCGTCGACCTGCTGACGCATGGCCGGTCGGAGTCGGCCATTCTGTACGAGGTCGCACGCGACGAGATCGCCCTGCGCAGCCTGACGAAGCAGTGGTTCGAGCGATCGACGCTGTTCGCCCTGCTGGAAGAGGCGGCGCGACGCAAGGTGACCGTGGTGCTCACGAGCGACCACGGCTCCATCCACTGCAACACGCCGGCGACCGTCTTCGCCAAGCGCGATGCCTCCATGAACCTGCGCTACAAGTTCGGCGAGGACCTGCGGAGCGAGAACCCGGAGCAGTCGCTGCTCTACGCCAACCCCGACGACCTCCGCCTTCCGCATCGCGGGCACGGGGTCAACACGGTGCTGGCCGTCGGGGATACCTTCTTCGTCTATCCGACCAAGCTGCGCGAGTATCAGTCGCGCTATCGCGGCTCGTTCCTGCACGGCGGCGTGACGCCGGAAGAAGTCATCGTACCCCTCGCGCTGCTGACGCCGCGTGCCTGACGCCGCGCGCCTGACGACTCCGCTCCTCCGTCGGCTGCTCGTCTTCCTCCGTCCGCATCGCGCGCGGATGGCCGGCGTGGTGAGCGCCAACTTCGTCGCCGCCGTCCTCGACGTCTTCTCGCTCACGCTACTGATTCCGTTCCTCAACGCGCTCTTCGAGCAGCAGCCGCTCGATCCGTCTAAGAACGTCATCAACCGCATGCTCGACGCGCTCATCGGCGCGCTCATGGTGCCGGGCGACGAGATGGCGTCGTTGCGCAACATCGTGATCGTCATCCTGGTCGCCGTCTTTCTCAAGAACGTGCTTGTCTGGTTCGGTGGTCAGCTCGGCGCCAAGCTGCAGGAGTACGTCACGCGCGACCTGCGCAACGCCTTCTATCGCCACCTGCAGCGGTTGCCGATCGGATTCTTCACCGCGATGCCCGGCGGCCAGATCCTTTCGCGCGTCCTCACCGACACGCAGCAGACCAAACAGGTCATCACGCAGGCCGTGACGCAGTCGGTGCAGGCCACGGCCACCGTAATCGCGACGATCGTCGCGATGTTCCTCCTGTCCTGGCGCCTGTCGCTGATCGCGCTGATCGTCGCGCCGCTGCTGATCGGCGGGCTCCAGCCGATCCTCAAACGGCTGCGCACGGGGCATCGCCGGCTGAGCAATCAGTACGGCGAGATGACCAGCATCGTCCAGGAAGGGGTGTCGGGGATCCGCCTCGTCAAGTCGTTCGGCGGCGAGCGCTACGAGGAAGGGCGCTTCCAGGAGGCCAGCGATCGCTATGCCAGGGGAATGGTGCGGGTCACACGCATCTCCGTGCTCGCGCAGCCGATCACCGAAACCGCGGGAACGGTGATCGCCGTGATCATCCTCTGGCTCGGCGCGCGGCAGGTGCTGCTCGAACGCTCGATGGCCGGCGCAGATCTGATCGCCTTCCTGATCCTGACGATGCGAATGCTGCAGCCGCTCAAGCAGCTCTCGCAGATTCCAACGACCGCGCAGCAGTCGCTCGCGTCCGCCGAACGATTGTTCGAGGTGTTCGACGCCCCGACCGAAACCGCACTCGATCGTGGCCAGGTTGCCGTTACCGGCTTCCGGGAATCGGTGGTGTTCGACCGGGTCGCCTTCTCGTATGACGACGACCCCGTGCTGCAGGACATCTCCCTCGTCGCGCGGCGCGGCGAGGTCACCGCGCTCGTCGGCGCGAGCGGGGCAGGGAAGAGCACGCTCGTCGATCTCATTCCGCGCTTCTGGGAGCCCGCCGCCGGTCGCATCCTGCTGGACGGTGTCGACACGCGCGAGCTCACGCTGGGGTCGCTGCGCGGGCTGATGGGAATCGTCTCGCAGGACACCGTGCTCTTCAACGACACGGTGCGCAACAATATCGCGTATGCCGCCGGCGGCCGCTTCACCGATGCGCAGGTCGAGGCCGCCGCGCGCGCCGCCAATGCCCACGGCTTCATCGTCGAGCTGCCTGACGGCTACGGAACGGTTCTCGGGGAGCGCGGGACCCGGCTCTCCGGCGGGCAGCGGCAACGGCTCGCGATTGCCCGCGCGTTGCTGCTCGACGCGCCGATCCTCATTCTCGATGAGGCAACGTCTGCCCTCGATACCGAGAGCGAGCGTCTCGTCCAGGAGGCGATCGAACGGCTCATCGCTGGCCGCACGGTGTTCGTGATTGCGCACCGGCTTTCCACCGTGCAACACGCCAGCCAGATTCTCGTGCTCGATCGCGGCCGCATCGTCGAACGTGGCACCCACACCGCCCTCCTCGCCAGTGGCGGCGCCTATGCGCGATTGCACGCGCTCCAGTTCGGCGACGTCGGCGCGCCGGCCTTCTCCAGCTCGACGGCGACCTGACGCGTGCGCGTGCTCATTTACCACACCGGGATGGAATGGACGGGCGGCGCACGCGTCGCCGGTGCCGTCGGACGCCTGCTGGCCTCACGCGGCGCGAAGGTTACCACTGCGGTGCGTCCCGAGTCCGCCGTCGAGGAACGGTTCGCGACCGAGGGGTTGGACGTCGTGCCGCTGCCTGCCGATCCGTCGGTGGTCGATCAGTCGCGTCGGCTGCGGCGGATCATCAAGGACTACTTCATCGAGGTCGTGATCGTCACCGGCAGCCGCGCGCACCTCGCGGCCGCGTGGGGGATGCGACTGGCTGGACGTGGCGCCGTGTTGCGGCGCGTCGGAGCCGGCGATGCCATCCGCCTGACGACGGCCGACGGGCAGGCGGGCCGCCTCACGCCGTCGGGCTGGATCTTCGCCAGCGAGGCCGAACGCCGCGCGGCAAACGTTCCGGCGCGCGGCATTCCAGCGACGGTCGTGCCGCTCGGCATCGAGATGGCCATGCACGACACCGTGCGTCCGCTCTCCCGCGCCGCGCTCAATCTCGCGGGCTCCGGCCCGACGATCGTCTGCGTCGGCGATGAACGCGTCCGCGGGCGTGCATCCACCGTCCTGCGGGCGCTGCACCTCCTCCTGCCGCGCCACCCCGAGCTCCGGCTCGTCCTCGTCGGCCGTTGCACCGATGACGAGGATCTCCAGATGCACGCGGCCTCGCTCGGGATCACGCGTCAGGTGCGCTTCCTCGGTGAGCGGCGCGACCAGCTCGCCATCCTCCGCACCGCCGATCTCGGCTGGGTCCTCGCCGACGGCGACGATGCGGCATACGCCTGCCTCGACCTCATGGCGCTGCGCGTCCCCGTGCTCGCCCCGTCAGGCACGCTCGCCGAACAGTACGTCGCCGATGGCATCACCGGCCGATTGCTCGTGCCTGACGACGGACCCGGCGCGGCCGCGGCGGTTGCCGCACTGCTGGCGCGCGACGACCAGCGCAAGACCATGGGCGAGGCGGCGCGCGCGCGGGTCGCGCGGGACCACACCGAGGCGATGATGGCCGACGCCGCCGTCGCCGCCGTCGAGCTCGCCCGTGACCGCACCCGGTGGACGCGATGACTGCCGCGCCCGCTGCCGTGTCGGCGCCTCCCGCCCGCCGCGTCACGCTTGCCCACCGCGCCGAGTTCGCGGCGCTCCGGTCGACCATCGGTGCGCTGAGCGTGCTCCCGTGGAACACCGCCGTGGCGATGGGCGCGCGGCTTGGCCTGCTCGGACACTGGCCCGTCGGCATCCGCCGCACGGTCGTGCGCGAGCAGATCGCCTTCGCCTTCCCGGAGCTTTCACAGGCGGACGTCGAGCGGATCGCCCGCGCGTCGTACATCTCGCTCGGCACGACGACGATTGAGACGGCGCTCATGGCCTCGCTCGATCGCCAGCACCTCCTCGATCTGGTCAGCGAGACGAAGGGCTTTCATCACTTCGAGGAGGCGCACGCCCGTGGGCGAGGGGTGATCGTGGTGACCGGGCATCTCGGCAACTGGGAGCTCGGCGGCGCCTATCTGGCGGCCCGCGGCGTGCCGATGGACGCGATCGTCCGGCGTCAGGGGAACCCGCTCTTCGATCGGTACCTCAACGAGACCCGGCGAACGCTCGGCATCGAGATCGTCAACGACTTCGAGGCGGTGCGCCGCATTCCACGATCGTTGAAGGCCGGACGAACCGTCGGCTTCATCGCCGATCAGGGATTGCTCAACCTCGCGTCCACCTTCGTTCCGTTCTTCGGACGGCTCGCCAAGACGCCGCGCGGCCCTGGAGTGTTCGCCCTGCGTATGGGAATCCCGGTGGTGTTTGCGGCAATGATCCGGCAGGCCGACGGACGCTACCACATGAATCTCGAACCGGTGCCGGTGCACGAGACCGGGGATCGTGAGGCAGACGTGGATCGCGTCGTCGCCGACTACACCCAGGTGCTCGAACGGTGGGTCAGGCAGGTGCCCGAGCAGTACTTCTGGCATCACAAGCGGTGGAAGTGGCGCCCGCCGGGGGCCGAGGGGACGGAGTGAGCGACCATCGATCCGCGTCAGGCCGGCTGCGACGGGACCCGCGCGCCGTCTTCGGCATCGCCGTGGTCATTGCGCTCGTCTCGCTCGCGCTGTTCGCGCCTGCTGTCTCGCGCTACGACCCACTGGACATCGACCTCGCCAATCGACTGACGGCGCCGAGCTGGAATCACTGGTTCGGCACCGACGTCCAGGGTCGGGACGTCTGGGCGCGCCTGATCTTTGGCGCACGGGTCTCCCTCGCCGTAGGTCTCTTGTCGCAGGGAATCGCCCTGCTACTCGGCGTGACGCTCGGCCTACTCGCCGGCTACTACGGTCGCTGGGTCGACGAGCTGGTGATGCGCCTCGCCGACGTGACGCTCGCCTTTCCCACGCTGCTCCTGCTGATTGCCATGGTGGCGGCGCTGCAGCCGTCGCTCACCGTCGTGCTGCTCACCGTCGGCATCGTCGGGTGGGCGGGGATGGCGCGGTTGGTGCGCGGCCAGGTGCTCGTCGTGCGGCAGCTCGAGTACGTGCAGGGCGTGCGCGCACTTGGCGCGGGCGACCTGCGCATCATCGTGCGGCATGTGCTCCCCAACGTCATCGCGCCGGTGGTCATCGCGGCGACGCTCGGCGTCGCCGGCGCGATCATGGCCGAGGCGGCGCTGTCCTTCCTCGGGCTAGGCGTCCAGCCGCCAACGCCCAGTTGGGGCTCGATGATCGCCGAGGGGCGGGACCTGACGCAGTTGCGCAATGCACCCTGGACCTCCCTCTTTCCGGGTCTGGCGATCGGCGCCTCGGTGCTCGGCTTCAACCTCCTCGGCGACGCGTTGCGGGATGCGATCGATCCCCGAGGTTCCGGAGGGACCGCTCCATGACGCATGCCTGGTCGCCTGACGCGTTGCGCGCGCGCGAGTTCGCGTGGATGAACCGTGGCGACGTGACCTACCTGAACGCCGCCTCGACGGGGCCGATGCCCGCGTCCGCCGTCGCCGCCGTCAATGCGTTCACCGCGAAGCGCGCCGAGCCGCACACGATCACCTTCGAGGAGCAGTTCGGCGTCCTCGACGAGGCGCGCGCGCGCTGCGCGCGGCTGATCGGCGCGAACGTGGACGAGATCGCCGTCGCGGTGAATACGTCGTACGGGATCAACCTCGCCGCGCGCGCGCTGCCGCTCGTGGCGGGCGACGTGGTGGTGACGAGCGACCGGGAGTTTCCGGCGAATGTCTACCCCTGGATGGCGCTGGCCGGGGAGCGCGGCGTGCGGCTGCACCTGGTCCCGTGCCGCGACGGGCTGCCTGACGAGGACGCGCTCGTCGCGGCCCTCGACCTCCCGGGCGTGCGGGTGTTGGCGATCTCCTGGGTATCGTTCGCCACCGGTGCGCGGGTGGACCTGCAGCGGTTGGGCACCGCCTGTCGGGAGCGTGGCATCTACTTCGTCGTCGATGCCATCCAGGGCGTGGGCGCCGCGGAGCTCGACCTCGCGACGACGCCCGTCGATATCCTCGCCTGCGGGGCGCAGAAGTGGCTGCTCTCCCCATGGGGAACCGGCTTCGTCTACGTGCGACGCGGGTTGATCGATCGCCTCACGCCGGACGTCGTCGGGTGGCTCGCCGTGCGCGGGTCGTCGGACTTCGAGCGGTTGCTCGACTACGACCTCACCTATCACGCGGACGCGCGCCGCTTCGAGCAGCTCACGGGGCCGTTCCAGGAATATGCGGGGGTGAACGCCAGCCTCGCACTGCTCGAGGAGATCGGCGCCCTCAGGGTGAGCTCGCACATCCAGCGCTGCACCGGGCGCATCATCGCCTGGGCTGCCTCACGCGCCGACGTCCGGCTCGTCACTCCGGCCGAGCCGGAGCGGCGCGCGGGGATCGTCGCGCTGGAGCCGCCGGACGCGGCGGCGTCGGCGGCGCGGCTCGCCGCCGCCGGCATCGTGCACGTCGTGCGCGAGGGGCGCGTACGGCTGGCGCCGCACGTCTACACGACCGACGCGGACATCGATCGGGCGCTGGAGGCGCTGGGTGGATAGCGTCCGGCCGACGGGATGAAGTTGCTCGCGCGGATATGGCAGTTCGACGAATTGAGCGCCGGGCATGGGTGGATCAATGCTGCCGCCGCTTAGTACGTTACCCGAAACATGGCGGGCACCGCACCGAGTTCACGGACGGTCTGTCGGCGTATGGTTCCACTTCAATCGAGAACTTTCATGTCTGCTCCTCCCTGCTCTGTCACCCAGTCTCATAGTCTGCTCGCGGTCACGGCGCTTGTCTGCATGACGGCCGGGGCGCTCGGCGCGCAGCGGCCCGCAGCGCAGCAGCCAGCCCTCGCCCCCATCTCCCAGCACATTCGCGCCGGTGCTCCGGTGCGGACCATCGGCCTCGAAGAGGATCCAGGCCCGCTCAGCTTTGGCCTCGTGCGCGATGTCGCCTACGATGGCAGCGGCAACATCTACGTGCTCGACGAGATGGCGCAGAGCATCCGGAGCTTCTCCCCCACCGGTGCCTTCCTTAGCGCCGTCGGACGCTCAGGCCGAGGACCCGGCGACATCGCCGATCCGACCGCCATCTCCCACGATGGACGCGAGCGACTGTACCTCGCCGATCAGGTGAACGGGATCAGCGTGTACAGCACGAAGGGCGGCACGCTCACCTATCTCACCCGCATCCAGACGCTGGAACGGCCGGTCAGCGTCTGCGCGATCGGCGACCAGATCGTCGTCCAGGCGTGGCACAATGACCGCATCCTGCACGTGCTGTCCGCGACGGGAACAGTGGTGCGGTCGTTCGGTGGATCGTTCGGCCGTGATACATCGGCCTTCATGCGCCAGTTTGTCAGTGAAGCCGGATCCGTGCTCAGCTGCGATCCCGAACGTCAGGAGATCTACGTTGCGCACATCAGACAGAACGACGTCCGAAAGTACCATCTCTCCGGCCGGTCGCTCTGGGTGAGTGCTCTACCCGAGTATCTGGGACCGAAGATCTATCCCCGACGGGCGTGGTGTGGGCATGACGTTTGGACGTTTCAAGACGATGGCTACGGCCCTCGTCACGCCGGAGGTGCTCGCGGTGCACGTGCGGGATCGTGCACGCACCATGACCAAGACGACGACGGGCATTGCGACGACGGTTGGTGACGATACTCTCATCACCTACTTGCTCGATGCCGGGACGGGACGCGTGCTTGCGCGTGAGTCGTGGGGTCCCTACCTACGCCACGTCCGCAACGGTGTCGCGCTCGGCTTCGAGGAGTATCCCTTTCCGCGCGTGGTGTTGATTCCGCTTGCCCCGAGCAAGGGTCGGCAGTGATCGGCCGTCTCCCCGCCGTGCCGATCGCTCCGCGCTGCCGGATCGCACGGTTCTGCTCTTCGTACGTGCGCACTACCAATTGATACCGATCTACGAAGAGGCGTCGTGCAGCGCTCATTTCGGACGGAGGATGTATGCGCTACCAGACCATGCTGACGCTCGTCGCTTGAGCGGTAACCGGGTTGGCTGAGCCGATTCCGGACTGAGTCGGCGTAGGATGGCGGGCACGAGCCTATCGACGGGGGCCGGACGCCGTGTGCGCAGAAAGGATGACGCCCATCTGCTATAGCATTGCTGACAACAAAGCTGTAGCAGGTGCGCGTTG
>JBBQHX010000031.1:0-21532 GCA_038324385.1 Gemmatimonadales bacterium | reverse complement strand
CACCTTCGACGACGCCTCCCCGTCGCAGTTCCGCTACATCGAACAGGCCGACGGCTCGCTGACGATCGATCCCACCAGCGCCGTCGGCATCTGGATGGATTTCGCCAAGGCTCATCCGGACTGGGAGAACAGGGCCGTCTTCTGCATGCTTTCGGGCGCCGAAGCGGGCCGGTCGTTCTTCGGTAATAAGGGAATCGAAGGACAGAAAACCGAGTGGCGCTTCCAGAAGGTCAAGTTCCTGCACGACCAGGGGTTCGAGCTGTGCAACCACACGCTCTGGCACGCCAACCTGGGCAAGTACGACGACGCCTTCGTGCAGGAGCAGATCGCTCGCGGCGTGCTCGCCATCGACTCGGTCGTGCCGGGCTACAAGGTGCGCACGTTCGCCCTGCCGCTCGGCGTCTGGCCGAAGAACCGCGCGCTCGCCTTCAAGGGTGAGTGGAAGGACCCGAAGACCGGCAAGATCACGCGCTACGACTTCGACTCCGTGCTCGAGGTCTCGGGCGGGCCGACGTGGAGCCCCCACGACCCGCGCTTCGAGCGGCCCGCGAAGCTCAACCGGGTGCAGGTCTACGCCAACGAACTCGAGAACACGCTCAATCAGCTCGATCGGAACGGCGATCGCTACGTCTCGGACGGCGACCCGAACACCGTCGCCCGTCCCCAGGCGGCCGCGGCGGCGACGGTCTCGGGGATGTAGCAGAATCGCGGGAGCCGCCCGTCGCGGCGCGCGGTGTCTGCTTCGTCGCCTTCGAGGGCGGCTGGCCCGAGTGTCGCGTGAGGCACGGTGCGCCCACGCCTGTTTCGACCCCTATCGCGACGACGTCACCGACGCGCACGCGCCGCCGCCCTGGTTCCATCGTCGTGCGAGGACGATGGCGGTCGTGACGCTGCGCGCGGCGCGGTCGAGTGGCTCCGAGTATCGGGAGGATGATCGTGAGGCATTCATCGACGCCGAACGGAACGCGCTGATCGCACGCAACGCCGAGCGATACCAGCGCGCGGTGATTCGCGGCGGCGCCACTGCGTGTAATGCGCGCGAACACCACACGATGGACACGCTCGACCGGTTGCTGGCGCATCACGGCCCGGACGCGAAGGGAATCGACTGGGCGCACGCTACCCATGTCGGCGACGCGCGGTTCACGACGCCGACGCAGAGTGGAATGATCAACCTCGGGCAGCTCGCGCGTGAGGCACACGACGACGGCACCGACCGTCGGGACGGCGCGCCGTTACGACGCATTCATTCAGATCGACACGAGCAAGGCACCGATTCCGCTCGGCGAGGCTGGTGAGCGCGAGGGCGATGCCGATACATATCCCTCCGGGTTGTGGCGGGCGCGGCGTCGGGGCGGTGGCGCGAGCGGACCTCCCACGATCGTCGCCGCGTGAGGCCACGATTGGCCTGACCTCTGCGGCCTCGCCTGCGGGCGACCAGCACGACCAGCACGACCAGCACGACCAGCACGACCAGTGCGACCAGTGCGACCAGTGCGACCAGTGCGACCAGTGCGACCAACGCGACCAACGCGACCAACGCGACCAACGCGACCAGTCGCCGGATGTGCCGGTGCGGGCATGATACGATGTCAGGGCGCACCCCGCGTCGCGCGAGGCGTGCAGCGGGCATCACGTCGCATGCTCGCGCAGAGCGGTGTTCTGGCCGCCATCGCGCGGCGCCGCTGCTCGTTGGGCGAGCGCGAGTGCGAGGGTTAGTGGCACAAATGCGCCCCATGGCTGGCACACACCGGCGATTGCGCTTCGGCCTGCAACTCTCACATTACGGGGAGTGCCGAACGTGGACCCACGCTCGGTCTTCGCGCACCCCCGCCTATGCTTCGCTACCTGTCCTTCTTCAACGCGCTCGCGACTCTGGACGAACAGGAGCCGCGGTGGGCGAGCGTGACCGCCGGGCTGTTGGTGCTCCGCGTCTTCGATGATTTCGTCGAGCGCGGATCATCGACCGTCGTGGAGCGGTCGACCGGACTGCAGGCCGTCCGTCACCAGGTCGAACAACTGGCGAAGTCCGACCCGCAGCGGACGCTGCTCGCCGGCATTCTGCGAGAGATCGAGCTGGGCGCCACCAACCCCGGCACCATTCTGCCGCGCATCTTTGCCTATGCACGGACGCTGCACTTCACGGGCGAGTGGATCCTCGCGGCCGACGTGCTGGACCGGGTCGCCGAGATCGCGTCGGCGGCACCGCCGGAGTTGCGCGATCTGGATCTCGCGATGGATGCCCGGATGCAGCGCGCGTACTGCCTGCGTATGCAGGGTCACCTCGACGACGCCGAGGTCGCCTACCACGAAGCGGGCCGGCTCGCGGCGGCGCTGGACGATGCCGAACGAGCGCTGCGTGCGCGCGTCGGTCAGGCGAAGATCGTCATTACGCGCGGCAACCTTCCGCATGCGGCCGCGTTGCTCGACGACATCATCGTCGAGGCGCGCGATGGTGCGCACCGGATGGCGGCCGGCATCGCGCTACACGATCGCGCGATGCTGGCGAGCCGCATGGGGGACCAGCCCGTCGCGGCGCGCCTGCTCTACGAGGCGCTGTCCACGACCGACGACATCGCCGCGCGCGACCGCGTGCTCGCCGATCTTGCGACCGTCATGATGGAGATGGGTGCGCACGAGGCGGCGCGTGACGCGTTGATCGTCGTGACGCTCACCTCGCAACATCAGGTTCCGCGCTGGCAATCCGAGCTCAATCTGTTGGAGCTCGCGGTCATGCAGCAGAATCAGCTCGCGTTCGAGCAGCACCGCCGCGCCCTGGGGAACGTCGTTCTGCCCCCGGAACTCGAGGCGCCGATGCATCTGTTCGTCGCGCGCGGCCTGGCGGTCTTTGGCCGGAGCGCGCAGGCGATCGGCCGGGAGCTGGACGCCGCCCGCGCAATCGCCGTTCGACACGGCTTTCATCAGATCGCGCATCGGATCGAGATGGATGCGGCGGCCATCGCTCGGGCGGACCGGTTTCCCCGCTCACCCGCGACACCGCTTCCCGACGGCCTGCTGGACGTCGCCGTTGGTGTGCGCGAGCTCAGAGAGGTGGTCGAAGCCGGCGGGTAACCGGTGATGAACCGGCGTCCCGACCCGCTCATTCACCCAGGCGTCGAACTACGAGCAGCTGCGGGTTTCCGCGCCGCTGACAACGCCACACATGTCGGACGGCGCGGTGATGTCGGCACAGGCGGAGGCGGCAACGGCGGTGGCGAGCAGGACGAAGAGGCGGATGGAACGGCGCATGGGATGGATCCTCGGCGGCGAGTGATTGTTGCCCTCACCAACCAAGCTACCCGTGCAAAGGGTGACGTAAACGCGCATTTTGAGTCGGTAAGGTACCTTTTTGTGCCACCCGCCGACTCGCCGTGGACGTCCTCGCCTTTCTCTCCCCTCCTCTGCTCGCGCATTTACGCGTCACGCTCGGCGCCGGGCACACGCTCGTCGTGGCGCGCAGTTGGGACGATGTCGTTCAGTTGGTCCGGCATCGGGTGGTCGACGTGCTGGTGCTCGACCCGGCCGCGGACGGTGCGATTCGGAGTGCGGAGATCCTGACGATCGGCGCGCTCTATCCGACACAGCCGGTGATTCTGTACCTCGCGCTCTCGCCCGGCAGCTTGCGGGCGGTGGTCGAGCTGGCTCGGCATGGCGTGTCGCAGGTCGTCCTGCATCGGTTCGACGACGACGCGACGCGCTTCAGGACGTTGTTGGGACAGCAGCACGACATCGCGATCGTGGATGCGGCGCTGGCCGCCCTCCTCGGCCCGTTGTCTGCGCTGACGGTCCCGTTGGCGCGGGCGGTCCGGCGGCTGTTCGAGCGGCCGCAGCGGTTCTGGACCGCGCAGGATCTGGCGCTGGAAGCCGCGATGCCGCGGCGCACGATGTATCGGGAGCTGGGCGCGGCGGGGTTCAGTTCGCCGCGACGCCTGGTACTCGGCGCCCGGCTGCTGCGGGCCTATGGATATTTGCGGGAACCCGGGTACTTCGTCGCCGACGTGGTGACGAAGCTCGGCTACGGATCGGCGCGGGTGCTCGTGCGACACACGCGGGAACTGGTCGGCGCGACACCCTCGATGCTGCGCGATGGCGTGACGGAGGCGGAGTTCGTGGCCCGGCTGATCGCGGGCATTCTGTCGCCGGATCTGGACAGCGCGGTCACGGCACCGCGACGGCGACGGGCTCGGCGAACGGAACCACCGGCCAGGGACGGTCGGACTGAGGAGTGAATGAGGAGCGTACGTTGTCATTGACTACCACACCGATCCGGATTCTCATCGTCGATGACGAACCCGCGATCTGCCGCGCGCTGACGATCGCCTTTCAGCGAGCGGGATATGTCGCATTTCACGCCATCAGCGGCGCGGCGGCGCTCGACCTGCTCGGCCGCGAGCCGATCGACGTCCTCGTGGTGGATTTTCGCATCCCCGACGGCCGCGGCGACGTCACCTACCATTACGCAGCCGCGATCCAACCGCACCTGCGCGATCAGACGCTGATGGTGACGGGCGACGTATCGGAACGCGCCGAGCTGCTGCTCGACTCGTGCGGCTGCCCGTATCTCAGGAAGCCGTTCAGTCTGACCGACATCCTGGATGCCGTGCGCGCACTCGCCCCGGGCCGGCTGGACATCGCACGGCGGGCCTGAGCCCACGGCGCCGCCCGATGCGTCGCGCGGTCGCCGTTGGCCTCAGAGCTTCCAGGTGCGCAGCGTCAGCAGCGCGTGCTCGACGGCGGCCCGTTGCTCCGGGTGCTCAGTTTTTTCGAGAAGCGTTTCGTACGAGTGAATGGCGAGCATGAGGGCGTCGGTATCCTCCTCGCCCCCGGCCAGGCTCGCGGCGCTGTCGGCCAGGTTGGCGAGCGCCAGCAGGTCCTCCGGGAAGCGGGTTGCCACCTGCCGCCAGCGCGCCGTCCGCGCCCGCGGGTCCGATTCGCTGAGCGACCAGAGATGCCAACCGCCACGATTGGCCGGATCGGCGGCGATCGCCCGCGAGGCGAGTTCGCCGACCACTTCCGGGCCGCGTCCGCTGAGCCAGTACGAGTTGGCGAGGATGACCAGCGCCCGGGCGTTCGTTGGCTGTGCGTCGACGACCTTTTCGTAGATCGGGCCGGCGACTTCCGGGATTTCGCGGTATGGCTCGACTGCCACGATGAGGGCGTCGGGCGTGGCGGTGGCGGTGAGTGCGTCGAGCCGTTCGAGCAGCGCGGCGATGTTGCCATGCTCACGATAGTCGGCGACGGCGCCGGCGATCTCGGCGCCGATGTCGCGAGAGGGAGGGATCATGCGGCAAATCTACTCGGCCGGGGAAGCAGCGGGACGTTCACCACACGAGGGGGCACGATCCTCGCGACCCCTCCGGAGCGGAGGAACGTCGGCGGGTCGAGGACTCGCGCTTGCGCCCATCCCCGTGTTCAACGATACTTCGGTGTTGCGTCGAGGGTCGCCACTGCGTCACATGCACGGTCGCGCCCCGGCCACCACCGTCCCCCCGCCCGCGCCTCAGTTCGGCGCGAGCAACGTTTCCGGGGTCGATTGCGTTTCTTCGGACGTCGCCCGGTGTGAGACATCCACTCGTCAGGCGACGACGACCAGGGCGTTGCGCGGCTCCGAGCTTCTACCTGCCACCTGGGTAGACTGGCCACCGATGCCGCAGCGGACCGCCACGCGCCGCACGGGAAGCTCCGAATCGTGAGCCCCGCCAGCCCACGCTTTCACGCGTACCTGGCACTCGGGACGATGTCCCCGCCGCCGGCACCTCCGATTCACAGCAGTCTGCACGTCTGAAGCGGCCGCGCTCCGATCCTGTTCGCACAAGGCGTCCGGGCGTCGCCAGTCCCAAACTCCGACCAACACCGTTGCATGAGCGAACGCCGTCGCCCTTTCCGCCGTGGACGCGGACCGCGGCCGTCCAGTACCCAGACGTCCGAACTCTCGGGCGAGCCGAACCCCTACCGTGACGCCGACAATGGCGGTCCCGGGGACGGCGCGAACTTCGCCGTCGAAGCGCCGGGGGGCGATGCCACGGGCCGCCCCGCCCCGGCCGAGCCGTCGGCCGAGCCGGCGGGCGGGGCAGCGGGCGGGGCGGCGGACGACGCGGCACGCCCGACGCGAGGGCGACCGCGTGGTGAGGGACGCAAGAGCACGCGCGGTGAGCCACGCGGCGACGGACGGAACGATGGGCGGGTGACCGAGGGACGGCCCGGCGAGGGACGTCCCGCTGAGGGACGTCCCCCCGAGGGGCGGGGCGGCGAGGGGCGGGCGGACCGTCCGCCGCGCGAGCCACGGGAATCGCGCGAGCCGCGCGAGAGCCGCGACGGGCGCGAACGGGCGCCGGAGATTCGCAACGAACCGCGTGGCGACGCGCGGAACGATGCCCGGAACGAGGCGCGCATCGGCCGCGGCGAGAAGCGCGGCGACTCGCGCGACCGGCGTCCAGCACGCGGCGACGGTCGCAACGACGGCGGCGGGCGCGGGCGTCACCCGCAGCCGCCCCGCCGTGGACGCGGCCGGGGCGCGCCGGCCGAACGGCCGGAGCGCGTGGAGCGGCCGCTGCAACCGGTGGCCGTCGAGGAGGAGATGGGCGGCTGGTTCGACACCGGGCGCGACGGGGGTTACATCCGCCGTCCGGAGAACAGCTATCTGGCCGATCCGGGCGATGCCTGGGTCCCCCCGACGGTAATGCGTGAACACGCGCTCCGCCGCGGAGACGCGGTGGTCGTCGGTGTCGGTCGGGATCAGCGCGGTCGGTGGGTGGTTGCCGAGGTTCGCTCGATCAACGGACGCGACGCGGCCGTCGCGCAGAAGCGCCCCGACTTCTCCTCCCTCACGGCCGCCTACCCGGACCGCCGCCTGACGCTGGAGACGGGCAAGCCGGCCAAGGTCGGCCCCGAGCTGACGCGGCGCGCGATCGACCTCATCGCGCCGATCGGCTACGGCCAGCGCGCGCTCATTGTCGCCCCGGCCCGCGCCGGCAAGACGATGCTGCTCCATGCAATCACCGAGGGGATCGCGACCAACCATCCGGACGCCGTCCTGCTCATCCTCCTCGTCGACGAGCGCCCCGAGGAGGTCACGGAAGCGCAGTCGTGGGGCGTCGGCGAGGTCGTGGCGTCGAGCTTCGATCAGCCCGCCGACCGCCATGTGGACGTGGCCGAAATGGTGCTGGAGCGGTCGCGTCGCCTGGTCGAGATGGGGCAGGACGTCGTGATTGTGCTCGATTCGCTGACGCGCCTCGCGCGCGCGCACAACACGGCCGAACGCGGCACCGGACGAACGCTTTCGGGCGGACTCGATGCCACCGCGATGGCGAAGCCGAAGGCGTTTTTCGGATCGGCGCGCGCCGTGGCTGACACGGCCGGCGGCGGCTCCCTGACGATCATCGCGACCGCGCTCGTCGAGACCGGCTCGCGTATGGATGACGTGATCTTCGAGGAGTTCAAGGGCACGGGCAATTGCGAGATCAAACTCGATCGGTCGCTGGCGGAAAAGCGGATCTATCCCGCGTTCGACGTCGCCGTCTCCGGCACGCGGCGTGAGGACAAGCTGTTCCGCCCCGAGCAGATGGATGCCGTCTTCACGTTGCGCCGCGGCCTGCAGCAGATGCCGCCCGCGGCCGGGATGGAGTGGCTGATCAAGCGAATCGGCAATACACCCAACAACGACACGTTGCTCGCCGGGCTCTGACCCCGGCCAACCCCGGATCGCAATCGAATGATCGACGGCAACTGGACGGGTCGGGCGCGCGGCGCCCGGCCCGTCCCTTGCTTCAGCACCTGCGTGATGATGTCAGGAACGGATGGGAGCATTCGAGCTGCGGCCGCCGGGCCAGGCCCGGTTGCCGCACGCGTGCTGCGCGCGAGGGTCGCGTCGGTGGTTGTTGCCGCCCTGCTGGCGGCCGCGAGCGTCGTGCCGGTCGGCGCCGGCGCGCAGCAGGCAAACGAGCAGCGGCTGGAGATTCGCGAGGTCGTGTTCCGCGGCGTCGAGACGTTCGACGCGGACGCCATCCAGGAGAGCATCGTGACGCGGCCGTCGAGCTGTCAGAGCCTCGTCTTCCGCGTCACCTTCTGTCCGTTCATCCGGACCGGCTCGTTCTGGGACTTCGAGTACCTGGACCGGACGGAACTGCAGCGCGACCTGCTGCGCATCCGGGCGTTCTACTGGCTGCGCGGCTACCGCCACGCGGAGGTCGATACCCTGGTCATCGAGGATGACGATCAGGCGACGGTGGTGTTCGGCATCTCCGAGGGAGAGCCGACGCGCGTGACAAGCCTGACGGTGCAGGTCGCCGACACCCTCGTTCCGATTCGCCAGCGCGAGCGGCTGCTGCGATTGCAGACGGGCGAGCCGCTCGACTATCTGCAGCTCGACACGACGCTTGCGGGGCTGCGCAACGCGCTCTGGGAACGCGGCTATGCCGACGCCGTGGTCGACACGGTCATCGATGTGGACTCGGCATCGCGGACGGCCACCGTCGGGATTCGCATCGACCCACGTTGGCAGGCGCGGGTCGGCAGCATCACGATCGAGGGATTGCAGCAGCTCGATCCCGCGACCGTGCGCCGCCGGCTGCAGATCGCGGAAGGCGACCTGTTCCGCCGCACCCAGGTCTTCGCGAGCCAACGGAATCTGTACGAGTCGGCGCTCTTCCGTCGCGCCACGATCACCACCGATGGTGCCGACAGCGTCAAGGACCTCACGATCACCGTGAGTGAAGCCGAACTCAACCGTGTGAGCGTCAGCGGCGGGTTCAGCACCGTCGACTTCCTCCTGACGGAGGCGCAGTACACAAATCTGAACTTCTTCGGACGCACGCGCCGGTTCAACGCGAAGGTCGGCGTCGGGAATCTGCTCGCGGGCTCGCTCGAGCAGCGGCTGATCTTCACGACGCTCCCGTTCCCCGACGAGTTCGACGGCGACCGGAGCCCCTTCCTCCGACCGACCTGGCTCGTCAACGTCGACGTGCGACAGCCGGCGTTCGGGTCGCCCCGGAACTCGATCTCGATCGGCGGCTTCACGCACCGGCGTTCGTCGGCGGGCATCTTCATCGACCGCGGGTATGGCGGGAGCGCGACGTTCACGCGCGAAGTCGTGCGGCGGTTGCCGGTCTCGTTGAGCTACCGCTTCGAACAGTCGCGCGTCGAGGCCGGGACGCTCTATTTCTGCGTCAACTTCGGCGTCTGTGACCCGCCGACGATCAACGCACTCCAGAGCCCATCGAGCCTCTCGCCGATTGAGCTGAGCGCGACGACCGATCGGTGGAACAATCCGCTCAACCCGACGCGCGGCTACACGGCTCGCCTCTCCCTCGAGCACGCGTCGGAGTGGACGGCCTCCGACTTCAGCTACAACCGCTTGACGTTGGAGGCCACGGGCTACCGCCCGACGGGCGCCGGAACACTGGCCGCCCGTCTGCGCATTGGCGCCGTCGGCGCAATCGGCGGCGGCAGTCCGGTCTTTAGCGGCGCTGACCTTCTCGGCCGGCCGATTATCCATCCCCGCAAGGTGTTCTTCGCCGGGGGTTCGCGCAGCGTGCGCGGCTTCGGCGAGAATCTCCTGGGCCCGAAGATCGTCACCATCCCGCGCTCGGCGCTGGACTCGATCGGCTGCGTCATCCCGATCACCGGGTGCGATCTGAACGCCGTCGACGCCAACGGCCAGCCGATCCTGAGCGACGCTGCCTTCACGCTCCGACCGCTTGGCGCGCGCTCCGTGATCGAGGGGAACATCGAGTACCGCTTCCCGCTCGCGGGACAGCTGAGCGGCGCCGTCTTCGTCGACGGGGCGGTGCTCGGAAACTCGTTCAGCTCGGCGTTCAGCGGCGCGGATGGCGCCATCACACCCGGGTTCGGCATCCGCTATCTCAGTCCCGTGGGACCGATCCGGGTGGACGTGGGGTTCAATCCGACGCTGCGCGAGCCGCTGCCCGTCGTGACGCAGATCGAGGGACCGGACGGGCGGCCGCAGACGCTCTTGATCCTGCGCGACGACGGATCGCCGGCGCTGCGTTCGATCGCATCCAATCGCGGCGGCGGCATCCTCGGGCGCGCCGTCCTGCATCTCTCGATCGGGCAGGCGTTCTGATGGAAACCCGCATCGCACTCCGACGGCTCAAGCGTGGGCTGACCGCGGTGCTGATCGGCGTCGCCGGGCTGGCGGTGCTGGGGGTTGGCGGCGTTCTGGTGGTGTCGAACACCGACTGGGGGCGCGAGCAGGTGCGCACGCGCGTGCTCTCGATTCTGAACGAGCAACTGGATGGGCAATTCCGCATCGGCACCGTCGATGGCAACCTGTTGACGGGGATGAAGCTGGTCGATGTGGCGATCGATGGACCCGACGGCAGTGCGTTCCTGCGGGCCGACACGCTGCAGACCGACTTCGACCTGCTGGGGCTCGTCCGTCAGCGCATCCTGCTCGACGACATGCGACTGGTGCACCCGGTCATCGTGATCGAGAAGCGGCCAGGCGAGCGGTGGAACTACGAGAAGATCTTTCTCAGCGACACCACGCAGACGGATACGCCCGACACCGGCCCGGGCTTCGGCAGCTGGATTCGCATCGAGGATCTGGAGATCGTCGAGGGGCGGCTCGCGGTCCGGCTGCCGTGGGCGCCCGACACGACGCTGTCCGGCGCGGCCCTGGACAGTGCGGTGCAGGTCGCGCTCGCCGACGACAACCGCACGCGTGTCGAACGGGTGCCGGGCGGCTTCCAGACGATCTACGATTTCCAGGAGCTGTCGGCGACGCTTCCGCTGCTGAACATCGCCGACCCCGACTTCGACACACAGCGCTACGTAATCGACCGCCTGACGACCGTCGCCTATCCGTTCCGTCCGCCGCCGGTGAGGATCGAGCAGTTCGCCGGCACACTCGAGATTTCGGGCGACTCGCTCTGGTTCGAGAACGCCGCCATCCAGCTGCCTGGCACCCGTGCGCGCGTGGGCTTCGCGCTCGACTTCGAATCGGGCGACATCCGCACGCGCGTCGCGGCCGACACGCTGTCGCTAGCCGACCTGCAATTCGCCTATCTGCCGCTGCCGGATTCGGGCGGTGGGCGCCTGACGCTGGACGCGCTCATCACCGACGACATGATGGCGATCGAGGCGAGCAACACGTCGCTGGTGATCGGCGACTCGCGCATTGCGGGCAGGCTCGGCCTGGTGCTGACGGACGAGACGACGGCGTTTCGCAACACCGACCTGACGGTCGCCGCGCTCGACACGCGACTGATCGAGCAACTGGTGCCGGGGCTCGAGCTTCCGCGTCAGGGTGTGATCGACGGCCGCGCGCAACTCGAGGGCACGCTGGCCCGCATGACGGTCGACGCCGACATCGCCTTCGCCGACCCAATGACCGGCACCAGCCGCGTGCTCGCCTCGGGGATCGCCGGCATCACGGACGACGGCGCGTTCCAGGCCGAGGATCTCCGGCTCGAGCTGCGCCCCGTGCAGGCGGCGCTCGCCCAGGTCGCGCTGCCTGACGCTCCACTCGACGGGACGATCACGGGAACGGCGACGATCAGCGGATCCACAACGGACGCGCTGCGGACGCGCTTCGACCTCGCACACGTGGCGCGCGGCGGGCGGTCGCGTGTGGCCGGTAACGCCTTCGTGCGGCTCGAGCCGTCGCTCGTGCTCGACGTGGACGTGCGGCTCGCGCCCCTCAGCCTCGCGACGGTCGGCCGCTTCGCGCCTGACGCGGGACTGCGCGGCACGGTGGCGGGGCCTGTTCGCCTGCAAGGCCCGTTGAACGACCTGGCGATCAACGCGCGCCTGACAACCGCCGACGGCGGGGTCCTGGCCGTGGCGGGGCGCGCCGATATCGAGGAGCCCGGCCGCGCGTACGCGGTGACGCTCGCCGCCGAACAGTTCAACCCGATGTCGGTCCGGACCGCCGGACCGGCGGGCGGGCTCAATTTCGTCGCGCGCGCCACGGGTCAGGGGATCGATCCCGCGACGCTGCGCGCGACGTTCGCGCTCGATATGGGGCCGTCGCGCCTCGATACGATCAGCATCGACTCGATCCGGGCCCGCGTCGTGGCGGCAAACGGGCTGGCGCAGATCGACACGCTCACCGCCTTCGCACCGTCCACGCGATTCGCGGCCGTGGGCTCGCTCGGCCTGGTCGCCGAACGCGAGGGCGAACTCGCGTACAGCCTGAGTGTGGATTCGCTCTCGCAGTTCGCGTCGTATCTCCCGGCCGACACGGGCGTCGTCACGGCACGGCCGGCTGTCGTGAAGGAGATCGTTGCTGCGGCGCGTGCCGATTCCGCGGCGCGTGCCAGCGCGATCAGCGTCGAACGCATGGCGGTGGGCGGCGGCGACGCGATGCCAGCGCCGGTGGAGGAGCCGTCGGGGATTCCGCGCGACTCGCTGAGCGGCGCGATCTACGCCGCGGGGAACGTGCGCGGCAACATCGCCGAACTGGACGTCGTCGGTCGACTGGCGGCGCTCAACGTCGTGGCGCTAGGTAACACGCTCGGCCAGCTCCGCGCCGAGTATCGCTGGATGCGGGGCCTCACGCCGGACGCCTCCCTGCTCGCGCGCGTGTCGGGGGATGAAGTGCTCGTATCGGGCTTCGCGCTCGACAGCGTGGCGGTCGTGGCGACCTACGCGGGAACCGCCGGGACGGCCGAGCTTCGGGTGTTCCAGGACGACCAGCGCGACTATGAGCTGTTCGCCGGTTATCGGCTCGACGTGGATGATCGCGCCGTGCTGCTCGACCGCATGGCGCTGCGCTTCGACACGACCACCTGGCGTTCGGTGCGGCCATCGGAGATCCGGCTCGGCGCCGACGCCGTGTTCATCGACAGCCTCGAGCTTCGGGACGGGCGCACCGGGCGCATCTTCGCCGATGGCACCCTGCCGCTGGAGGGACCCGGCTCGTTCGGCGTGTCGATTCGTGAGCTACCATTCGCCCAGCTCGCGGCGCTGGTCCAGACCGACATCGGCGTGACCGGCCTGCTGTCGCTGGATGCCCGGCTGGATGGCACGGCCGAAGCGCCCGAGCTTCGCGGCGCGATGGCGCTGGTCGAGGTGGGCATCGGCGGCCCGCCGTTCATCGACTTCCGCGGCACCTTCGACTACGCCGACCAGCGCCTGACGACGAACGTCGAGGGTCTGCACACGTACACGGCGGCGCGGCGTGGGGAGCGCGCGCTGGTCGCCACGGCCACGGTTCCCGTCAACCTCGCCATTGCGACCGACGCACCGCGGCTGCCCGAGGGGCCGGGCGACACGCTGTCGGCCAGGATCCGAATCGACAGCCTGCCGCTGAACTTCATCGCCGCCTTCGTCCCTGAAGTGCTGGAAAACGTGGCCGGTGAGGCGAGTGGCGTCATCGATGTCGCGGGAACGGTCAGCGACCCGCGGCCGACCGGAACGTTCGCGATCGCGCGCGGCGACGCACGTATCGTCCCGCTGGGGATCCGCCTGCGCGACATGACGGCCAGCATGCGGCTGGTCAGCGACGCGATCATCGTCGACTCGCTCGTCGGCTACAACGAGGGCCGAGTGTTCGTCCGTGGCGGCATCGGCATCGACTCGATCACCGCGCCGTCGTTCGACCTGTACCTGGTCGCCGATGGGGCGCAGGTGCTCGACAACGAGATCGGGAAGATCCGCGTCGACGCCGGGCTTGCGTTCCGCGGACCGTTCGATGCCGTCTACGCGTCAGGCGCCGTGCGGATCCGCGAGGGTGTGTTCTACATCCCCGAGGGATCGAGTGGCAACGTAATCTCGGCCGACGACCCGGCCATCTTCGCCGTGGCGGACAATGTGCCGGCGCTCGCCGAGCAGGAGATCATCGCGCCGCCATCGCCGCTCCTCGCCAATCTGCGCGCCGACATCAACCTGTTGATCAACCGCGGCACGTGGGTGCGGTCGCGCGATGCCAATGTGGAGATCTTCACGCCCGAGGACGCGCCACCTTTCACGATCTCGGTCGATCAGGCGCGCCAGCAGCTCGTGCTGGACGGCGTCGTCAGCACGGATCGCGGCGAGTACACCTTTCTTGGCAAGCGATTCGAGTTGCGCGAGGGATCCGCGGTGTTCGTCGGCATCCCGGAAATCAACCCGACGCTGCAGCTCATCGGGGAGTACGCCGTGCAGCTCCAGGGAAGCGAGGCGATCACGATCCGCATTCTGATCGGCGGAACGCTCACCGCGCCGCGCATCGAACTGCAGAGCGGCGAGGGACAACCGCAGCTCTCGCAGTCGGACCTCATCAGCTATCTCGCGCTAGGGCGCGGTTCATCCTCGCTGGTCCAGGGCGGCGGGAGCAGCGTCACGGGCGGCAGCGGCGGCGGCGGGGCCGGCGGATTGGTGGGGCGGCAGGCGGAACAGGTAGCGAAGCGGCTTCCCGCGTTCGCGCTGAACACGCTCTTCAACGACGTGCTGCTGCAGCAGCTCGAGGGGAGCGCCGGCCGGCGCCTCGGCGCCGACGTACTGAACATCACGCCGGCCGATCTGCCGCTCGAGGCGACGGGAGGTGACGGGAGCATCGACACCTTCCTGGTGGGCACCGAGATCGAGGTCGGGCGGTATCTCACGCCGCGCACCTTCCTCTCCGTGAACGTCAGGCCGAGCTTCGTGTTCACACCTGACGGCGTACCGCGGACGCAGCCCGGCATCCGATTGCAGTACCGTCCTCGTCCGGGCTTCCAGGTCGATGCCTCGTTCGAGCCGCGCTTCCTGTTGCGCGAGCCGACGCTGGAGACCTTCGACGCCGAGCGATTCGAGCCGCGCAGTGCGTTCGGCCTTTACCTGACTCGTGAGTGGCGCTGGTAGGGCCCGCGCGGACCGACGGCGATGCCGCGCCGCACGCGACACATGATCCCTCGGCCGACGCGGTCATCGGTCTGTATGAGCGGCACGCGCTGCACTGAGATGCCGATCGCGGCCGGTCGCTCATCGAACGACGGTGGCTAGAGCGCTTCACCGCGTTCATGCCGGACGGCGTACTCCCCGATGAGCTGCGGCGTCGGGTTGATTTCCGGGATGCCGACGATCAGCGGCGCATGTTCGCGCGGTTTGCGGCCCACGCCGCGCCCGGCGCCGCGCTGCTGTTCACGAGCGGCCCCGCGGTGGGCGAGGCGATCGGTACATTCGAAGGCGAGCCGCTCTATCACGCGAGCCTCGACCGTGACGAGTACCGTCGGCTACTCGACGCGAATGGGTTCGACGTCGCGGCGTTCCTCGCCGACGATGCGGAATGCGGCGGCCACACCGTCTGGCTGGCGGTGGCTCGGAGGGACGCGGACGCGTCGTGAGGCGCCCGCGTCCACTCGCGCGCTAAGGCGTCATGTCCCCCAGCTCGACGAGCAACCAGGCGGCAGCGCGCATCCCCTTTTCGAAGTTCTCCACGCCCATCCACTCGTTGGGGGCGTGGGCGTTCTCGCCAGGCAGGCCGAAGCCCATGAGCAGAACGGGCGCGCCGAGGATGGTGGCGAAGTCGCCAACGACCGGAATCGAGCCTCCCTCGCCGACGACCACCGGCTCGCGGCCGAACGCGGCCGTGAGGGCACGACGCGCAGCGTCGAACAGGGGGCCCTCCAGTTCGGCGCGCCACGGGCGACCGCCATGCAGCGCCCGCACCGTCGCCGTGACGCCGGGCGGCGCGAGGCGTTCGACGTGCGCCCGCATCAGCCGCTCGATCTCGTCAGGCGTCTGGTCGGGGACGAGCCGGCAGCTCACCTTCGCCATCGCCTGTGCGGGAAGCACCGTCTTCGCGCCCTCACCCGTGTAGCCGCTCAGGAGCCCGTTGATCTCGCAGGTGGGACGCGTCCAGATGCGCTCCAGCGTCGTGTAGCCTGCCTCGCCGCCGAGTGACGACGCCCCGACCTCCTCGCGGAAGTGGTCGTCGCTGAACGGCAGATCGCGCATGCCGGCCCGCACATGCTCGGGCCAGTCCGAAACGGCGTCGTAAAATCCCGGAATCGCGACACGACCGTCGGCGTCGTGGAAGGTGGCGATGATGCGCGCGAGTGCGGTGGCCGGATTGACCACCGCGCCGCCGTAGCTCCCCGAATGGAGATCGCCGGACGGCCCCTGGACGTCGATCTGGAAGTACGCGAGTCCGCGCAGCGACGAGAGAATCGAGGGGATGCCCGGCGCGAACATCGCCGAATCGGAGATCACGACCGAGTCGCACATCAGACGATCGGCGTGCTCGCGCACGAACGCGGCGAGGTGTTCGCTGCCGACCTCCTCCTCGCCCTCGGCGAGCACGATGACGTTGACTGGAAGGGCGCCCTGGACGGCCAGCAGTGCCTCGATCGCCTTCACGTGGAGGAAGAGCTGTCCCTTGTCGTCGACCGAGCCGCGCGCGTAGATGCGCCCGTCGCGGATGGTGGGCTCGAACGGCGGCGAGGTCCAGAGCTCGAGCGGTTCGGCGGGCTGCACGTCGTAATGGCCGTAGATGAGCACCGTCGGCCGGTCGGGGCCGGCGTCGCGCCACTCGCCGAGGACGATCGGATGGCCGGGGGTCGGCATCACCGTGGCCGTGAGCCCGGCCTCGGCCATCGTGCGGGCCAGCCAGTCGGCGGCGCGGATCAGGTCGGGCGCGTGCTCGGAGCGCGCGCTCACGCTCGGCATGCGGAGGAAGGTGAACAGCTCCTCGCGGATCCGGCTGTTGTGCGCGGTCAGGTAGGCATCGAGATCGGCGGCGGAGTGTGGCGACGTGGTCATCGAGGCACCAGGCGGGGGCGGCGATGCCGCCGGTCGAAGGTCGTCAACTGTGGGGGCCGTCGCCGGATGGTGGGTGGGCGGCCGACTTCCGAAGATATACGGCGCGGCGTGCCGCGCGTACGTTCCGTCTACCGGCACCGCACGTGCGATGGTCAGGGGCGGGCCCGCCACGCCAGCCGCCGCGCCCTGCAACCCTCGGGTGTCGTCCCCGATCCGACGACGCCCAGCTCCTGCCGAGGAAGACCATGTCCGAGACCAGGCCGTCCTTCGCGCGGGGAATCTTCGCCGGCGCGATTCACGACTCGCTGCTCTTTCCCTACCCCGACACCCTCGACGTGCGCGATCCCGCCGAGACGCGGACGGTCGCGCGGCTGATCCGCGAGCTGCGGCGGATGCAGGGCGACCTCATCGATCCCGCGCAGTTCGACGAGGAGGAGACGATTCCCGAACCGGTGATCCGGGCGTTCGCCGACATCGGGATGCTCGGCCTGACGATTCCCGAGGAGTACGGCGGCCTCGGATTGAGCTCGACGGCGTACGCGCGGGTGTTCGCCGCACTCTCGGCGATCGACGCGTCGCTCGGCGTGCTCGTCGGCGTGCACTGCGGGCTGGGGTCGAAGGCGATCGTGCTGTTCGGCAACGACGAGCAGAAGCAACGCTACCTCCCGATGCTCGCGCGAGGTGAGACGCTGGCGGCGTATGCGCTGACCGAGCCCGAAACCGGCTCCGACGCGCAGAACATCGTCACGCGGGCACGGCAGGACGCCGACGGCACGTGGGTGCTCAACGGGCGCAAGATCTGGATCGGCAATGGTCATCGTGCCGGGGTGATCGCGACGTTCGCGCAGACCGACGTCATCCGGAAGGGCGAGACCGTGCGTCGGCCCACGGCGTTCATCATCCGCCCCGACATGCCCGGGTTCCACGTGGCGGGCACCGTTCGCAAGCTGGGCATCCGTGGCTCGACGCAGGCCGAGCTATCGTATGAGGATCTCCGCGTGCCGGCCGATCACGTGCTCGGCCAGATCGGCAAGGGGTTCGCCGTGGCCGTGCACGTGCTCAACGGGGGGCGCCTCACGCTGGCTGCCGGGTGCACCGGCGCCGCCAAGGAGCTGCTCGGCCAGATGGCGTCATACGCCGAGCAGCGCGTGCAGTTCGGGCACCCGATCGCCGCGTTCGAGATCACGCAGCGCAAGTTCGCCACGCTCGCCAGCGAGAGCTACGCGTCGGACGCGATGCTCGGGCAACTCGTCGCGGCGGCCGACAGCGGCGACGCGGACTTCGCCATCGAGGCGGCGATCGCGAAGGTGTTCGCCTCCGAACTCGTCTGGCGCGCGGCGGATGAGATGGTGCAGGTCGCGGGTGGCCGCGGCTTCGTCAAACCGTATCCGTATGAGCGAATGCTCCGCGACGCCCGCATCAACCGGATCTTCGAGGGGACGAACGAGGTGCTGCGGCTGTTCATCGGGCTGAACGGAATCCAGGGGCCGGCGGAGAAGCTCAAGGAGATCGGCTCGGCGATGCGGCGTCCACTGCGCAACCTCGGGCTGGTGAGCGGCTACGCCGCCTCACGCGTCCGCAGCGTGCTCGGCGCATCGGCGGAGATGAGCGTCGAGCTGCACGACCGGCTGGACGAGCACGGGACGTATTTCGTCAAGCATGTCGCCGAGCTCGAAACGGCGACGTCGCGGGCGATCGTCAAGTATCGCAAGGCGATCATCGAGCGGCAGCTCGTCGTCGAACGGCTGGCGAACATGGCGATCGAGCTGTACGCGACGGCGTGCGTGCTGTCGCGCACGCAACGCCTGCTCGACGAGCGCGGCGTCGACGGCTGCGCGCGCGAACTGGCGCTGTGCGATCTGTTCTGCGTGGAGGCGGGGCGGCGGTTCCGGGCCCAGCGCCTGGCGCTCGACGCGAGGGAGGAGGACGTGGACTCGGCCCGTCGCGCGGCGGCGGCGGCGGTGCGGGAAACAGGTGGCTACTGGGTGAGCGATGCCATCCTCGACCTGGGCGCCGACGAGGCCGAGTCGGGGGGCACCGACCGGCTGCCGCCTGACGAAGCGACGACGGCGGGGACACGCGCGGTGGGCGGGAACTGAGCGGTTCTGGCGGGCGAGGATCCGGACACCGGTCCATCACGCACGGGTCGGGCTGCTTCCCTGATCGCTCGCCCCCCGCAGGCACTCGCACCGTTCGCTAGAGGTCGGCGCAGCTCATCACGATCGTGCGGCAGTTCCGGCAGACGAGCTTGCACCGCGCCCACGCGAGCGCCGGCGATGCACAGACGTCGCACTCCGCCGGACGATCGGTCACGCCCGACTGGGCGGCGTCGGGCGCAGGAGACGCCGAAGGCGTGGGCGGCGTCAGGCGCCTGACGCTGCACGCGTTCACGAGAACTCGAGCGCGAGATCGAGCGCGGGCGGCGAGTGGGTCAGCGCGCCGATCGAGATGCGGTCGACGCCCGTTTCGGCGATCGCACGCACGGTGGACAGCGTGACGCCGCCGCTGGCCTCGAGCTTCGCCCGTCCCTGACCCATACGCACGGCCTCGCGCATGTCGTCGGGGCTCATATTGTCGAGGAGGATGATGTCGGCGCCTGCATCGAGCGCGGCGCGCACCTGATCGAGGCGGTCGCATTCGACCTCGACGGGCATCCCCGCCGGCGCGAGTTCGCGCGCGCGCTGCACCGCGACGACGACGTCACCGTCGAGCGCGGCGAGGTGATTGTCCTTGATCAGCACGGCGGTGGCGAGATCGAACCGGTGGTTGACCCCGCCCCCCGCGCGCACGGCGTATTTCTCGAGACGACGCCATCCGGGCGTGGTCTTGCGCGTGTCGAGGATGCGGGCGTCCGTGTCGCTCGTCAGTGCGACAAACTGGCTGGTGAGCGTCGCGATGCCCGACAGGCGCTGCATGAAGTTGAGCGCGACGCGTTCCGCGGAGAGCAGGGCACGGGCATGACCGGAGAGGAAGAGGACCGTCTGGTCCGCGTGCACCGCGGTGCCGTCCTCGACATCGATGCGAATGGAGACTTTCGGATCGATCTGGCGGAACACCTCGATCGCCAGCGGCACTCCCGCGATCACGCCGTCCGCGCGGGCGACCAGCGTCGCGCGCGCGTGGCGATCCGACTGGACGGTCGCGATCGTCGTGAGGTCGTTGAACGCTCCGTCCTCGTCGAGTGCGAGCCTGACGAGCGCGCGGATCTCGGTCGGCGTGAGCGGAAACCAGAGATCGCCAGCGCTCACGGACGGGGTGGAGCCCGGGGTGACGGTGCGCGGCGTGCGCGGGGTCGCTGCCGCCTCACGGTGCCGCTCGCGGCCGGGCCGCGCGCCGGCGCCGTCTTGCGGAAGGTCGGGGGTGGTCATTCGCCAGGGTCCTCCGCGCTCTCGGGCACGGGCGAGAGCGTCGCCGTATTGCCGCCGATCGACACCATCCGCTCGATCGCCAGGCGGGCCCGTGCCGCCACGTCAGGCGCGACCGTGATGCGGTGCTCCATGCGTTCGAGCGAACGGAGCACCTTGGGCAGCGTGGTAACTTTCATGTATGTGCAGACCGCGCGCTCGTTCGCGGCGACGAACGTCTTCGTCGGATTCTCGCGCCGCAACCGGTGCAGGATCCCGACCTCGGTCGCGATGATGAAGGTATCGTTGTCCGACTGTCCCGGGCGGCGGATCATTCCCTCGGTCGAGAGAATCTGCACCCCCGTCGGATCCACAGCGCCTGACGACACGGCGTCCACCGCGCTGGTCGCGCAGCCGCACTCCGGGTGGATCAGGAACTCCGCCCCCGGATACTCAGCGCGCGTACGCGTGATGTGCTCCGGATCGATCCCCGCATGCACGTGACACTCGCCCATCCACACGTGGATGTTCTCGCGCCCCGTCACCCGCCGCACGTGGGCGCCGAGGAACATGTCGGGGAGGAAGAGAATCTCGCGATCGGCGGGAATGGCGTTGATCACCTCGACCGCGTTGCCCGACGTGCAGCAATAGTCGGTCTCCGCCTTGACCTCGGCCGTCGTGTTGACATACGACACGACCACCGCGCCGGGATGTTCGGCTTTCCACGCGCGAAGTTGCTCGGCGTCGATGCTGGCGGCCAGCGAGCAGCCGGCGGCCATGTCGGGAAGGAGGACCGTCTTGTCGGGCGAGAGAATGGCCGCGGTTTCCGCCATGAAGTGCACGCCGCAGAAGACGATCACGTCGGCCTCGGTCCGCGCCGCCTCACGCGAGAGTCCGAGCGAGTCACCGACGTAATCGGCGACGTCCTGGACCTCGGCGCGTTCGTAGTTGTGGGCCAGCACCACGGCGTTCCGCTCGCGGGCGAGCGTGCGGATGCGGTCCTGCAACTCGGCGGTGGTGTGGGACTCGCGGGCGGCGGTCGATGTCATGACGGGCAGAGCTCGGGTGTCGGGGGATCGGGTGCCCGGGAGCCGGTCGTGCCGCGGCAGCACGACGCCCGCCGCACCCGGGGATCCTACCATTCTATGTGCCGGCCTTTCCACTTGCGCTTGGCGCGTGGGAAGTCGGCGCGGTAGTGCCCGCCGCGCGATTCGCGGCGCATCAGCGAGGCTTCGGTGATCAGTCGCGCGGTCTGCACGAGGTTGACCTCCTCGGTGGCGCCCGACGGGAGCCGCGATTCGATCTCGTCGAGCCGCTGGAGACAGATCCGCAACCCGCGCGCCGTGCGTGCGATCGAGCAGTGTTCCCACATCTCGCGACGCACCGCGTCGGCGGCCACCTGCGCCGCGCCCCGGTCGCCGAGGGGGGGGACTGCCCACCGGCCGCGACGGGGCGGGGCGGTGAGCTTGGGAGTCTGGGCGAGGTCGCGCGCGACGCGCTCGGCG
>JBBQHX010000030.1:0-21564 GCA_038324385.1 Gemmatimonadales bacterium | reverse complement strand
GTGTCGTACGAGATTGGGCTCGGGCTGTCGATCATCCCCATCCTGCTGCTGACGGGCAACGTGACGCTCAACAGCATCATCGCGCAGCAGGCGACCGGCGTCTGGAACATCATCAACCTTACGTTCGCCTTCTTCACCTTCATGATCTCGGCGTACGCCGAGACCAACCGGCTGCCGTTCGACATGCCGGAGGCGGAGGCGGAACTGGTCGCGGGCTATCACACCGAGTACTCCTCGATGAAGTTCTCGATGTTCTTCATCGCCGAGTATGCCGCCATGGTCACGATGAGCGCGCTGATGGCGACACTCTTCTTCGGCGGCTGGGACATCCCGTTCACGCAGTGGGACAACACGGCGCCGTGGACCGTGCTCAAGTCACTGGCGACCGTCGCGGCATTCCTGCTGAAGACCGGGTTCTTCCTTTTCGTCTACATGTGGATCCGGTGGACGCTCCCGCGCTTCCGCTACGATCAGCTGATGTCGCTGGGCTGGCGAGTGATCCTGCCGCTGATCCTGGTTTACATCATTCTGATCGCGTCGGCGTTGCTGGCGATGCAACAGGCCGGGATCCAGTCGCCGCGGATGCAGGGCGTGGTGTTCTTCGTGCTCAATCTCGTGGTGCTGGGCGCGGTCTTCTTCGCCCTCGACCGTGGCCGGATCGTCGGCCCGACGACGTCCCGGACGGCGCGCGTCCCGGTCGACCGGGCGACCGGTCGCCGAATCGTTCCGCAGGAGGCTGGAGACTGATGGCAATCACGGTGAAGGTCGTCGAGCGTCCGGTCGGGCAGATCAGCTACGTCCGGGCCACGCTCAAGGGAATGGCGAACACCTTCCGGCACCTCGTCGACCCGCACAAGGTCACGGTGCAGTATCCCGAGGAGAAGTGGGAGCTCGCGCCGCGCTGGCGCGGGACGCACCGCATGCTGACCACCGAAACGGGGAAGGCCAAGTGTGTCGCGTGCGGCCTGTGTCCCACCGTCTGTCCGGCAAACTGCATCAAGCTGGTGCCGGGCGAGGACGAGGAGGGTAATCGCTACCCGCTGATCTTCGAGATCGACGAGTTCCGCTGCATCTTCTGCGGCTACTGCCAGGAGGTGTGCCCGGAGGAGGCGATCCATATGGGGCGCCACTACGAGAACGCGGAATACAGCCGGGCGGGGTTCGTTTATGACCTCGAGCGGTTGATGGCGCAGACACACCCCGTTTCCGAACTGTGGGATCCCGCCGACCCCACGGGCGAATGACGCTCCTCTACCAGTTCCATTTCTATCTCTTCGGGCTGCTCGCGGTTGCGGCGGCCCTGATCTTCGTCACACGGAAGAGTCCCGTCGCGGCGGCGCTCTGGCTGGTGCAGACGATGATCGCGCTGGCGGCGATGTACGTCATGATGGATGCCCATTTCGTCGGTGCCGTGCAGGTGCTGATCTACGCGGGCGCGATCATGGTGGTGTTCCTGTTCGTCGTCATGCTGCTCAATCTCGGCCACGCCTCCGACCTCTCCGACCTGCGCGACAATCGCTGGCGTTTGGGTGCCGGCGCGGTGGGACTGTTGCTGCTGGCGGAGTTGCTCGTGCTGACCCGGGACACCCTGCCGCGCGTGGTGCCTGACGCGGTCCAGACGGCGAACATCGTCACGCCGCTGTCGGCGGTGTTCTTTCGTGAATATCTCCTCGCCTTCGAGGTTGCCAGCGTGGTGCTGCTGGCGGCGATCGTGGGCGCCGTCGTTCTCGCGAAACGGACCGCGCGCCCATGATCGCTGAAGCGCTCTTCTTCTCCGCCATCCTGTTCACGATCGGCGTCGTCGGCGTGCTCACGCGCCGTAACGCGCTGATGATCTTCATGAGCGTGGAGCTGATGCTCAACGCCGTGAACCTGTCATTCGTCGCCCTCTCGCGGCTGCACGGCGGGGCGGAGGGCCAGGTGTTCGTGATCTTCGTCATGACGGTGGCCGCCGCGGAAGCCGCGGTGGGGCTCGCCATCGTGATCTCCGTCTTCCGTCACTTCAAGACGGTGGATCTCGCGAACGTCAACCTGTTGAAGGGCTGATGATCCTTCAGGCCGCGGACGCGTCCGGCGTCCATCCCCTCGTGGGGTCGGTGGCCGAGCTGATCTGGCTCGTGCCACTCCTGCCGCTGCTGGGCTTCATCATCAACGGTCTGTTCGCGCTCCTCCCGGCGTACTACGCCGGGCCGGCCGACCCATCGCATGATCCCGAAGCGGGACACGTGCACGCCGGCGATGCCGCCTTCGAGCACGGGCCGCCGTCCGACCGATGGAAGCGCCTTACGACGATCGTCGGGCCGCTCGTGCTCGCCCTCTCGTTCCTGCTGGCCGCGATCATCTTCGGGGCTACCCTCGCGCCGGGCGTGCTGGAGCGGCCGTTCATCCAGACGTACGGCGAGTGGATGCCCACTGGCGATCTGAGCATCGACTGGGCGTTCCAGCTCGATCAGTTGTCGATGCTGATGACGCTGATCATTACGGGGATCGGTTTCCTGATCCACGTCTTCAGTGTCGGGTACATGCGCGCGGACGCGGGCTACAGCCGCTACTTCGCGTATCTGAACCTGTTCGTCTTCTTCATGCTCGTGCTTGTACTCGGGTCGAGCTACCCGGTGATCTTCGTCGGGTGGGAAGGCGTGGGGCTCTGCTCCTACCTGCTGATCAGCTTCTGGTTCGACGAGAAGGTGAACGCCGACGCGGGCAAGAAGGCGTTCATCGTGAACCGGATCGGCGACTTCGGATTCCTCGTCGCCATGTTCTTGCTGGCGGCGAACTTCGGGGCGTTGGACTTCGCCGGAGTGGAGGCCGCCCTTGCCGGGGTCGATCCCGGGTCCAGCGCGGTGATCACGACCATCTGCCTCTTCCTCTTTCTCGGATGCGCGGGGAAGAGCGCGCAGATGCCGCTCTACGTCTGGTTGCCGGACGCGATGGCCGGCCCGACTCCCGTTTCCGCGCTCATCCACGCGGCGACGATGGTCACCGCGGGGGTCTATCTCGTCGTGCGCAGCGGACTGCTGTTCGCCCTCTCGCCGACGGCGTCGTTCGTGGTGATGATCGTCGGCGCGTTCACCGCGCTGTTTGCCGCGACGATCGGCCTCAAGCAGTGGGACATCAAGAAGGTGCTCGCCTATTCCACCGTATCCCAACTCGGCTACATGTTCGTGGCCGTCGGTATCGGTGCCCATACGGCGGGCGTCTTCCATCTGACGACGCACGCCTTCTTCAAGGCGCTCCTCTTCCTCGGCGCCGGTTCGGTCATCCACGCGATGCATCATGCCCATCACGCCGCGCACGTGCACGGCGAGGATGCGCAGGACATGCGCAACATGGGGGGGCTCGGCGCGGGGATGCCGTGGACCCGCGCAATGATGTGGCTGGCGACGCTCGCCATCGCCGGCGTGCCGTTCTTCTCGGGTTTCTTCTCGAAGGACGAGATTCTCACGTCCGTCTTCATGCGTTCGCGCGAGGGGCTCATCGCGCAGAACAGCTTCCTGGGTATTCCGGGAAGCGCGTGGTTGTTGGGCGTCTATGGCGCCGGGCTGGTCACGGCGCTGATCACGGCCGTCTACATGACGCGCATGATGCGCTACACCTTCCACGGCCCCAGTCGCCTCCCGGCTGCCGCACGCGAGCACGTGCATGAGGCGCCGTGGGTGATGACCGGCCCGCTCGTGGTGCTCGGCGTCCTCAGTGTGGTGGGCGGCGTGCTCAACATCCCGCACGTCTTCCACATCGAGCCGTCGCTGTTGCTCGAGCACTGGCTCGATCCGGTGGTTGGTGCCGCGACGCTGGTGATGGCGGGCGGCGCCGTGACGCCGCTGGCCGCGACCACCGAGTACGCGCTCGTCAGCGGGGCCGTCGCTGCATCCGCGATCGGCATCGTGCTCGCATTCGTGCTGCTGAAGACGGGCGAGCTGGTGACGAAGCGTGAGTCGCCCGCCGAACGGGGCATGCAGGGCGTGCTCGCCAACAAGTACTACGTGGATGAAGTGATCGACCGTGCGCTCGTGGGGCCCCTCGTCAGCTTCTCCCGCCGCCTGCTCTGGCGCGGCGTCGACCTCGGCGTGATCGACGGATTGCTCGTGAACGGTACAGCCTATGTCGCGCGAAGCATGGGGTGGGCCGGCTCTCGCATGCAATCCGGCAACGTCGGCAGCTACGCCTGGATCCTGGTGATCGGCGTGCTTGTGCTGCTCGCCGCCATCATCTTCTGACCACCGTCGTCACCGCATGCGCGATCTGCTGCACAGCCTGAATTACGAGGCCTGGGCGCTTCCGGCGTTGCTCCTCATTCCGCTCGTGGGGGCGGTGATCACCCGCCTCCTGGGGCGTCCCGACTCGGCGCAACCGGGGGAACCCGGCTTCGACTGGCGTGAGGCGCACGTCCTCACGCTGGCGACGCTGACGATCGAGGCGATCGTCGCCGCCGGGCTCTGGTTCGTTTTCGACCCGGCCGAGGCGGGGTGGCAGGTGGTCGCCGACGCCGCCTGGATTCCGGACTGGGGCGCCCGGTTCACGCTCGGCGTCGACGGCATTTCACTGTTCATGGTGCTGTTGACCGTGTTCGTCGTGCCGCTGTCCGTGCTGGGAAGCTGGACCCAGGTCCGCGAGCGCGCCAACAGCTACTACGCCCTGCTGCTCGCCCTGACGACGGGGATCATCGGCGTCTTCGTCGCGCTCGACCTGCTCCTGTTCTACATCTTCTGGGAGCTGATGCTCGTGCCGATGTACTTCATCATCGGCATCTGGGGCGGGGAACGGCGCGTCTACGCGAGCCTCAAGTATTTCATCTATACGATGCTGGGCTCGCTGCTCATGCTCGTGGCGATCCTCTCACTCTGGATCGCGGCCGGTTCGAGCTCGTTCAGCTACGATCATCTGCTGGCGAACGTCGGTCTCTCGCCGACGGCACAACTCTGGATGTTCGGCGCCTTCTTCCTGGCTTTCGCAGTCAAGTCGCCGCTCTTCCCGTTCCACACCTGGCTGCCGGACGCGCAGCACGAGGCGCCGACGACCGGGGCCGTAGCCCTCGGCATCAAGGTCGCGACCTACGGGATCATCCGCTTCGCCGTCCCTTTCTTTCCGGCGGCGGCGGTGCATCCGACGGTAACGACGGTGATCCTCTCGCTGTCGGTGATCAGCATCGTCTACGGCGCGCTGGTCGCGATGGTGCAGCCGGATTTCAAGCGCCTCGTTTCGTACTCGTCGATCAGCCACCTCGGCTTCATCATGCTCGGCATCTTCGCGCTGAACGTTCAGAGCGTGCAGGGTGCCTTGATGGTGATGCTGAGTGCTGGCATCACGACCACCGCGCTCTTCCTTCTGCTCGGCATGCTGCACGAGCGCCGGAAGACCGGGATGATCCACAACTTCGGCGGCATCGCGCGGGTCGTGCCGATGTTCTCGGCCTTCCTCGTGCTGGCCGCGCTGTCGAGCATCGGCCTGCCCGGGACGAGCGGCTTTGTCGGGGAGTTCCTCGTCCTGCTCGGTGCGTATCGCAATTATCCGCTCTACACCTTCGTGGCCGCGACGGGCGTAATCCTCGCCGCGATCTACTTTCTCTGGGCGCTGCAGCGGTTGTTGTTCAATCCGATCACCGTCGAGAACGTTCGGTCGCTCCGCGACCTGAACCGCCGCGAGTTGGGGGTGATGACCGTGCTCGGGCTGGCGCTGCTGCTACTCGGAATCGCCCCTGGGCCGATCCTGCGCCGAATCGAGCCGTCGGCCCAACGGTTCGTAGAGACGGTCCAGCAGGGCGCCGAAGCGATCGAGCGCGAGTCGGTCGGGGTGGGGGCGGGCACCCGCTGAGCCGGCCGCGCGACGTCACGGCGGCGGTCCGTCGAGTTTTGGCGGACCACTCGGGCCCCTCTGCGCAGGGTGAGCGGCCTCGACGGTGGCTGCGAGCTCCCTGACGGTGCAATCGGAGGGGACCCGAGGCCCGCAACCCGTTCCTGATTCATTTGACGCCGACCGGTCCCGACGTATCTTGGTGCGCGTGGGGCGCCGGAACGGCCGCCCCCGCTGAAGAACCGCCTTCCACTCTCCGGCCCGCTCCCGCCTCGCGCGAGCTGTCCGATCCACGGGGCTCGAGGGCGCGTCCAACTGGTGAGTTTCCATCCGCGCGCGGCGATGTCGCCGTGCCGGATTTTCGTGTGACGGTCGGCCGAGCTGATGTCGCACCGCTGCCGGACGGTTGGCCCGCATGGGGCCTCGCGCCCGCAGCTTCACCGTGGGAGACCGCGCATGCGTGAGTTCCTGGCTCTGATCCACTACAATCTGTGGATTCTGCCCGCCTTACTCGCCATCCCGCTGCTCGGCGCCGGGACCATTTTCCTCACCTGCCGCTCGGCTCCGTCGGACCCCGACGCCGAGTACAGCTGCGGCGATCGCGTCCGGAACCTGGCGCTCGGCGTCCTTCTGTTCGAGTTCGTGCTGTCGACCGGACTCTGGTGGGCCTTCGACCCCAACATGGCGGGGTGGCAGTTCCACGTCGATCTCCCCTGGCTCCCCGACCTGCAGTCGCGCTTCACGGTCGGCATCGACGGGATCAGCCTGTTCATGGTGCTCCTCACCACCCTGCTGATGCCGATGGCGGTGATGGGTGACTGGACCAGTGTCCGCACCAAGCTGCGCACCCACTACGCCCTGCTGATGGTGCTCACGACCGGAATCATCGGCGTGTTCATCAGCCTCGATCTCCTCCTCTTCTACGTGTTCTGGGAGATCATGCTCGTCCCGATGTACTTCATCATCGGCATCTGGGGCGGGTCGCGGCGCGTGTACGCGAGCGAGAAGTTCTTCATCTATACGATGGGGGGCTCGCTCCTGATGCTGGTCGCGCTGACGATGGTCTGGCATACCAGCGGCGCGGCGACGTTCGCCTACGACGACATCCTGGCCAGCACGGCACTGGCGCCGGTGCACTCGTTATGGCTGTTCGGGGCATTCTTCATCGCCTTCGCGATCAAGGTGCCCCTCTTTCCGTTCCACACCTGGCTCCCCGACGCGCACGTCGAGGCCCCGACGGGCGGATCGGTGATCCTCGCCGGCGTCATGCTCAAGATGGGCGCCTACGGCTTCCTCCGATTCGGCCTCCCGCTCTTCCCGGCGGTCGCGCTGGAGCCCGCGGTGCGCGGTGCCATCCTGGGCCTGGCGGTCGTCTCGATCGTCTACGGTGCGCTGGTCGCGATGGTGCAGCCGGATCTCAAGAAGCTGGTCGCCTACTCGTCGATCAGTCACCTCGGGTTCGTGATGCTCGGTATCTTCGCCCTGACCGTGCAGAGCGTCCAGGGCGCGCTGATGATCATGATCAGCCACGGAATCTCCACGGCCGGGCTCTTCCTCCTCGTCGGGATGCTCTACGAACGGAGCCACACGCGCGACATCGCCGCGTTCGGCGGAATCGCTCGCTCGGTGCCGATGTTCGCCGCGCTGTTGACCCTCGTCGCGATGAGCAGCATCGGGGTTCCGGGGACCAACGGATTCGTCGGTGAGTTCCTCGTGCTCGTCGGCTCGTATCAGACGTATCCGATCGCTGCCATCCTCGCCGCGAGCGGTGTTATCTTTGCGGCGGTGTATCTGCTCTGGGCGCTGCAGCGGGTGTTGTTCAATCCGTTGACGCGACCGGAGAATGCCACTCTGGCCGATCTCAATCGCCGCGAACTGTCCGTCATGGGCGTTATCGCGGTCATCATCGTTTGGCTCGGCGTCGCTCCGGGCCCGGTTCTCCGTCGCATGGAGCTCGCGTCGCGCAACCTCGTCCAACAGGTCGAGCGAGGGCACGCGTTCGCCACGACGCAGAAACGGGTCGTCGACGGAGACTGATCGCCGGGCGGAGAGCCCTGCATGTTCTTCGACCTCGCCGTTCCCAGCCAGTTGATGCTGGCCGTGCTCCCGGAGATCGTGGTCATCGTCGGTGCGATGATCCTGCTCCTCTGGGCCGGCTGGGGGGATGACTCACCGGAACGCACGCGACAGGTCACCGGCGGAGCCGCGATCGTCTCGACGATCGCACTCGCGCTGGTCTGCTGGCTCTGGGCAAGCGGCACGACGATCACCCCGGGGCTGATCGCGGCCGACAATTTCCGCTGGGCGTCCAGCGCGATCGTCCTCATCGGGACGATCCTGACCCTGCTGCTCGCGATCGACTACAACGAGCGACTCGGGATCATCTCGGGCGAGGCGGCCGTCCTCGTGCTCCTCGCCACGGCGGGCATGATGCTCCTGGTCGCCGCCCGCGACCTCATGATCGTCTTCCTCGGCGTCGAATTGACGTCGATTGCGATCTACGTGCTCGCGGGGATCGACCGGCGGAGCGCCAAGGGCGCCGAGGCCGCGCTCAAGTACTTTCTGCTCGGCTCATTCTCGTCGGCCTTCCTCCTGTACGGGATCGCGCTCGTCTACGGCGCGGTCGGCTCGGCCAACCTGACGGTGATCGGCGACCGGCTGGCCGATCCGCTGGTCTCGGGTGGCTCGCTGTTCACGGTCGGACTCGCCCTCCTGCTGGTCGGGTTTGGCTTCAAGGTCGCGGTCGTGCCGTTTCACATGTGGACGCCTGACGTCTACGACGGCGCGCCAACGCCATACACGGCCTACATGGCGTCGGCGGTGAAGGCCGCCGCGTTCGCTGCCTTCCTGCGCGTCACCCTGGAGGCACTGCCAAACGCGTTCGAGCAGTGGCACACCGCCCTCTGGTGGCTCGCAGCGATCACGATGGTCGGCGGGAACATCGTCGCACTGGCGCAGCGGAACATCAAGCGGATGCTCGCCTATTCGAGCATCGCGCACGCCGGCTATCTGCTTGTCGCCCTCGTGACCGGGACGTCGGCGGGCGTGGCGGCGCTGGTGTTCTACCTGCTCGCCTATTCACTCGCTACGATCGGGGCATTTGCCGTCGTCAGTTCGCTCGCCGGTCCCGACGACCGCATGGCCGACCTCGAGCGCTACACGGGGCTCTGGACAGTGCGCCCCGGGCTGGCGGTCGCGATGGCGGTGTTCATGCTCGCGCTGCTCGGCTTTCCGCTCGCTGGCGGAATCGGCTTTTTCGCCAAGTGGTACGTGCTGCAGGCCGCCCTGCAGGCACCGTCCCCGCAAACCCGCCTTGCCGTGCTGCTCGTGATCACCAGCGCGATCTCGGCCGGCTACTATCTGTATGTCATCGTCGTGATGTTCATGCGCCCCCGCGATCCTGCCGCGGCCCAGCCACGCGAGGCGCAGTTCGCCACCAGGTTCGTCATTGCCGCCTCGGTGGCCGTCATCCTGTTGCTCGGGATCTATCCCAACCCGATCGTTCGCCTGGCCCGCTCGAGTGCACCGGCCGATCGCGCGATCGCGCCGCCAGTGCTCGGGGCGGGCGCACCGCTCGCCCCCGCCGCGCCCCTGCTCCCCGCGGCGGCGCTCGTGGGCACCCCATAGCGGAACCCGGCGTCTTCCTCGCCGGTTCGCCTGACGCCGGCCACGACACCCCAGATTGCCCACGTTCCACCGGCGGCGGGTCCCGATGCACCCGCCGTGTGGTCGCCTACCGCTCTGCCCATTCCGCACACGCTCATGCCGATCAGCGCCACCATTTTTCGCCAGTATGACATCCGCGGGATCGTCGATGAAGATCTCACGGTCGATGCCGCACGGCGCATCGGGGTGGCCTATGCCCGGTACGCCCGCGGGCACGGGCGCCACGGGGCGATCGCGGTCGGACGCGATAATCGGCCGAGTGGCGATCGACTTCGGGATGCGTTGGTGGCGGGGCTGGCCAGCCAGGGGGTCGACGTCGTGGACATTGGCGTCGTGCCGACGCCGGCGCTGTACTGGGCGCTGCACCAGCTCGATGTAGACGGCGGCATCCAGATCACGGGCTCGCACAACCCTCCGGAGTACAACGGCTTCAAGATGTGCCTCGGCACGGAGTCGGTGCACGGGGATGCGATCCAGACGTTGCTCGGCATCGCCCGGTCCGAGGTGCCTATCGCGGAGCCGGTGGGCGCCGTGCGCCATGAGGCAGTGCTGGATCGCTACGTCGACGACATCCTGACGCGAACCGGCCCGATCTCGCGCCCGCTCCGGGTGGTGGTCGATTGCGGAAACGGCGCCGGGGCCCTTGTGGCGCGCGACCTGTTCGACCGGCTCGGCGTCGCGCCCACGTATCTCTTCTGCGAGAGCGACGGGACCTTTCCGAACCACCACCCCGATCCGACGGTCGTCGAGAATCTCCAGGATCTCATCGCCGCCGTGCGGCAGGAGCAGGCAGATCTGGGCATTGCCTTCGACGGGGATGCCGATCGTATCGGTGTCGTCGACCGGCACGGAACGATCATCTGGGGCGATCATGTGCTCATCCTCTATGCGCGTGACGTCCTGGCGCGCACGGGAGCAGGGCAGGCAATCATCTTCGACGTGAAGTGCTCACAGGCGCTTCCCGATGCCATCACGGCCGCGGGCGGCGAGGCGGTGATGTGGAAGACCGGGCACTCACTCATCAAGGAGAAGATGAAGGAGCGGCACGCGCCGATCGCCGGCGAGATGTCGGGGCACATGTTCTTCACCGAAGGCTTCTACGGCCACGACGACGCCATCTACGCCGCCGCACGACTCCTGCGCATCGTCGCCGACAGCGGCCGGTCGATTGACGAGTTGCTCTCCGATGTCCCGAAGTTCGTCTCGACGCCGGAGTTGCGCGTCGACTGTCCGGACGAGCGGAAGTTCGAGATCGTTCAGGCCGCCGCGGCACACTTCACCGCGCGGTACGACGTCGTGCAGGTCGACGGAGTCCGCGTCCTGTTCGGCGATGGCTGGGGATTGATCCGCGCGTCCAACACCCAGCCGATCCTCGTGACCCGCTTCGAGGCCCTCACAGCCGAACGGCTCGGCGAGATCCGGGGCGAGATGGAAGGCTGGCTCGCGTCGCAAGGCCTCGGCGCCTGACGTGCCTCGCCGCCGGCTCGGCTTCATCCTCCTTGGCGTCGTCGCGGTCGCACTGATCATCGGGCGGCTCGCCGCCGCCGTCATCGCCGACTTCTACTGGTACGATGCCGTCGGCGCGGCCGCGCTCTGGCGCGAGAAGGCCGTCGATACCGCGGTCCTGCGCGGCGGCTTCGCCGTCCTCGGGTCGCTATTTCTGCTCGCCAACCTGTACGCGGTGCGCGCGAGCATCCTGTCGCTGCTGCTCCCGCGTCGTGTGGCAAACGTCGCGTTTTCGGAGGAGGTCTCGCCACGCACGATGCTCTTGGCGATCACGCTCGCGTCGATCGTCGGCGGCTCGTTGCTCTCGTTTGTGCACGCCGGATGGACCGACCTCGCCCTCGCGCGCCATCTGGGGCCGTTCGGCAAGGTCGATGATTACCTGTCGCGCGACCTGCGCTTCTACGTCGCCTGGCTCCCGCTCGAACGTGCGTCGCACCGATGGGCAGTCGCGACGCTCGTCACGACCACTGCACTGGTACTCGGCCTTTACGCGCTCACGTCGAGCCTCGGCTGGCGCGACGGACGGCTGCGCCTCACGCGCCACGTGCGGCGCCACGTGTTCGTGCTGGGCGCCGTGCTCCTGCTGCTGCTCGCCTGGGGCTTCCGTCTGGAACGTTATGAACTGCTCCTGGACGCGGCCAACGACGGCTTCACGATGCTCGATCACGTGCCGGGGCTCGCCCTGCGCATTGTTCTGTCGGTCTTTGCCGTAGCCGCGGCGCTGTTGGTCTTCTGGGCCGGCTGGACCGGTCAGACGCGTGTGGCGTTCGGGATCGTCACGGCTCTGATCGTGATGACGATTCTCTTTCGTCAGGTGATTCCGGCCGCCTACGGCTGGATGCATCCGATCGCCAACGCCGACGTGCGCGATCGTCCGTACCGCGAGACGCGCAACGGCTACACGCAGCAGGCCTTTGCCGTCGACAGCCTGGTGCTGGCCAATCCGGTGCCGCAGTTCAGGCAGGAGAGCGACCTGGCCGCACGTGTGCCCTCCTGGGACGCCGGTGCGCTGGCCGTCGCGATCGGGCGCGCGCGGGCCCGAGGCGAACTGCAGGAGGTCACCGGGTGGGAAGGGTCGGACAGCGGGCTGCGACTGCTCACGCTCGAGCGACGGACCGGGGCGGACTCCAGTGCGCTCCCCGGTTCGTGGTGGCTCACCCGCAGCGACCCGACACGCGTCGGCAACGACGGGCGCTATCCGTTTGCCGAACTGGACGTCCGGCCGCTCCTGTCGGTTCTGGTGCATGAGGGGGCCGAGGGGTATCTGATCCTCACCGATTCGGCCGCGACCGTCGCCACACCGCGGCTCGAGACCGGATGGCAGCGCCTCGTGCAGGCGTGGGCGCATCAGAACGTCCGCCTCGCCTTCGGCGATCTCCCCCCGTTCGCGCGTATCATCAGTCGTCGAGACGTGCGCGAGCGGATCCACACCCTCGCGCCCTTCTTCCGGTCCGGTGAGCGTCTCTCGATCGCGACGCATGGCGACACGCTCTTCTGGATCGACCATCTGTATATCGCGTCCTCGACCTATCCGCTCAGCCGACGATTGCCGGTGCGGGAGGAGTCGTGGACGTATTATCGGCACGCGGCCACCGCGCTCGTGAATGCGCGGACGGGCAACGTGCGGCTGGTGCGGGCGCCCGGCGCGGATCGAATCGCGCGCACCTGGTTCGACCGGTTTCCATCGCTGTTCAGCGACTGGAGCGACGTCCCCGCCGAACTCGTCGCGGCCATTCCGCCGCCGCTCGAGAGCGCGCGCGTCCAGGCGCTGGCACTGGCGGAAGTTGGTGCGCGCACGGCCCCGCGGCCGGTGGGGCAGGTGGTGCTGACTACCGGTATCGATTCTCTCGTCGAGCGGTTCGGCCCGACGTACTTCGTCGCCCGGGACGGGGTCCTTCAGACCACGATCCCGGTCATCGGGCGGCGCGATGCGCGCGTCGCCGGCGTGGTGGTCGCGCGCGGGGGGCGCGATCCGCGGGCGGTGTTCGAACCGGTCGGGGACGCCTTTCTTCGCTGGGACACGAGCGTCGATGCGCTGCGCGGTCTATCGAGCGAGGCGAGCGCGTCGGGGGAGGGACGGGTGGTCGCCGGCGCTATGCGCGCCGTTCCGCTCAACGGCTCGCTGGTGATCCTGCAGTCGTACTACGCCTGGCCACAGACTGATCCGCCCCGCCTTGCCGGCGTTGCGGTTCGGGACGGGAGAGCGGCCGGTGGCGCGCGGCTCGCATCCTCGTTCGCCGCGGCCGTGCTCGCCCCGGACGAGCCTGGACTGCCGGCGGCGGCGGCGGACGACGATGCACCCGCGTTGCGCGCCCGGGCCGGCGTGCTGTACGACTCGGCGCACGCGGCGCTGCGTCGCGGCGACTGGGTGTCGTTCGGGACCTCGTATGACGCGTTAGGCCGCCTGCTCGGACGTCCGCCGCGCTGACCGCGCACGTTGGCGTCACCGGTCATGCACGACCTCGCCTAAACGCGCTATCCCGTATCCGCGCGCGGACTTGCCGCACTTTCCCTCGATCGATAGCTTGCCGCGCTGGCAGCGGCGAACCGCCGCGCCGTTCCATCGGCACGATCGACCATCACACTGGAGCGTTCGTGAATATTCACGAGTACCAAGCGAAGGAGATCTTCCGGAACGCGGGCATCCCCATCCCGCCCGGTGAGGTCGCAACGACCCCCGAGCAGGTCGAGGAGATCGCGCGCCGGTTTGGCGGCACCGTCGTCGTGAAGGCGCAGGTGCATGCGGGTGGCCGCGGCAAGGCCGGTGGCGTCAAGCTCGCCAAGACACCCGAAGAGGCCCGCGAGATCGCCACGAAGATCATCGGCATGACGATCAAGGACCTCCCCGTCGAGAAGGTGCTCGTCACACCGGCCGCCGACATCGCGAGTGAGGCCTACGTCGGCATCATCGTCGATCGCGCGTCGAAGAAGGCGGTCTTCATGGTCAGCCCCGACGGCGGCATCGACATCGAGGAAGTCGCCGAGAAAACGCCGGATCGCATCATGAAGCACCCGGTCGATCCGCGGTACGGCCTGCTGCCGTTCGAAGCCATGCAGATGGGCTTCTTCCTCTATCCCGACGCGAAGAAGGCGCGCGCCGCGGCCAAGATGATGCAGCAGCTCTATACGGCGTTCACCGAGAGCGGTGCGTCGCTGGCGGAGATCAACCCACTCGTCGTGACGCCCACCGGCGAGGTGCTGGCGCTCGACGCGAAGATGGTGATCGACGACAACGAACTCGACCGTCTCCCCGCCGTCGAGGCGCTTCGGGACGAGAGCAGCGAGGCTCCGAGCGAGGTCGAGGCGCGCAAGGCGGGCCTCACCTTCATCAAGCTCGACGGTAACGTCGGCTGTATCGTCAACGGCGCCGGCCTCGCGATGGCGACCATGGATCTGGTGAAGTACTACGGCGGCGATCCGGCGAACTTCCTCGACATCGGCGGCTCGTCGAACCCCGAGAAGGTCGTCAATGCGCTGCGCATCATCACCAGCGACCCTAACGTCAAGGCGATCCTGTTCAACATCTTCGGCGGCATCACCCGCACCGATGATGTTGCCAACGGCATCGTCACCGCGACGAAGCAGAACCCGCTCACGGTCCCGATCGTCATCCGCCTGACGGGCACGAATGACGAGATCGCCGTGAAGATTCTCACGGAGAACGGTTTCTCCGCGATGACCGACATGGACGAGGCGGTACAGAAGGCCGTCGCGCTCGCTACCGGCAAGGAGGCAGCAGCGTGAGCGTCTTCATCAACAATGACACCAAGCTGGTCATCCAGGGCATCACGGGCCGCGACGGCTCGTTCCACGCCCGCCAGATGATCGAGTACGGCACGAAGGTCGTCGCCGGTGTCACGCCCGGAAAGGGCGGGCAGAAGTTCGACGACAGCGTGCCGATCTACGACACGGTGGCCAAGGCGGTGCAGGAGACGGGCGCGAACACCAGCGTCATTTACGTCCCCCCGATGTACGCCGCCGATGCGATGATGGAAGCCGCCGCGGCCGGCATCCAGCTCGTCATCTGCATCACCGAGGGCGTTCCCGTCCTCGACATGACGCGGGTCGTGCCCTACATCGCCGAGCAGGGCGCACGCCTCATCGGCCCGAACTGCCCCGGAGCGATCTCGCCGGGCCAGTCCAAGGTCGGCATCATCCCCGGTCGCATCTGCACGCCCGGCCCCGTCGGGCTGGTCAGCCGCTCGGGAACGCTCACCTACGAGGTCGTCAACCAGATGACGCGCGCCGGCCTCGGCCAGACCTCGTGCGTGGGCATCGGCGGCGACCCGATCAACGGCACCAGCTTCATCGACACACTGGCTGCTTTCGAGGCGGATCCGGCGACGAAAGTAGTGGTGATGATCGGTGAGATCGGCGGCACCGACGAGCAGGAGGCCGCACGCTTCGTCAAGGAGAACATGACGAAGCCGGTGGTGGGCTTCATCGCCGGCCAGACGGCGCCGCCAGGACGCCGGATGGGGCATGCCGGCGCGATCATCTCCGGCTCCAGCGGCACGGCCGAAGAGAAGATCGCCGCGTTCAACGACGCGGGGATGGGTGTCGCGAAGCGCCCGATCGACGTCGTCGGGTTGCTGCGCGAGCGGATGTGAGACTCTCCGATTGCATCGCGGCCGACCGCCTGGTCGTGCCGCTGCAGTCGGCGACACTCGCCGAGGCCGCCGACGTGCTCACCGCGCGTCTGGTGGCCTCTGGCGCGGTGGGGGATGTCGAACGGCTCCGGCGTCGATTGGCCGAACAGCGGCCGGAAGACACCGTCGCCCTCGGCGATCGGGCGATGCTCCTGCACGTGCGCACCGACGCCGTCCCGGACCTGTGCGTCGCCATCGGCATCTCGCCCACGCCACTCTGCCGCGAGGTTGGAGACGGCGAGCGGCAGTGCGCACGGATCGTGATGCTGATCGTGGCACCGCCGCGCCAGGCGGCACGCTACCTCCAGCTGCTGAGCGCGTTCGCCCGCGTGCTCTCGCGACCGGAGTCGGTGGCCACGGTTCTCGCCGCGCCGACGGCCGAGGCGGTCGCGGCGCTGCCGCTGTTCGCGAACATCGAGCTCCCCGAGCAGCTCGCCGTGCGCGACCTGATGACGGAACGGCTGCGAACCGTCGGACCGGACGCCCCACTGTGGGAGGCGGCCCAGACGATGGTACGCGCCGGACTGTCGGCGCTGCCGGTGGTCAGCGAAGACGGGCAGGTCATCGGCCTTCTGACCGAGCGCGAACTGATGCGGCACATGCTCGCCGTCTATCTGCAGGGTGCCGCGCGCGGTGCCTCCGCGCAGGGCAGGCTGGTTCGCGACGCGATGACGCGGCAGGTGCTCTGTGTCTCTCCGGACCAGCCCCTCGCCGAGGTCGCGTCGCTCATCATCAACAAGGATGTGGATCGGGTGCCGGTCGTGCGGGAGGGACGCCTCGTCGGTGTGCTCACTCGAAGCGACATCGTGCGAAAGCTCCTCGGCTCCTGATCCACTCGAACTCTCTTTCTCTTCTCCAGGACCCGACCATGGCAGGCACCACCACGCTCACGATCGTCAAGCCCGACGCCTTCGAGGCCGGCAAGGCCGGCAAGATCATCGCCCTCCTCGAGCAGGGAGGATTCGCGGTCCGCGCGGCCCGCGTCCTTCGCCTCTCGGAAGCGCAGGCGCAGGCGTTCTACGAAGTGCACCGCGAGCGTCCGTTTTACGGCTCACTCGTTTCCTTCATGACCTCGGGCCGGTGCATGCCGCTCGTCCTCGAGCGTGACGACGCCGTCGCGACGCTCCGTCGCGTGATCGGCGCGACGGACCCGGCCGAGGCCGCTGACGGCACGGTGCGAAAGCTCTACGCCGAGTCGAAGGAGCGGAACTCGATCCACGCGTCCGATTCCGACGAGAACGCCGCTCGCGAGTCGCGCTTCTTCTTCGCGGAAGCCGACGGGCTCTGATGTCAGGAGCGGGCAGGCGGTCCAAGTCACAAGGCGTCACCGACTTGACCGCGCTGCCCGGGTCGGGTAGTTTGTATGGCTATGCTGCGCTTTGACCTTCGGCTTCTCGATGGAAATCCGGTCGTCGTGGACGATGTTCTCGCGTCGGATGACGACGTGTGGACAGCGGACGATCGCCGGCCCCTCGATGGGGTGCAGGTGACCGGTCGCCTGTCGAACGCGGGGTCCGGACGCTACTACTTCAGCGGAACGCTCGCTGGCCAGATCTCGGGTGACTGCCGCCGGTGCCTCGAACCGGTGGAAGTGGGCGTGTCCGAAGAGGCGCATGTGATGTTCGTCGAAGCGGACGACGCGGAGATCACCGATGATCCCGATGTCTACACGCTCGACGAGCGACAGCATGACCTCGACCTGCGTCCGGCGATCCGCGAGCACTGGTTGCTCGCGGCTCCGGCGTTCGTGCAGTGCCGTGACGATTGCCAGGGACTGTGCCTCACGTGTGGCGCCGACCTGAATGCCGGGCCGTGCTCGTGCGCGGCGGTGGTCGACCCGCGGTGGGACGCGCTCCGCGCGGCGCAGCAGAATGCGCCGTCAGGCGAGCAGTCCTGATTGATACCTTTTCACTAGACGATACTTCCATGGCCGTCCCGAAACGCCGCACCTCGAAGCGGAAGAAGCGCGCCCGCAACACGCACAAGGTCGCGCCCGCGATCGCCGTGCAGGCGTGTCCGCAGTGCCAGAGCATGAAGCGCCCCCACCGCGTGTGCGGTGAGTGTGGCTATTACGCCGGGAAGCAGCGAGTTGCGGCCCAGGTAGCGTAACCTTGGCCCGCATCGCGTTGGATGCCATGGGGGGCGACTTTGCCCCCCATGCGCCGGTAGCCGGCGCGTTGCTCGCCCTGCGGGATCTGGCGCCCGAGCACACCATCCAGCTAGTCGGTCAGACCGCCGTCGTCCAGCTCGTGCTGGACGACTTTCTGCGCTCCGACTTCGCCGATGTGGCGGAGCGGGCGCGAAGCGCGATCACGATCGTCGAGGCGCCGGATACGATCGCCATGACCGATCGCCCCTCGGTCGCCCTGCGCAGCAAGCCCAACAGCTCCATGGTGGTCGGCATCCGCCGGCACGCCGAGGGATTGGCGGATGCGTTCGTGTCCGCCGGGAACACCGGCGCGCAGATGGCCGCCTCGACGTTCAACCTCGGACTGCACGCCGGTTTGACGCGCCCGGCGATCGCGACGATCTTCCCGAGCGCGATCCAACCTCTGATCGTCCTCGATTCCGGTGCGAATGTCGACTGCGCCGCCGCGGAACTGGTGCAGTTCGCGCGACTTGGCGCGGTGTACGCGGAAGACATCTTCGGACGTCCGAATCCCTCCATCGGGCTGCTCTCGATCGGGGAGGAGGCAGAGAAGGGGAACGCCGCGGTGAAGGAAGCCCACAAGCTGCTCCGCGCTGCCCCCGGGTTGAACTTTCAGGGGAATGTCGAGGGGCGCGACCTCCCCGCGGGCGCGAGTGACCGGGGGCCGATCGACGTGGTCGTCTGCGACGGGTTCGTCGGCAACGTCGTCCTCAAGTTCTACGAAGGGGTCGCGCCCTTCATCGTCCACTTGGTCGGCCGGCACGGCGGGCTCGATCAGGAGCAGCTCGCGCCCGTCCTGCGTCAGCTGGACTACTCCGAACGCGGCGGAGCCCCGCTGCTCGGCGTGCGCGGCGTCAGTATCATCTGCCACGGCAGATCCGCTCCCCGCGCGATCAAGAACGCCATTCTCGGCGCCGCCCTCGCCGTCGACGCCCACATGAGCGACCACATCGGCCGCCGTCTTGCGCCCCCCGCGGCCGCGCGTGCGGGCGAGCCGGAGGGCGTCGCGTGAAGCGACCCGTCGCGCGAATTGCCGGCGTCGGTCGTGGCGTGCCCGACCACGTGATGACCAATCACGACTTCGCCGCGCTGGGCATCGAGACCTCGGACGAATGGATCGTCGAGCGCACCGGCATCTCCGAACGGCGGGTGGGCGGCACCGAGGTCTCGACGACATCGATGGCGTCGGCCGCCGCTCGTCAGGCGATGGCGCTCGCGGGGGTCACCGCAGCCGATCTCGACACGATCATCGTCAGCACTGCGACGCCCGATCGGCTGCTTCCCTCGACGGCCGTGGACGTGCAGGCCGAACTGGGTGCCTCACGCGCGGCGGCCTTCGATCTCGCCGCGGCCTGCTCGGGGTGGATCTACGGCCTCACCGTCGGCGAGGGGTTGATCGCCACCGGTGCCGCCAGCACGGTTCTCGTCGTTGGCGCCGAGAAGATGAGCGCCATCATCGACTGGACCGATCGTGCCACCTGCGTGCTCTTCGGTGACGGTGCCGGCGCGGCGATCCTCCGCCCGGCCGACGGGGATGGCACGGGGATTCTCTCGAGCTACATGCGCAGCGACGGCACCCTCGCCGATCTCCTCGTCCGTCCGAGCGGTGGAGCACGCTCCCCGTTTTCCGACGCGGTGCTTGCCGATCGGTCGCACTTCGTGCAGATGGCCGGCCGTGAGGTGTTCAAACACGCCGTGCGCTCCATGGCCGATGCCTGTGATCGCGCCCTCGAGCGCGCAGGGATCACGCCGGCCGGCATCGACCTGCTCGTTCCCCATCAGGCCAACATTCGCATCATCGAGGCAACCGCGAAGCACACGGGGATCCCGATGCAGAAGGTGTTCGTCAACGTCGATCGGTACGGCAACACTTCGTCGGCCTCGATCCCCATCGCGCTCGAGGAAGCCGTCACGAGCGGTCGCATTCCGCCCGGCTCCACGGTGCTGCTGTGCGCGTTCGGCGCCGGCTTCACCTGGGCCTCGATGGTCGTTCGGTTCTGACTCGGCCGTGCATCGGCCGACGCGCACTCCCGTTCGTCACTGAATCATGGATCTCGTTCTTCTCTTCCCGGGCCAAGGCTCGCAGAAGCGCGGCATGGCGCAGGATCTCGTCGCCACCTTCCCCGCCGCCCGCGACGTCTTCGAACGCGGCGACGAGGCCCTCGGCGTCTCGATCAGCGATCTGGCGTTCGCCGGGCCTGACGAGGAGCTGACGCTCACGCATAACGCGCAGCCGGCGCTCTTCCTCCACGGAGCCGCGGTCTGGGCCGCGATCGCAGCTGCCGCGGCAGGTCGCGTCCGCGCCGCTGCCGGTCACTCGTTGGGTGAGTTCACCGCCTACTACTCCGCCGGCAGTCTCGAGCTGTCGCGGGGGGTGCGGCTCGTGCGGCGCCGTGGCGAATTGATGTACGAGACCGGCCGCGCACAGGCCGGCGCGATGGCGGCGATCCTCGGCGATCTGAGCGGCGGGGTCGAGGCGCTGTGCGCGCAGGCGACCGCCGAGGCCGGGGAGGTCGTGCCGGCCAACTACAACAGCCCCGGGCAGGTCGTGGTCTCGGGCACCGTGCCGGGCGTCGAGCGAGCGATGGAGCTGGCGAAGGAGCAGGGGGCCCGCCGCACGATGCGACTGAACGTGAGCGGCGCCTTTCACTCCCCGCTGATGGCACCGGCGGCGGATGGCCTGGCTGGGGCGCTCACGGCGGCGGTTCTCACCGATCCCGCATTCCCGGTCTACTCGAACGTGACGGGCCAGGCCATAACGGCGGCGTCCGCCGCTGAGCGGCTCCTCCACCAGCAGCTCACCGCGCCGGTGCGGTGGACGGAGCTGGTCGAGCGCCTGGCGGCCGACTATCCAGATGCGCTCTACCTCGAGATGGGACCCGGCAACGTCCTGGCCGGGCTCGTCCGCCGAATCAGTCCCGCTGTCCGCACGCAAGCCTGTGGTACGGCCGCCGAGGTCGAGGCACTTCTTCAGCTTCTCTCCTGATGCACATCGATCTCAGCGAGCGCGTCGCGCTCGTCACCGGCAGTACGCGTGGCATCGGGCGGGCGATCGCCGCCTCACTCCTCGAAGCGGGCGCGTCCGTGGCCGTCGTTGGACGCGACGCCGATCGTGCGCGGGCGGCAGCCGCCGAGCTCGGTGAGCGCGCCCGGGGGTTCGGTTGCGATGTGAGCGACCCCGCGCAGGTGACGGCGCTGGTCGAGGCCGTACAGGCTGAATTCGGGCGCCTCGACATCCTCGTCAACAACGCCGGCATCACCCGCGATAATCTGTTGCTCCGGATCAAGGACGACGACTGGAACGCGGTGCTGGACGCCAATCTTCGGGCTGCGTTCGTGGCCATCCGCGCGGCGACGCGAGGGATGATGAAGCAGCGGTGGGGCCGCATCATCAACATCGCCAGCGTCGTCGGCATCACGGGGAACAAGGGACAGGCGAACTACGCGGCCAGCAAGGCGGGGCTGATCGGGCTCACCAAGTCGGTGGCCAAGGAGCTCGCCTCCCGGAACATCCTCGCGAACGTTGTCGCGCCCGGCTTCATCGACACGGACATGACCGCCGCGATGACCCCCGACGCCCGCGCCGCGATGAGCGCCCAGATCCCGCTGGAGCGGCTCGGCACACCGGCCGATGTGGCGCAGCTCGTCACGTTCCTTGCGTCCGACCAGGCCGCCTACATCACGGGGCAGGTGCTCGTGGTGGACGGTGGACTGGTGATGTGACGTTGGCAGTGTTCTATTAGTACGCTGGACACCACTTCAATCCCTCAGAGGACAGTCATGGCCGACCTCACCAACCGGGTC